>MNDT01000026.1 GCA_001915065.1 archaeon 13_2_20CM_2_53_6 | reverse complement strand
CTAAATGGGGCCCACATGACTGCCTTCCCGAAAGTTGCAAAGCTCGTCCGAGACAAAGGTGGAGATGATATTCTGCTCGTGGGTGGGGGAATTATTCCTGATGATGACAAGCCGCGCCTCGAGAAGCTGGGAATCTCTGGGAACTATGGTCCTGGGACCCCATTAAAGACGATCATCGAGCATGTCGAGAAGATTGTGCGAGAACGTGACTCCAAACATCCGAGAAGCTGCTAGGTATTCACAAGCGACCGGAGAGGATGTGCGAGCTTGGGCTTTCTCTCGATCATGGGCAAAACGCTGATCGGATTATCAATCATTGTACTGCCCATCGCTGTCTCGCTAGTCATGGTGTTCAGCGAAATCCTTGGGCCAATGGGAATAGCGGTCGCTCTAGGAGCGAGCATCTTCGTGTTCTTCTGTGGCCTCTACGCTGGATTCCTCGGAATCAAGTATGAACGACTCCAGGAGAGGTTTGAGGCCTTCGTCAACCCGCTCAGAATCAGACTCAAAGCTGCAAACATGATCAAGGCTGTCTGCCCGATCGACCGCGAGCAGGTCGTCTTTGTCCACGTGAGCCCACACCGTGATGATGCACGTCCCGACGGACTGGACATTTTCCTAGGCTCCTGCGGCCACGAGGTCCATCGAGGAGAAATAGAAGTAGAACAAGAAGCCGATTCCGTTCAGGGCTGATCCGACATTGGAACTTGCGAGATTAGCTGTGGAAGATGCTCTCCGTTCATTCATAGCCGAAGACATAGGCTACGGGGACATCACGACCAATGCGCTTGTCGACCCGAAGAGGAAGAGTGAGGGCCGAGTCGTCTGCAATGAAAACGCTGTAATTGCAGGCTTGGACGAGGCTACTATTCTTCTCCAACTTGTGGACTGCCAAGGCGCATCCAAGTTTCGCGATGGAGAAGAAGTCAGAGCGGGTAGCACAATTCTCTCAGTTACGGGTCATGCCCGAGCACTGTTGGGTATTGAACGAACCTTGTTGAACCTGCTATCTCACATGTCCGGAGTTGCAACAGCAACCGCGAACATCGTATCGATCGCTAAGAAAGATGGCGGGGCACACGTCAGAATCGCTTGTACAAGAAAGACGCTTCCAGGTCTGAGATATTTCGAGAAGAGGGCTGTCGAACTTGGCGGCGGCGACACCCACCGTCTAAGAACTGATGACGCGGTTCTGATCAAGGACAATCATCTGACACTATCGGGCACGATAGAACAATCCGTTCGGAAGGCGAAAGAGAGAGTAAGCTTCACGAAGAAGATAGAAGTCGAAGCGACGACCCCTGCACTGGCGGTCGAAGCCGCCCGTGCAGGAGCCGACATAGTACTTCTAGACAATATGACACCAGAAGACGTGCAGAAATCAATCAATCTCCTAAAGGCCAAGCGCCTGCGTGAGCAAGTCATAGTTGAAGCTTCAGGTGGAATCACGAGAGAGAACATTGCAGGCTACGCTAAGTCGGGAGTAGACGTGATCTCTGTGGGCGCGATAACTCACTCAGCACGAGCGATCGACATGAGTATGGAAATAAGAGCTTCCAGGACACGAGGATAGTTATCGGGTCTGATGTTCAATATCGATGAATATCATGGAATCATTGTCAGAGAAGGCATCGGGGACCGGACGATACTCAACAGAATGACCATACTTGGAACAAAGACTGGTCATAATTTGACTCTGCTCAAGGTAGGCATTGAGGCCAAAGCCATTTCGAGAGTGATTCGAGAGATTGAGCGGAATCTCTTGACCGAGAACGGAGTGCCTTACTATGCACACTTTTACAGAGGTGAAGAGCTGATCATAGTTTTTCCAGGTCGGACCTTTCAAGCATCACCCGAGGAGGATAGTTGGAAGGAAGCAATCTCATATGGAGAATCTGTGGGCGTACCAAGGGCCGAGCTGGATTTTCGGCCTTGCAGGTTCCGAGACGAGACGTTCTAGCTCTTGGACTCGGTCGCTGAGACGTATTCTGATCGTCTGCGAAGCTTCTTGCTCTCGCACAGAATCTGGCATCGGTTCATCGAGTTCGACGAGCCGGTCAAGACTGTCGAACAGGCCGCCCGAAAGGCCGATGTAGATCAGATCGTCAAGTCCATCGTCCTAGTCGACTCCAACAACGAGCCTCTGCTGGCGATCCTTCCTGCGAAGAATAGAATCAGCTACAGGAAAGTCAAAGCACTCCTGGGCGTCAGGGATGTTAGACTGGCCAACGAAGAGGAGGTCCTCACGTATTCAGGATACCCCGTCGGAGGAGTCCCACCATTCAACCAATTGAGGCGAGCACTCGTTGAGCGGGAAGTTCTCAAAAATCCCACTGCAATAGCTGGGGGCGGAGACATCAACAAACTCGTGGAGTTGCATACCAAGGATATCATCGAGATTCTCAAACCGACGATTGCAGACCTCACCCACGAGACTAGGTAGGACCTCCCGGCTGATGAAAAGCAACGATCAGTTAGTCAAGAAAGCAGAAGAGATTCGGCAACGAGAGCATCGGCTCAGACCAAGCCTCCGTCTGAAAACTCAATCTGAAATTGTCAACTTCGTTCATGACATGGGACTCGTCTCGGCACTTGGAGGCAACGAGCTTCCAAGCCTCATCAGCGCTGTGATGGGCAAGGCCTGGAGACCATCATCGAAGGGTTTCAGCGGCTGGTTGGACTGGTGGTCCCTCAAGATAGAGGGCAAGCAGATAGCCAGCATCTCTAGTGAGATCGAGAGGAGAGACGACATTCTCGCTACGAGAGTATTCAGAAGGACGAAGACCTTCGTCTCGGACAAGCTCTGGCCAGTGCTCGACTCAATAATAAAGCATCAGAGGGAGCTTATCACGAAAGGGAAGATCCTCTCAGCTCTCGAAAGGAAACTGCTAGAAACCGTCGAGGCTGAAGGACCAATCCGTACAGATCAGTTGAGAAAACGGCTCAAACTCGAAGCTAGGGAAAACAACTACAAGTTCCACCGCTCGCTGACAAACCTAGAAGGCTACGCTCTGATAGTCGGTGCTGAGGATCCTCACCCAGAGAAACATCTGCATGCCAACATTTGGCAGACGTGGGAGAAGCGGACTCATAACCTAGCGGCACATGCCACTCTCTCCTACCAAGAGTCAGTATCAAGACTGCTCGAAGCGAGCATCGAGGCTTGCGTGGTCATCCGCGAGGACCAGATCCGAAAATGGTTCGAGTGGAGCAGTGATACCGAAGCCGCCAAGGAGAATCTCTTACAGAGTGGAAAGTTTAGGCGGGCCGATTCCTACCTAGTCACATCACGGGTCCTAGATTCGCCGCATCGACATTTATCGTGAGGCAACCAGCAATCTCTACAAAGTCGTCTATCAGGGATAGGTCCCAGCTTCGAATCTCTTCGCAGATGATCGAACGTTTTTAGATAGTAAGGCGTTGATGTTTCTACGCTGTTCGCATGGCGCTCTTCAGCAATTCACTGATCGTTGATCTTCTGGCCAAGTATAGGCCTATCGCTGCCATGACCTATTCCTCGTCCCTCCTTGGTTGGGACCTAGAGATCAACATGCCTGAAGCTGGAGCTGCTGCCAGGGGCAAGGCGCAGGCGGAGCTTGAACTTCTCCGGCAGAAGATGACCCTGGACCTTGCAGAGCTAGTCGAGAAGGCTGAGAAGCAGGAGAAGCTCAGCGACGCGGAAAAGGGGATCATTAGGGTCTTAAAGAGAGACCTTCAGTTCTACCAGAAAGTCCCGCCTGACCTGCTTGAGGAACTCCAGAAGGCAATAACAGAAGCGGCTATTCCGTGGAGAGAGGCGCGGGAAAAGTCTGAGTTTCGAATCTTTCAGCCCCACCTCGAAAAAATAACGGAGCTGAAGCGGAAACAGGCAGAACATCTTGATCCGTCAACGCATCCCTACAATGCATTGCTGGACCTTTCCGAGGAGGGTCTAACCACTTCTGATCTCGACAAGATTTTCGGCGAGCTGATCCCGGAGCTCAAGAGAATTCTTGTAAAGACCCTTGCCGAAGGAGCATTTCCGGAGAAGCATCCGCTGGAAGATGTTGACTATGATGTACCAGCGATGAAGCAGGTGAATGAGAAACTTCTGTCGCTGCTGGGTATGCCTATGAACAGATTCCGGCTGGACGTTTCTACCCACCCCTTCTCGACGAGGATCGCAGGCGATGATGTGAGAATAACCACTAGATACGAGCCCAAGAACTTCAAAGCTCCGATCTACGGCCTGATCCACGAATGTGGCCACGCCCTCTACGAACTCCAGGTGGACCATGAACTGGACATGACCCCCGTGGGGGGAGGAGTATCCTCGGGAGTACACGAGTCCCAATCTCGTTTCTGGGAGAATATTGTGGGAAGAAGCAGACAGTTCGTATCCATGTCTTATCCCATCCTCAAGCGGAGCCTCAGCTTCTTATCACTATACGAGGAGGACCAGGTCTACTACTACATCAATAGCGTAAGACCCAGCCTGATCAGAGTCGAAGCAGACGAGCTCACATACAACTTCCACATCGCGATGAGATACGAACTAGAAAAGAAACTCCTAGGAGGGACCATCAACGTACCAGAACTCCCAACAGTATGGGACGACATGATCGAGGAGCACTTCGGAAAACGACCACGAAACAGCGCTGAAGGAGTTTTACAGGACATCCACTGGAGCTGGGGACAGTACGCCACCTTCCCCAGCTACTCCCTCGGAAACGTGGTGGCCGGGATGCTGTGGAATACGTTGACAGAGAAGCAACTACTCCCCATCGAAGGAGAAGAAAACCTACCCGCGTTGAAGAACTGGCTAGCAGAAAACCTTCACAAGCCGGGCGCGACATATCCACCTAAAGAACTGCTTACACGGGTGTTCGGCAGGGGGTACGAGCCATCAGGATTAGTAAACTATCTCGAAAACAAATACCTCAAAGTGAACTGAAGTTCGATCTAGACTTAACTCGACGATCTTCCCCGCGCTCCTAGTTGAGAGCCTGAAGCGTGACTTCATCATACATTATCGTGAGCTACTATCCCCGCTGGCCAGAAATGTACGCGGAGGAGAAGAGAAGAATCTTGGAGGTCATAGGAGACAGGATTGACGCGATCGAGCACATAGGCAGTACGTCGATCCCTGGAATGAGGTCCAAGCCTACCATCGATATTCTCATCGCTGTTAACGACTTGGACCTTGTCGCATCTTGTATTGAGCCTCTTCGAGCGATAGGATACGAGTACCGCCCAATGAGCAAGGAGATCATTCCAAACACTGAATACTTCCGCAAAGGACCATCAGGAGCAAATACTCACCACATTCGAATGGTCAAGACTGGAAGCTCGCTTTGGTCGGAGTATGTTCTCTTTCGGGACTATTTGCGGAGTCACCCTGAGGCTCGCATAGAATATGAGCGACTCAAGGAGGCCGCTTATGAGAAGCAGGGGAGATACCTGCCCTTGGATGCTAAACGAAGTTTCATCGAGTCCATACTAGCAAAAGCTGATTCAGAGCAGCAGGCACATCAAACGCGAGGAAAGAGAAGCTAGGCTAGTTCCAACATCCGCTCGATGGAGAGTCGAGCCTTATCGGCAATCGGTCCAGGGACTCTGACTTCATAGACCATGTCCCGGAGGGATCGGTAGACCTTCTCGAGAGTGATCGTCTTCATGTACTGGCAGACAGCATCCTCCTTCACTGGTAAGAAGGTCTTGCCAGGATTCTCCTTCCGCATTCGATGAAGAATCCCGGTCTCCGTGGCCACCAAGAACTTGTCGGCCTGTGATTGTCGCGCGTGTCGCACCATTCCCTCTGTGGAATAGACTTGAGTTAACGGCAGATCGAAGTCTCCCTTCTCAGAGAAGTAGAGGAATTGTGTGACACATCCACACTCGGGATGGACAAGGAACTCGGCGTCACGATTTTCGGCTAGCTTACGATTGATTACGTCGGGAGTTATGCCGGCGTGAACATGACACTCTCCCGGCCAGACCTCCATCTTGCGACCCGTCTTCTCCATCACATAGGCTCCGAGAAACATGTCGGGAAGGAAAAGAATCTCCCGGTCACGTGGAATACTGCTGACCACTTTGACAGCATTACCTGAAGTACACGCATAATCGCTTTCAGCCTTGACTTCGGCGGTCGTGTTGACATAGGAGACGACGACAGCCTTAGGATGCTCCTTTTTCCAAGCCCGAAGCTTGTCAGCGTCAATGGTCGCAGCCAGCGAACATCCGGCTCCAAGGTCTGGAAGCAGAACGGTCTTTTGGGGAGAGATGATCGACGCGGTCTCGGCCATGAAATGGACCCCACAGAACACGATCACATCAGCAGGGGTCCTCGCCGCAGCCTGAGACAGGCCGAGAGAGTCGCCCACAAGATCGGCGATGTCCTGCACCTCTGGCACCTGGTAGTTGTGCGCCAGTATGACCGCGTTCCTCTCACTCTTCAGCCTCAGAATCTCCGCTACCAGCCCCTTGTTCGCATCGGACTGGAGCGAGGCCTGCAATACTCTTCAACTAGCTACCTGTGAAAACTTCGGTTAAAACGTTCCCTTACACGCTTCGTGATGTGAATGAGCGATTAGGCTATTACAAGGACGGGATTCGCCAAGTAACCGTTCAGAGGAACAGGATGCCTTGAACGGCATAGTTGGCGATTGTTACTAGTAAGAGTGTCGCTATCAGCCTTGCCAACCGCATGTTTCTGTTTCCTGTTTGTGGGAGATAGAACAGCACTGCGAGAGACAGTAGGACTGGAATGGGGAGGTCATAGAGGATCCGCGCCTGGAGATAACTGTCCAGAGCAGGGAATGGTATTGATCCTATCGCGACCCAGAGAAGAAGTAGCCTGTCGAACCAGTCTTTGAACCGGAGCGCGAAGACAGCCAACAATCCCATGCCCAGCACAAGCCAGCTTGCCAATAGTCCTCCGTGAGTATAGAGGAGCGCTTCGACAAGATTGTTCCAGAACGCTAGCAACGATGCGGCCCCACCGACCACACTATACGGCCACCCTGCAGCTACACTCTGCGTCGCGAAGACGAAGCTCTTTACAATATCGATGACTATTCCGGTTGCGATGATCGGAATGACGGACTTCACATGAACGAGGCTCTTGGTCTCTTTCCACAGGGAGATCGCGAATACAAGTGAGACCATCATAATCATGACCCATGTGTAAGGATGGGTTAGGAAAAGCGTGACCGAGAGGATGTACATTGCGCAGTAGTTTACGGCTGAAGGTGATCTTGAGAAGATCAGCAGACACGTCATGAAGAGGTAGACCATTATCAGAGCTAGCCAGTTGGCGTAGTAGCCTCCCCAGAGTCCGACCGTGGTATAGAACGAGACTGGAGTGAAGAGTCCGGCCAGTGCAGCGAAACTCGCGTTTCCCTGCCCATAGCGTGCGAATATGTACACTGACAACGTCAGCATCGGAGCAAGGACCAGGGGCAGGTACTCGATTATCTGGGACGGTGAGACTCCTGCGGACCCCACTAGGTACAAGAGTACTAGTAGGAGGGGGCGGCTGCCGTCAAGCCCTCCGACGAACGAGTACCTGAGCGCCCCCGGCAACGGCAGAGCAAGCATCTGGCCTAACCAGCCAACATAGGTTGGGCTGTCCACCCCCACAAGGTCTCCAGTCGGATTCAGATCAGGACGATAGGGAACGAAAACGAGCAGTACGCTGACGACAATGCTAACGGTGAGCATCAGCTTGGGACGGGATAAGATCTCGAAGTTGTAGGCTGATTCGGATAAGGAAGTATTCTTGACTGATGACAGTAGTTTCTGGAATGGTTCTGAGAGAAACCGGGTGAACGCGTTGAAACTGGAAGAACGACGACTGGCCTCTCTTGTCACGAGCCTGACCAGCCAGGCGTAGAGGAGGCCGAGTAGGAGTATAGTTGATAGTGGCGCCAGGAGCGTGTAGAGGCTCATGTTGAGCGTTGCCAGCCCAGGGTCTGGCAGATAGGGAAAGAAAGCGAGGATTGCGAGAACAATAAGCTCGAAGCCTAGGAGAGCGAGAACGATTGTTGTGGCGATGCTCTGGCGTGGGGTCCTAGGTCAGTCAGTTCCATCGAACAAACAAAGGAGATTCTTTTATGCTTCCAGGAGGCGGTAACAGTCGGGCCCGCGGCTGGAACGGGGATACGGGGATATCCCGAGTCGTCCCGGACGACCTTTAACAATCCCTGAGGAGGCAAGTGTTAAATTGTTAAAAGCCGAGCCGGCTCTCCGCACTTGTCGAGCCCTATCAGACGATATCTTCCGCATTTGCTGGTAGGCCTTACGATAAGCCTCATCATGGTGGGAGCCTACTTGGCGGTCGGATTCGCCAGCCTCAACGCTCCAAAGGCATTATGGTCGGCAAACCCGATCACCATAACCTTCTCAGGCAGCGCGGGCACCGGCAGCGTAGCAGAGTTTGTCAAATGCGCGCCAAAGCTCACAGATGTGGTATTCCACACTACTGTCAGCAACCCATCCAAGATTAGCCTCACAATTGGTCCACCGGGCGAAGCGACATGCGGCCCATCCCCCGACGCTGTCACTGTGACAGCGCACTGCCTCGTGGCTGCGGTCGATTGTAAAGGAGTGTACACGGGCACCATAACGATATTCGAGGCATACAACACGATCCCGCCGGGTCTAACTGTCGCGATAGTCGTAACTTAGACGAACAGTATTTTCAGAAGGAAGACACAGATACTGTCTGTCCGCCCGGCTAGGCGCGCTAGTCTGAGCATCTCAGCCTATGCAGAAGCATCACATGCTCGTATCTATGACAGGCTACTGGGGACTCTGAGCAGACCCCCGATTGCCAACTACTCGAACGAACCGGTCAGTCGTTGAAGACGGGGATCACCGGAAACATCAGCATCTCCAACATCTCACCGGCATGCTCCGAAACTGGGACCGTCGCTTCCCAAGCACCTCGACGAAGGTCGACGTCACGTCGAGTGCAGAGAATAGGCCTTCGTCCCAGGCAAGACTAGCCACGGGAACTTACTCGTTGAGCCCTCCTACTTCCTCTAGGACCCGAGAGGAGTCGGGTGTTCCGAATCACTCTTCCCATCACTACCGATAAGCATCGCTGTAGAACTTGGAAAACTGACTCAGGTCAGGGTCAGAATAACGACGGAAATCTACTAGACCATATTCAGGAATTTATTACGACGTATTCTCCAAGAACCATCGGGTGCCCTATCCATAGAGTCCCTTGGGCCTAGTGTCTTTCGGCGTTATCTTCTGCTTCCTGACAAGCGTCTCCGGAACCTTGACTCTAGTGATGGGCTGGTTGTTGACTATGTACAATGGGTCGCCGTCGGGTCCATACTTGTCCGTCCGGAGGATGCCCGTGACTTCCAGTTTAGCCCTCAACACTGTACCATCGGACAGCTCGTACACGTTCCATCTCTCCGGGCCGACACGCTCGAAGTCGACAGAGGTCGTGTTCGTAGTGCTAGGGTCGATCGTTGTTGGCGGAGGATTTGTAGGCATTCCTCGAAGAGGTCTAGGACAGATGGTAGTGAAGAGGTTCTGGCTCGACCAGGCGTAAATGGGCTGGCCACTGGGATCATACTCGTCAGCCTTGAAAATCTTTGGAATGACCAGACGACCGAAGAGTAGCGTCCCATCCTCCAGCTTGTACTTCACCCACGGCTCGTCCCGGATGCTGAACTCTATCGCGTTCGCCTTCGTCAGGTCGGCCTGAGCCTGCATGGCCATACTCCCCTCCAGCTAGGTTCTATTACTTTGGCTTCTCAACCTTCCAGGTGTTCTTGAACATGCTTCTCTGACCACTCATGCCCGCAGTGCCTGCACTTGTAAACGTACTGGAATTCCTCTATGTCCAAGACTATAGGTCTCGCATCATGGACGATAACGGGTATGGTCTGCCAGTCAGCACGAGGCCCTCCGACAACGCGCTCCACTGTTTGAGTGGGCTCACGCTCAACGCCTACCAGTGTCTTGGCTTCAAGCTTGATGTGGAACCTGCGTCCGCACCCTGGACAGTGTCTGAAAAACTCCAATGGGCTCCCGTTGCAGCCTGTCCTGAAACGACAAATATGAAGCTTCTATACCGGTCATGCTGCCGCCGAACAGGGTCCTGGTGGCGTACTGCGACGGCGTTTGCTGCAACGCCTCGACAAGGGCCGTGGCACGACTGACAGACGGCTTTCGGTTGAACTCGATGTTTGACGGTATGAGCGGATAGAGAATCTAAAGCTGTCCGATAGAAGAGTCGGTCAGGAGACTGTCCGAGCAGACCCATCGATAAGACTCCCCTGTGGCCTGTCACAACTGCGATGGCACTACGGGCATGAGAAAAGGTCGATAATGTTATAAAGCTCCGATTTCGGTAGTAGGATCTAAATGCGAAGCAGGACCTACCTGTTCTTCGCGCTTCTACTAGCCCTCCTGGTCGTAGTGGGAGCGCAACCGTTCACACGAAACCTCCTTCCGACGGTCCAGAAGGCGCATGCGACAAACGTCTCGATCCTCCTCATTGGATTCATCACCGGCTGGAACGCCTCAACCACGAAAAACCCGACCATAACTGTGCACCAGGACGACGTGGTCGCCTTGGGCCTGAGAAGCGGCGACGGCGCCCCCCACCAGTTCCTGCTCGATGGTGATAACGACGGCGTTGCCGACACGGCCGACTGTCCGACGATGGACCCATGCTCAACCACCTTCTCGACCACAACCATAACCTACACCTTCACCATCAATCTGGCGGCAGGCACATACACTTACTACTGTACGGTCCACCCGACTAGCATGCTAGGAGCCTTCACAGTTAGCCCAGTCTCCGTGGGCGCCACGACCATCCCGGTGAACAAGCTCGCCCTGGTTGCTCCGTACGTAGTCTTCGCAGGCTTGGTGGTCGCACTAATTGGTACAATTGTCTACTTTGCGCACTTTAGCCGCAGGCCAAAAACGATTTGTTCTTTTTCACCAAATGCCCGGTCGATATGCCAATTCCGGGATCACTCCAACCCTAGAGTTTACCTCCACGCCAGCCTCGGGATGACTACACGTGTTAGGCCATTAACCTAATGTCGAAGAATTAATTCTCAACAGTCTTTGGTTATTGTCGCCACTCCCTTCGTCAACAAAATCCGTTCGGCCATGAGATGGTTTTTATGAGCCAGGCCGGAGCCAGCGCTGGATTTGGCCCTTCCCACGACCCTCACAGTTCTAGTGGTCGGTGTCTTTTTCGGAATCTATTGCTTGATACTATCAGACAGGTTCCATAAGCCGTCTGCAGCGGTCCTCGGTGCCACTCTGATGGTTGGCACCGGAGTGTTGAGCGAGACTGAACTCTTCTCGGCGATAAACTGGACAGCGCTAGGCGTGTTGCTCGGCATGTTCATCATCGCCTCGTCACTACGCGAAGCCGGCTTCTTCGAATGGATGGGTCTCCATCTCGCCCGCTCGGTCGACGTCCACCCTGTCCTCATGTACGTACTCCTGCCACTCTTGACTGCTGGCATGGCCAGCCTTCTGGACATTGTCACGGTCGCCCTCTTCATTGTCCCGTTGACTGTCCAAGTGTTTGACGGTCTCGGAATCGATCCCATCCCGTTTGTTATAGCCGAAGTATTAGCGGCGAATGTGGGAGGAATCTCAACAATGGTAGGGGATCCGACAAACGTGATCATAGGAACTGGTCTGAATCCGCCTCTCTCCTTCAACCAGTTTCTCGCAAACACTGCTCCCATCGCACTTGCAGTTCTCGCAGTGAACACTTCCATGCTGTACCTAAAAAACCACGGTTTCCTCCATCGAGACGCTCTGCGGAGGCATAGAGAGCGACAACTATTGGATCTGCCAAGCCCTTCAGGCGCTGTAAAGGATCGGGGCCTGCTCCAGGTCAGCATGGTGAGTCTCGGACTCGCCGTGAGCTTCCTCATCGTCCACACGTTCCTTGGAGTCTCAGCCGCCCTAGCAACCTTGCTGCCGTCCTTCATTATCCTGGTCTACGAATCGTCCCGTCAGACCGAGCTGCGAGATGTTCTGGGACGGGTCGACTGGCAGGTATTCTTCTTCTTCGGCGGCCTATTCATACTAGTTGCAGGGTTCGCGAAGACCGGGCTCCTAGTCAGCCTCGGCAACTGGCTCACCCAGCAGTCAAGCGGAAACCTCGTCCTATCAGTTACGCTTGTCTTGTGGACAACGGCACTTATCTCTCAGATCGTCGATAACGTTCCACTCGTCACAGTCTTCATCCCCGTCATCACGACGATGGCTGCAGTCTCCGGCATCGCGATCGCACCACTAGCCTGGGCACTAGCCGTCGGAACTGGGATAGGAGGAATGGCCACGCCGATTGGGACCGCTTCCAACCTTGTCGCATTGAATATTCTAAACAAGGACAGGAAGAGACTCAGCTTCGCCAGATTCGCAAAACGTTCAATACCACTAACAATCCTCGACCTTGCGATCGCCAACATCATACTCATCCTCCGCCTCTAAGACAGAAGATTCGAACTTGCGGAGGAACACCAGAGGAGCGTGTTACGAGAAGATCTTCGCTATCTAGGATGAGGTGCCCAGAAGTGAAGAGTCGTATGGCAAACATTAACGGACATCCAGTCCAACAACGAAGTCGTTCCCGGCCCTCGCCCTCGAAACGGCATTCTTTTCTATCCCCCAGAGCATGCGCGAAGACCAGATACGAAAAATTCTCTAGAGCGTGTGAAGACTCTGAATGAGGTGCTACGGCGTGTGAAGGGCTTCTTCGTGCCTGGAGAGAAGAACGCGTTTCTCCGCATTCAGGAGCTGGCCGGACTTGCCGAGGAGGCGCTTCAACTACTCGTCAAGATACTCGCAAGCCCGAGCCACGGTCTCAAGGACATCGAGAGCTACACAGAACGGATCAACGTATTGGAGAAGGACGGGGACAAGATTACCCGGTCTCTTGAAGAGATGATTGGGCGAGGCTCGATGACTGCAAGCCTAGACTATGACTTCGGACGATTAGCCGACAACGTAGACAGTATTCTAGACCGGGCGCACGGTCTCTCCAGACAGCTCCGACGGGTGACCAGGCGTCCCTTGAGAGAGGCGAAGGAGTTCGACTCGGACATCCGGAAGGAACAGATCAGCCTCATCGAGATAGGTCTCGCCCAGCTCCGCATGTTCAGAAAGCTATTGAACACAGCAGGCTCTGACCGGAAACAGGCGATAGACCTGGCGCGTCAGATCGAGGGGTTGGAGGAGCAAGGAGACGATGTCAAGGACGCGATGCTGGACGAGATCTACGGGTCGTGGGAGAAACTAGACTACGCCTCGTTCCACAACTATCTCGAGACCACCATAGAGGCTGATGACATGCTGGATCTCTGCGAAGACGCTTCCGATCTTGTCATGGCTATCACGAAAGCTTTGGGCGCTTAGGGCAGAGAATGACCGCGCCGCTTGACACTGCCTCACTGGTACTCGCGGGTCTATTGGGCATGGTCGTGGGGGGAAACAATCTTTCAGCATGCTCCGGTACAATAATCGGGAGCGGAATGGTCCGCCGCCGAACCGGAATACTCCTGGCAATAGCCGGCTACGTAACAGGGCTGGTAATAGAGGGCCCTAAGCTCTTCAGAGTCACGGAAGTCTTCCTCCCGGCTAACACATCCACTGGCGCCTTCTCGATCCTGCTGGCCTCACTTCTCGTGTTTCTAGGCGGCGAATTCTTCGGAGTCCCCCTCTCGCTCTCCAAGGCGCTCACAGGGGCAATTCTTGGCGTCAGCGCCGCTCTAGGAATACTAGGCCAGACCAGATACCTTGCCCTGATACTCGGCTTCTGGTTCCTCGTCCCCCTAGTCGCAACCGGACTGGGAGTTCTATTGATTATCCTCGATGACCGGATGAGCCCAAGAAACCTCTGGTTCAAACTGACACTGCTCAAAACAGGACTGCTGCCACTGGCATTCCTCTCCGCCTACGTTCTCGGCGTCAACACTCTCGGCCTCATCGCCGGAGTACCCTACAACCAGAGCTTCGACGCAACAATAGCCGTGGGGCTGGGAGCAACCGTCGGCGCCTTTCTTCTAGGTAGAGGAGCACTGAGAAGGTTGACCGAGGGCATCTTCAGCCTCCGGTATCCCAACGCGTTCTTTGCCCAGCTCATCGGATCCGCGACAGTCGAATTGGCCAACCAGCTCGCGGTACCGCTATCTATTACGGAGACAGTATCCTCAGGTATCATAGGATCAGGACTTGGACGGAGGATGAGAGTCCTGAATGTCCGCAACATATTCCTCATCATATCCAGCTGGATCATCTCACCCATAGCAGGATTCCTGCTAGCCTACATCATAACAAAGCTTCTGTAGAACGAAGAACTATTTAGATCAGCCGAACACGATGCATCCTAGGATACTCGAAAGGTACTGGCAGTCACTTTGACTAGTTGCATTCTGTTTAAAAATTGCGTCGAACCATATGAAACAACCGAGCGAAAAAAGGCGAGCGTTCTAAATTGGCACCCTCCTTTGACGAGGAATCTGACAAGCATAGGCACGTTTCAGGCCTGATCAAATTTGTAATCTTAGCCCAGGCAGGCATCATACTCTCATTTACCGTCTGGACGTATCAGGAATACCTGAACAACGTGTATCTCCAAGAATACATCATCAGCCTCTTCCGGACAAGCCTCATCGCAGACGCAATCTTGTCCATGGTGACAATCTCAGTATTCGCGCTCGGCACGTTCACCTTGCTGGGCTCAATGAGCAGCAGACATCGAGAGAACGACGAATGGACGGTCCCGACACGGCGCACAGAAGAGGGCCTTGAGCTGATGTCTGTACGGTCGGTGCCCCTTCTGGAAACAGCTGGACCCCCAACCCCTAAGGGGCCGAGAACGAGCCGACGACGCCACCGGAAACCGAGAATAGACGCCGACGATCTTTATCGCTCCATGCTTCAATACACTGACGATCAGAGACACTAGTCCAACAGTTCTCGAAGACTCGGCGCCCAGAGACAAATCTCAAGGCCCGCACTCATTCCTCACCCCTTTCGGTAGTAGTACATGGACTAGCCTGATCACACGTTCATCGCGTGGACTAGGGGAGTCCACATAGTCTTAGGCCTGGGTCTGGTATGGTACGTCTATTCCCAAATCGGAGCAGCACTATAAGACAGATGGGAGAACGGAATTGGAATCGGTCGACCAAGACTCTCCAAAGGCACGATTCCGATTCGGGTTTTCCGGTAAGCGTAAACGCGCAAAACCGCTCGAAGAAACGGCTAGCGTCAGTGTCTCATCGGATGATATTCTAGATAGCCTCACAAGACAGGCGTCGTCCCAGGTAGGCGTCGGAGAACAACAGACGCAGAGCCTCGAACTGATAGGCGAAACCGAGGAGCAAGGTTTGTTCCCAGAGCCCACTCTCGCAACCGTGGGACACACCAAACTGGAAGTGGGAAGAAATCTCGGGCGCTACGCTATTGTCCTGATGTGTCTCGGAGGACTGTTCATAGTCTGGCTCTACAGCTCTGGAAGACAAATCTTCGAGACGACCCAATGGGACGCCATAGTCCAGAAGACGGGAGTTCAATCGGTGTTTGCCAATCCTGCACAGATCGCGATCATGTCCATATTCGCAATGATAATTGCTCTCTGGGTCGCGTACAGGAGAAGAGCTTCACGCCTTCAAATCCCAATCTGATAGTTAGTGGCCAAGCGGGACTGGTCGACTGAGCGACCAGCCAGAGTTGGCGGCTGCCCAAGGTTCTATGATGTCTAGATTCTTATCATGCCAGGAACGAACAACCCGACATCCTCCCTGTGACACCGCCGGGCTTCTCAGCTTCAACCTCGTCTTCAACGTTAAGTGCCAGTCAGAGCATTAGTCTAACAGAATGCCCCATTATCAGGTCGAACATTTTTCGAGTCCTGGGTAGACTATGTCTACCAACATGTTCGATGGAATGGGCAGATCAGGATGGCGACGTGAGCGCATCATCTCGACTCCTGAGACTGTCTGTCCAATGTGCAGGAGGGTCAGACGGCTGTCGGTCGAACGCCGATGTGCGATACACCTCAAAGCCGCGACCCTGGAGACTCGTCACCCCGAGTTTGACACCAAGAGTATAATCGGCTCAAGCCCGCCGGGAGTCTTTGTAGGCCGGTTCGGCTATCCGAAAGTCTTCGTCGGACCCATGGTCCCGCCCGTCTCGGGGGACACGACGATTCTTGACACGCCGGAATGGTGGATGGGTAAGGGCTTCGACGAGATCGTCGACTATCGGTACAGTCTCCTCCGCGGCTACAGCAGAGCCCACATCATGGACGCGCAGAAGGGTGGCAAGGTCATCGATACATTGCAGGAGGTTGCGATGATGACGAATCCTGTTGAGACAGAGCTGGTTCTCGCACGGCTCCCCCGTAAGGTCCTGGACATGCGTGAGGATTCCCAACCCTTCGGCCCCATCGCGCCCCTAGCCTCCTTTCAGACCGGAAACTCTTCCGTTGACGACAGGATCGAGAAGGCATTCTACGACCATGATCTACGAGCAGACGACGCTGTTCTCCAGCTTTACAGAGACAACGTTCTGGTGACGAGGATTCAGAGAGCCTTCAGTCTAGGCATGTTCGGTGAGGGTAAGAGGAGGAAGCTTGTACCCACCCGCTGGAGCATCACAGCGGTCGACAGCAACCTCAGCCTGAGGCTGATGGCCCGGGTCAGACACTACCCGCCCATCGGCGAGTATCGCGTCTACAACTACACCTACCTCGACAACGTCTACGTTGGAATCCTCACCCCCGAGAGCTGGAGGTTCGAATGGATCGAGGCCTGGTTCGAGCCCGAACTCCTCGCCACCAGTTTCCCGGATGTAAACATGGACGAGGATGTTCAGACGATCGACTACACATCCCTTGGGGGATACCGGCCCATAATGCTCGGAGACTCGGAAGGATACCGGGGACGGAAAACCTACGCAAAACCCGGAGGCTGCTACTACTCTGCAAGACTGGCCGTCTCTGAACATCTCGACTCGATAGGACGACAAGCCGGAGCAATAATGCTTAGAGAGATCCACCCCGGGTACATAATGCCAGTCGGTGTCTGGAATGTTAGGGAGAGTCTGCGAGCACTCCTGAAGACAAGGTTCGAACGGTTCGACTCCTTGGACGCAGCGCTGAACTACGCGACGACAATACTTGAGATACCGAAGCGTGGCTGGATCGAGACCTCAGCCCTTCTCCAGAAGGCATACTTCCAGAGAAAAATCAGCGAGTACAACTAAACACGTTCTCCTCCTTGTCATTGTCCTCTGCATGGCGGTTGGAGTAAGCCATGATCATGCTACCTATCATCTTGTTTCTTCGGATAAATAATTTGGCTGTAGTAGAGAGGTCAGAAAAAAAAGGACGGGTTGTTGTTGGGTTTTGTCTAGTGCTGTGCGACTTGGAAGCATGCGACATCGTACTGTGATACGGCTGCCGAGTTTGCTGGGGTTTGAAGGGTTTGTCCGGAGCCGGCATAGACGTTCTCAGCATTCGCGAATCCGTTTGTGTTGAAGCCTGCTGGAGATAGGGGTCCCGTCGGGAAGACAGACTGACAGCTCTGATTGGGCTGACCTGAAGTGCCTGTGTTGGTGTCAGCTGCGACGGGCCGTGCGAGGAATGGTATTGCCGCCAGAGACAGCAGTGCTATTGCGAGTAGAAGCCTACTGGTCGTTGTCATTTTTATTGCCTCTAAGGCAAACGGCAAGAAAGGGATTGTCTCATAAAAAGGTTACTATCATAGTAGTAGGTACTGGACCCGGCCTTCAAGCGAGTACGGATCATGCTATTTTTCTCAACGATGCGCTATGTTGTTCTCGTCAGTCTTGGTTGGCTTCGATTCTGAGCTGGTGAAGCTCACCGTCGGCTTTCATCACGGTGATTATGACTAGTCTGCGTTCAACGTCCACCTTCAGAATCCTGCCGCATTGCAGTACATGTCTAGCGTCTCGGGGGATGCTTGGACCTTGCTCCTGCTTGACCTTGATCTTGGGCTTGTTCTGGTTCTCAAGTATCTTCTTTATCCCGTCGTAGAGGCTGATTACTGCCTCGTTGTCCGTGTCCAGCTCTTTCGGTTCTTCCCAGGCAGCCAACCCGATCTCCCCTGCCTCAGCATCCATACTCACAGGGGGGTCTGCCAATTGCAGGTCGTTACCAGACCCTAATCCGTCAAGTGACGCGGTCCCGGGAAGGAAAGACAGCGCGAGATAGGAACGTCGGATAGTGTTAGCTCCACGATAAACTCCACCATCGACGGTTCGACCAATGCGTTTGAGTTCGGAGAAACACGTGATACGCCTTGTCTAATCTGTAGACTACTTGCGAGGGTTGAAATGTAATCCGGGAGTCTTCTATATCCAGTGGCTTCTCTTGAAGTAGTAGACGAATCCGAGAGCCATGATTACCATTGCTGAGACAAAAAGATAGAATCCCAGAGGGCTATCGCTCCCTGGTTCGAAAAAGCCAGGAGTGAAGTTTGTTCCGTAGATGCCGGCCAGGAGGCTGAGGGGGAGAAACATCGTCGCAACTGCCGTGAGCAGCTTTATCGTATTATCCGTCGATGCAGAGTGTAGGCTGATGTAGAGGTCGCGAACGTCACTCGTCCTGTCTCTATCATTGTCAATTGTCTCCAACAGCTGAAAAGAGTGGTCATACACGTCCCTGAAGCTCCTGAGACTTGAATCCGCGACGAAAGGAACCGCACCGCGCATCACCATACCAAGCATATCCCTGGTGGGAGTCAGAGAGCGCCTCAAGACCATCAGCCGTTTTCGCACACCTCCTATCGTCGTCACGATCTGCACAACATTCTCCATCCTCCTCACCCGGGTCTTGAACGTCGTGACCGCCTGTTTGTCAAGCTCCTCAAGCCGATTCTCCACCTCGTCCAGAATCGGATAGTAGGCATCCACCGCAAAGTCAAGGAAGACATAATAGAGCAGATCTGGCGATGGGATGTTTCCGAGCGGGGCAAGACCCCTGGCTCTGATCCGGGAGTCTACTGCTTGGATGAGCTCCGACTCCATTGAGTGGACGGTTATGATCCAGTTTTTCTGGAAGAAGATGAAGAGCTCGATTATCTCGCTCCTGTGATTTTTAACAATCGGCACATGGATTACAGCGAACACATTCTTCCCATAATCTTCCAGCTTTGGTCTCTGATCCTTGTGGATCACATCTTCCACGGCGAACTCATCTAGGCCAAATCTCTCCTTCAGCTCTCCAAGCTCCTCCTCGGTCGGGCTCTCCGCGTCAACCCAGAGCATCTCCCCATCACGAATCTGTTCGGGAAAGTCTTTCACTGTCTCAGCTGGCGCAGCACCATCTCTCTGCCCGAGAAGTGTGAGCGTGATCAATGGCCGCGGTTGTGAACGGAGCAGAACGGGATAATAAGATTCATGAGACCTTACCTGCCTCTAGTCTTCGAGAGTAACACAACCAGCAGTACATAGATCCTCTAGATGGTCCAGATCATGTTCAAGAGTAGGGTGGGGGCCTTCTAGACGAGTCTCGTCGATCTTCTCATCGCGGTCGGGAGTGCGGGACTAGTCGTTTTTAGCCTGCCCACTGCCCTCAACAAGAACTCTCAAGTTCCGAGAAAAGCCGCCAGCATTCCAACAGCCTCCATCCTGACATACTTCGTCCCTCTATTCGCAACTAGCGGACTTATCCTCACGTCCCTCACAATTGCCGGGCAAGCCATAGTCTGGTGGCTCATCGTCCTGTTCAGACCCGTACAGGGTCGAGACAGCGAGAAGACAGACCAGCATCCAAGTCGTAGCCAGCAACAGAGTCGAAGTCGAAGCCGTTAGTCAGCAGGGCAGGTCCTCCCGTAGCTTTTTAAGAACACAATCATCCAGCACCAGCGAGGCCGGAGTTCTTCGATTCCACAAATCCCTCCTCGGAGCACTATGACAATTGAGCAAGGGAATCGTAGGCAAACTTACCCGCGATTACAAACCTTCAAAGTCCGAGGAAGAAATACTTCGATGGTGGAAGACTAGCCGGGCCTACGAGAAGACGAAGAAACGGTTTCTGAAAAAACCCAAGTTCTACTTTGTAGACGGTCCACCGTTTGTGACCAATCCCCCCCATGTGGGAACGGGCTGGAACAAGACGCTGAAGGACGTGGTCATACGTTTCCAGAGAATGAACGGCCATAATGTCCATGACCAGCCGGGCTATGATTGTCACGGATTACCAGTCGAAGTGATGGTTGAGAAGAGTCTCAATCTCACATCAAAGAAAGATATCGAGAATGTAATCGGCATTGACCGGTTCATCGCCGAGTGCAAGAAGTACTCTGATGAGAACATTGAGAGTCAGACCCGGGTCTTCAAGGATCTCGGCATATGGATGGATTGGGAAAGTCCGTACGTAACATACCAGGACAGGTATATCGAGTCAGTCTGGTGGACAGTCAAACAAGCTCAACGGAAGAAGCTACTCTACAAGGGATTGAGAGTTGTCCACTGGTGCCCCCACGACGAGACAGCCCTAGCAGGATACGAAGTGACAGACGAGTATCGCATGATCAAGGACCACTCCATCTACGTGAAACTACCCATCGTCGACAAGCCCCGAGAATTTCTCCTGATATGGACGACCACTCCCTGGACCCTACCGGCAAACGAGGGCGTCATGGTTCACCCCAACATGATCTACTTGAGTGTGGAGGTCGACGGCGAGAAGCTGATAATCGCCAAAGAGAGACTATCACAGGTAATGGGAGAAAGACCCTACAAGATCCTTGAGGAGCGGAAAGGACAGGACTTGGAGGGAGTCTCCTACGTCCCGCCCTTGCTAGAAGAGACTCATCAGAAGACAGGCGGGACGCTTCACAGGGTGTTCTTGAGTTCGGAGTACGTAACGATGACAGACGGCACCGGCCTGGTCCACATGGCTCCCGGGCACGGTGAAGAAGACTTTGAGATAGGCCAGCGAAACGGCCTACCGGTACTGTCTCCAGTAGACGCGTCAGGACGCTTCACTCCTGAAGCGGGAAAATATGCCGGACTTCAAGTCAGAGAGGCAAACCCGGTGATCGTCAAGGACCTTGAAGCCAGGGGATTACTCTTCAGAGAGGAGACGATCGAGCACTCATATCCCCATTGCTGGCGTTGCAAGACCCCACTCATACTGCGAGCCACGGACCAGTGGTTCATCAAAGTCACTGACTTCAAAGACAAGATGCTTCGAGAGAACAAGAGTGTCCGGTGGACCCCAGAATGGGCGGGGTCTAAACGATTCTACGCATGGTTGGTTGGTGCTCGAGACTGGGTCATCAGCCGTCAACGCTACTGGGGAACTCCCCTCCCTGTCTGGACATGTCACGAGTGTGGAGAACGCACGGTAGTAGGCTCGAGAACTGAGCTAGAGAAGATAGCCATTCGACATCCACGAAAGTATGAGCTTCATAGAAACGGCGTGGACCAAATTGAAACCAGATGCAGGTGTGGCGGGAGAGCTAGGAGAGAGCCAGATGTCCTCGACGGCTGGCTTGACTCTGGAGTAGCCTCGTGGGCAGGACTAAACTATCCACCTAACGCGAAGGAGCTGAGAGCCTGGTGGCCAGCCGACGCGATTGTTGAAGCTCACGACCAGACCCGAGGCTGGTTCTACAATCAGCTAGGCTCCAGCATTCTAGTCTTCAATAAGACTCCGTACAAGTCCGTGCTCATGCATGGACACACCTTGGACCCAGATGGAGAGAAGATGAGCAAGTCCAAAGGAAATTTTGTGAGCCCGGGCGATGTGATTGGAAAATATGGCAGAGACGCTCTGCGATTCTACACGCTTCAAACCACCGTCTGGGAAGACTTCCGGTTCTCATGGAACGCGGTCGAAGCAGTGGCCCGTGACCTCCAGATAATCTGGAACGTCTACGCATTCGCAACACTCTACATGAGCCTAGACAAATTTGCACCACTCAAATGGCCGTTGCAACGATTGTCCAGATTGTACCGCCAGGAAGATAAGTGGCTGCTCTCTCGAACGGAGAGACTCGTCCAAAACGTCAGCGAGCATAACGAAGAAATGGAATTCCACCATTCAGCCCGGGCCCTGAGAGATTTCGTGATAGAGGATCTCAGCCACTGGTACATCCGCCTCGTAAGGAGACGTTTCTGGCTGGAGAAGAAGAGCAGAGACAAGCTCGCAGCCTATGCAGTCCTCCACCACGCCCTCAGGACCTGGCTCAGCCTCGCAGCGCCCATGATGCCATTCGTGACCGAGACAATCTACCGAGAATCATTCAGAGGGACAGAACCGAAGGGTCCAGAAACCGTCCACATGACTCCATGGCCAGGCCCGTCGAGAAGGTGGATTAACAAGACACTCGAGGAGGAGGTGAAAATTGTCCAGCACATCTCGGAAGCAGTAGCCTCGGCTCGACAGTCAAAGAAGGTCAAACTTCGACAGCCAGTCTCAAGGATCCTTGTAGTCTCAGACAAGCCGATGGTAACACGCACCGTCAAAGCACTCCACGAGCTTCTCCTTCAACGGACCAATGCAAAACATGTCAGGCTCGTAGGCATCACAGAAGCAGAACGATTGAAGAGGCTGATCGTTGAGCCGAACTTCAAGGGCCTCGGCCCAGCCTTTCGGGGCAACGCGAACAAGGTCGCGCAGGCACTCCGCACCAAAGACGGACGAGAGCTTCTGAGAGCTTTCAAAGCAGACGGACACTTCCCGCTGAAGACCGACCATGAGGATTACAAGATCACTAGCGAGATGGTGACGCTGAGAGAGGAAATGCCTGAGAATTATGCTCTAGGAAGCTTTGACGAGGGACGGGTCTACGTGGACCTTACAATCCCAGCCGATCTAGTAAGGGAGGGATTCGTCAGAGACGTAATACGCCGACTGCAAGAAATGAGGAAACGCCTCGACCTCCCCGTTGACGCGTTCGCAGACACATTCATCTCTGTCGCTGATCCAGAAAGACTCGGTTGGCTAGAGGACGAAAGGGACTTGCTGATGGAAGAAGTGCGAGCCAAGACACTACTCCTCCTGCGATTAGACCAGGCGAAACCCGGCGCGACTCTAGAAGAGACCTGGCAGATCGAGGGCCACGAGCTTCATATGGGCTTGTCACAGGTAACGGGAAAGCCCCAAATGGTTCAAGCCTGATCTTCGGACACAGTTAACACATATCAGAGCAACGTCGCAGAAAGTTGCGTCTTCTGGTCAACGAGCGCGATGTTCATGGTGACGAAGGAAGTTACGCATATTCAATCAACAACACCGAAGACTAGGGCTTTGCGGGAGCTAAATCCTGATTGCTGGATGTGCAAGAGCCTCCGTGAGCCAGCCCATCTTGTCTTCTTCGAGTCGCGAACCTCTATCGGAAAGCTCAATCCGGACCAGTTCTTCAGGGGCTACTCGTTCGTGACGCTCAAGTGGCACAGAGAAGAGCTCTACCAGCTCTCAGACAAGGACCGGAGGGAATTCCTCGAGGACATGTCGCGAGTGGCGACGGCTCTGGCTGAGAGCCTCGGCCCGGACAAGATGAACTACGAACTCCTCGGCAACGGAATGCCTCACCTCCACTGGCACCTTGTCCCCCGGTACAGGGATGACCCATTCTGGGGCCGCCCCATCTGGACCGGACCTCGAAGAAGGAAGAGGCTCGCCCGGGAGGATTACGAGGATGTGCTTACTCAGCTCAGAGCCAGACTTCGAAAATAGTTAAACGTTCACCCGATTCGGCCAACAGTACCATTCAGCCCTCGTTCCCAGTTACGCCAGATTGAAACCGCCAGCAGCCGCTCCACACGTATATTTCGCGGATTGGAGCGTTGACGCCACGTACGCCGAGGTCTTCATAGACGCCACGGCATTGGTCCTTCCTGCAATCGCTCTTCGACGACTATTGCTCCAGAAGGCATCTTTCTGGGGAGTCAGAGCCGGAAACCTTGCGCGGCTGAACCTCTATTTCCTTTCCGCCGTGCTATTCGACATCCTTCGCAGTATTGGTTTCGAGTGGGCTGCATACGGTCTCCAGGTCAGTGTTACCCTAGTCTTCGCCGCGGTAGGATTGATGGCTGGGAACCTGTACTTCTGCCCGGAATGTAACACTCTTCGGGAAGCGTGGTCGCGGCTGAAGTCGCGAACTTCGTTACTCCTTTACGAGATCCTAGTGTTTGGTTGGTTAGGACTCAACATATTCCTACCCGCCTGGTATCTCCCATACACCATCGCCCTACTATCGGCAGGGGCAATATACCCAACAACACTGTTTCTAGCTGCGGGAAGACGAGCCAAGCCTCCGCACGTAAAGAGAGCGATGGCAACCCTTTCCACGACCTGGTTCCTCTTCGTCACGCTCGGCACCTTCCTATTCGCCCTGGGTGCACAGCCTCCTGTGCTTCCAGTGTCCATCCCGGCTGCATGGGAATTGGCGTTCTTGACAGGGTCAGTCCTCTTCTTCGCTATGTCTATCAGTGAAGCTACTCCACTAGGTTCAGTAAGATTTCCGTCAGGCCAACTACTGCCCGAGACCATCATCAAACCTGGGCATCGTTACCTGATCCTCCATGACTCTGGAAGGAGGGCGATTGCTTTCCTCGCATCGACACTGAAAGGGTTGATAGACTCAGGGTCAAAGATTATCGTCAGCGCGTCCAGTAGCGGCTGGCTTGTTGGAAATCTATCGCAGAACGAACCACGCTTCGAGGAATGGAAGAAGAGCGGCAGACTAATCGTTTCCCAGAGCGTGCAAGGTCAAGACTTGCCGCGAGAGGGTCTTTCGGAGAGGTTGAGCTTTGGCCCAATATCGAAAGTCTATCTCAAAGAGATAGGGCAGGAGAATCTTCAAGGCCAGATAGCGCCAATCGACAAGGAGACGAGTGATAAATATCAAGGGCCAGCAGAGCTATTCCTCCTCGAGAGCAGTAAGGCTCCCCGGCCTCAGCTTACAGAGTTTCTACGCCAGAACACGGGCGTAGAGCTGCTGAACTTGTCCGAGTCGACGGAACCATTCTCGTCCTTGGTGAATCTTGATCACCAGCAGATACGTGGTTCAGTCATACTCTTCGAATACGACAACAATTCTGACTACGAGAGTGCGGTTGACAAGTTTCTGGCAGAGGGAACTAGCAACGCTGAACTCTGTGTCGTCTTCACCGTAAAGTCCAGCAAGCTCTATCGTGCGATCAAGGGAAGGCGGATGATCAAGATTATCGCTGCCTCATCGCTCCTCTCCGCCCCGGACGAGCTACCAGACGGCGAGATGCAAATTCCGGACAAGGAGCTTGGACTCGTAGCCGCAATCGTCTCTGACTTCCTCGACAACAGCAAGAACTCGGGGGCGAGTTTCGTATTCGACAGCATAACCGATCTTATCAGAGGCGAACGATGGGAACAGGTCTACGAAGGGATTAGACAGCTGATAGACCTGTTGACCGTTCCAAATGCCACAGCTCTCTTCCTTGCCAACATAAACACCATGGAGCCCCGATTCGTAGGCGCCCTCCGTGGACTCTTCGCGGTCCAGATAAGAATGGACAACTATGGTCTCAGAGCAATAAAAGCCTCGATTCACCAGGTCGCCCAATAAGTCATTCTCATATCTCAGAAGCGAGCGCGGATCTTTTCACTCTAAGATTATTTAAAGTACGGTCAAACGGATTAACAGAACAGGCTCAAACCGGACCTTCACAGGCTTGGAACATCACAATCACGACATTGTAATCGTAGGCGGAGGCGCCGCAGGTCTACGAGCAGCCATAGCAGCAGTCGAACTCCAGCCGAAGATGGATGTTGCAGTCGTCTCAAAAGTCTACCCGATGCGGAGCCACACCGTCTCCGCCGAGGGAGGAATGGCGGCGGTCACCCGCGAATACGACAACTTCGACTCGCACGCCTACGACACGATCAAAGGGAGCGATTTCCTAGCCGACCAAGATTCGGTTGAGTTTTTCGTAAAGGAAGCACCCCGCGAGTCCTATCAACTAGAACACTGGGGGTGCCCGTTCAGCCGAGACCCGGACGGACGAATCAGCTCTCGAGCCTTCGGTGGAATGAGCGTCAAAAGAACCCTCTTTGCAACCGACAAGATCGGCTTCCATCTCCTCCACACCCTCTTCCAGACTTCGCTCAAGTACGAGAATATCCATCGATACGATGAGTGGTTCGTAACCTCCCTACTGGTCGACAAAGACCGAGTTGAGGGCGTAACCGCGATAGAGATGCGTACCGGAGAACTGGTCACTATTCTCGGCAAGGCAGTAATCATCGCAACGGGAGGCTGTGGACGTATCTTCCAGTTCACCACAAATGGATGGATCAAGACCGGCGACGGTATGGCACTAGCATACCGCGCAGGGGTCCCGTTGAAAGATATGGAAATGGTCCAGTACCATCCTACCCTCCTTCCGAACACTGGTATCCTGATCACTGAAGCGGCCCGCGGAGAGGGAGGTCATCTGCTGAACAAGGACGGAGAACGATTCCTCAAGCGGTACGTCCCGGGAAAAATGGAGCTCGGTCCGCGCGACATACTCTCTAGGGCCGAGATGAGTGAGATCAACGCTGGAAGGGGATTCGACGGACCCTATGGAAGTTACGTAAATCTTGACCTTACGCACCTAGGCGAAATAACAATCGAAGACAAGCTACCCTTTGTCAAAGAGCTCGCCGAAAAATATCTCGGAATAGACCCTGCGCATGAGCCAATCCCTGTCCGACCGGGACAGCACTACATGATGGGAGGCGTGCACACAGACATGCACGGATTCACGGGGATGCCGGGACTCTACGCAGCAGGTGAAGCGGCCTGCGTGACTATGAATGGCGCCAACAGGCTTGGAAGCAATTCCCTAACTGAATGCCTAGTCTTCGGCGCGGCAGCGGGCAGAGCGGCAGCCCAATCTGCAATGAAAGAGATTAGTCCCAGTTTCGGAAACCCTGTCCAGGGAGAAGCGATGATGGAGGAGAAGAGGATCTTCGACCAGCTACTCAAGCACGAGCAGGGAGAGAGGATATCTGGCATCAGAACCGAGATGCAGAACGAGATGGAGAAGGATGTGGGAATCTATCGAGACGAGAACAGTCTCAAGGAGGCATGCAGAATAGTCGGAGCGCTCAAGACTCGTCTCAAGAATGGCATAGTAGAGGACAAGGATCACGTATACAACACAGAACTCGTCTCTGCGCTTGAACTAGACTTCATGCTCGACGTGGCAGAAACAATACCCTACTCTGCAGTCCTAAGACATGAGTCGAGAGGCGCCCACTTCAGGACCGAGTACACCAAACGAGACGATGCCCACTTTCTCAAGCACTCTATGGCCTACAAGACTGCTGGACCTCCAAGGATCGATTACAGCCCCGTCATGATAACACGATGGAAACCGGAGGAGCGTGTCTACTAGCAAATGAGCCAGGAAATAGCCACGATACGGGTGACGCGGTATCGACCGGAAAAAGACTCGCAGCCTTTCTTCCAGGAATACAAGGTCCCGTACCGGCACGACATGGTTGTGCTCGACGCTCTGAACTACATCAAGGCCGAGTTGGACGGGAGCCTGACCTATCGATGGTCCTGCCGAATGGGCGTATGCGGCAGCTGCGGCGCCAACATTGACGGAGAGCCCAAACTGACATGCGCCAGCTTCCTCCATGAGTTCAAAGACCGAACCATCACAGTGGAGCCAATGTCCCACTTCCCCGTGATCAAGGACCTTGTCGTCGACATGGAGGATTTCATGGAGAAGCTTGTGAAGATCAAGCCCTGGATAATCAGGAAGAAAGACTCTCTCGTCGAAGAGGGCGAATACAGACAGTCCTCGAAAGAGCTAGACCGCTATCAACAGTTCTCATCCTGCATCAACTGCATGCTCTGCTATGCAGCATGCCCGATCTACGGACTCAACGAAAAATTCCTGGGTCCAGCAGCAACCGCTCTAGCCTACCGGTATATCGAGGATAGCCGGGACCAAGGGAAGGACATTCGATTCCCAATAGTCCACGAAATCGAGGGAGTCTGGGAATGCACCCTCGTCGGCGAGTGCAGCGTCGTCTGCCCGAAAGGCGTAGATCCGATGCTTGCGATTCAGCGCACGAAGATTCTCGGGGCCACGAACGCGATAAAGTCGATACTCATGCCTCGAGGCGGACGATAGCATGGCGGAAAACAAGCACTATCCAGAACTGAGGAAACGGCTGACCCCTGGATGGTGGACTGCCAACCGGCACTACGCGATGTACATGGTGCGCGAATGGACCAGCCTATTCGTCGCCCTCTACAGTCTCATCTTCATTTACGGGCTCTCGCTCTGGGCTACGGGGTCTCGTGCCGACTTTCTCAACTTTCTGAAGAACCCGGCTGTGATCGGCTTCAGCCTCGTCGCTCTTGTCTTCACTATGTACCACGCAGCGACCTGGTTCTACCTCCTAGGCGCGGTCGCGCCAGTCAAGATCGGCAGGAGCAAGACCAAGCCTTGGCAGGCATTAATCCTCAACCTCATACTCCTCGTGATAGTCTCATACCTGGCGATCTGGCTGGTTGTTTTGAGATGAAAATGGAGACTCACAAGGTTGCGAAGCTCCACGCGATCTTATGGGGCATCTTCTCCCTCGGAGGGATGATCGCAGCGTTTCTCCTTCCAGTCATGATCTATATGACAGCCATCGCCTACCCGTTCGGTCTCTGGCCCTTCAGCAGAGAGAACCCCGCGTGCCCGTCGTGTCTTACGCTTGTGAGAGACCCTAGCTTGCTAGTGACTGGACACCTCCTTGGCGCTCTCTTTGTGTTTGTAACCATAGCAGGCTCGCTCTTCCACGGAATATTCCGGTTCCAGTCCGCACTGACCGAAGTCGGACTTTTGAAGTATAGAAGAGCGCTGGAGGCTGTTGGGTATTTCATCATATTTGTTGGGATCATCGTTCTAGCATACTACTTGATTGCCTGGTATCTCAATGGGACCATAACATAGCGGAGCTGACTTAATTCCACGAGTCCATGTTTGATAACGCGACCTGGTATGTTAGGCGCGTATCCGACGATGGCAAGGCAGAATCGACCAATCTTCTGATATTCTAATACTGGCGTTTCTTCTCCTATATTCTGGTGTGGAATTTGAGTCATGAGCATTCGCTCGAGGAGTTTAGACACTACAGAGAGAAGATGAATGAGAAGATTCTAGCCAGAGGAAATCTGGGCATAAAACGGTTCTTCAATCTCGACACCCAAGTCTACAACGATGGGGCGCTTCCCAAGAAAACGAAAGAACTCCTGGGGTTGGTAGCCTCAATGGTTCTGAGGTGCGATGACTGTGTTACTTATCATGTCATTCAGTGCGTGGAACAGAAGGTGAACGATGAAGAGTTCTTCGAAGCTTTCAACATCGGCCTAATAGTCGGAGGATCTATCACGATTCCACACCTTCGCTACGCGGTCGACACTCTTGAAGAGTGCAGGAAAAAAGCGAGAGCTAGGTCTTCGTCTTAGACTACTAAAATGGTGGGCCGGGGGAGATTTGAACTCCCGACCGTGCGGCCTCGACATGGTTTCCGCGTGTAAGGCGGACGTTCTCACCGGAGGATCTGTCCCAACCGGGCTGAACTACCGGCCCACTGCGAAAGAGTCGTCGCGTCTACCGGTAGATTACGATTTAGGTCAAGATTACCGAGCTTTGTCAATGTTGGGAGCTTGTCCTTTTATAGAGCGAATAGCTAGTTTTCATTCTGGACATTTATGGCGGGTAAGGAGCCGCTAGTATACATCGACGGTGAATACCAGCCAAAGGGCAGCGCGAAAATATCCGTTTACGACCACGGTCTCCTTTATGGCGACGGGGTCTTCGAAGGAATACGCGCCTACAACGGAATAGTCTTCCACCTACGCGAACACATAGAGCGAATGCTGGAGGGGCTGAGAATCACCAGGATCAACAGTCCACTATCGAAAGAGGAGCTGATGAATGCTGTCGTGGAAACTCTTCGAAGAAACAATTTCATGGACGCATACATACGGCTCATCATCACGCGAGGCCGAGGAAATCTGGGTCTCGATCCGAGAAGTTCTCAAAAGCCCTCGATCATAATCATGAGCGAGCCGGTGGGTCCAGCCCACGGCAAAGAGGCTCGCGAGAAGGGAATAACCGCTATTATCTCCAGCTACAGGCGTGACATGGTTGACGGGACCACTCATGAGCTGAAATCCCTCAACTACATCCAGAGCGTCCTTGCCAAATTCCAGGCGATAGATGCAGGGACCGACGAGGTCGTTATGCTCGATCACCGTGGAATGGTATCAGAGTTCCACGGCTCAAACATGTTTCTGGTAAAACAGGGAATAGTGCACACGCCCACCTCAGCATCGGGCATACTCCACGGGATTACAAGGAGTAGAGTTCTCAAGCTTGCAGAAGAACTCGGCTATGACGTTCATGAGAGAGACATCACGCCCTACGAGCTACTGAACGCAGACGAGGTTTTCCTCACAGGCACCCTTGCCGAGGTCGTGCCTGTCATTCGGATACAGGGAGTCCCGATCGGCGAAGGGAAGCCGGGTCCCGTCACTAAGGAGATCATCAGGGCCTTCCAAAGAATAACTCAAGACCCGAAAGAGGGAACTGTGATACGCGAGCAGGTTCCCGTTCCGGCCAGGGCAAGGACGATTAGTCGGCCGACATGATCACCTGGAAAACTATTTTCTGAGTATGTTTAGATGGAATAGAATGTAGGTGACGCAGCCACCGGCCGCGTCCATGAGCATTGCTCCCGCGACAAGTGTAATGTCGTTGGTCAGGCCAGTCTGCAAGTAGCCAAACCATTGCTGGAGCAAGCTCCAGATTGAGCCTACAGCAACAGCAATCCCGATGGCGAGAAGCGGCTTTCTGTCCTGAGTCATCTGGAATCTAAGGTTCAGAATCCAAGCAGAGAGCGAAATGGCCAAGGCGAAATGAAGCAGCAGGGAGAACGGCGTTATACTGAACAGGATCAGCTGGTTGACGAGGATGCCGGCTCCCGTCACAACCAAGGCACACGCTGAACAGACGAGCGTGAGACCCAGCCACTTCGGGGTCGTGTCTAGCAGTTGTATGCCTACACCCGGCATCTGCTATTCCTCTTGGATCTTAACCTGACCAGTATGATGTAGAAACGGAAGGCTCATGTTGTGACGTAGGAGGAAGTCATGAATCCTCGGCCACTGTTGCAGCGACACAACGCTGCCGGTTATGCCACCTGAAAGCGCCATGACCGCGGAGACTGCTGTAATTATCGCGAACGCCGTTTCCCATGCATAGGGTAGCAGGGCGCCTGGAAGGCTGATGAGGTTGGTCAGGACCCAGAGGGCGATGCTGGCCAGCTCGCCGAGAGTCCCCGCAAGGAAGCCGGCTGATGCGCCTCGAAGAGGTCCAGTCTTGACGATTACTCCCGCAACGAGTCCCGCTATGAAGGGACCCGCCTGTGGTAGACCGGCGCCGAGGATGAGGTTGATGAGAAATCCTACACCGATAGCTAACAGAAAGTCCGCAGTCTTGTCCTGAGTAATATTGGAATTCTTGGCCAGAGAGCCCATCCGCCCTTAGAGCGCATCCTTGCAGTGCAATGATATTTCGTGCGTAACCCCAAGCTGAGCCAAATGGTTACATTGGCTACGCCAGAATGAGGCTGGGACAATGAAGGGGGCCATCTTCGACTGGGACGGGACCCTCGCGAGTATCGACGAGCGGGAGTTCGACTGCATCAATCATGCACTCACTGAACAGGGGTCGAAGCCGATCAGCAGAGAGTTCTACATCAACAACTACTATCGCAGGGCCTATGAGCTCGGCACTGGACCACGAATGGTCCTCGAGACAGCACTTGCCGACAAAGGCCAAGCGGTTGTCGAGAGAGCGTACGAGTCCTACAGGAAGGTGTTCCAGAGTTCAGTTGACAAGGCGACCCTGCAGATCGGCTGTATTGAGATTCTCAAGAGCCTGAAACGTGCTGGCTTCAAGGTGGGCGTTGCCACGATGAGGTATACGAGATGGGTTGTTGAGTCGGAATTGAAACATCTGTCGGTCGCTCCCTTCGTGGATCTTCTTCGGACCCGGCAGGATCTTGGCGTCGGCGGGGTTTTGGGATCGATGGAAGAGATTGTCCGTCAGCGGGTCCGACTTGTAAGCGAGGTTCTAGGAGGATTTCAGCTGGAGCCTGAAGAGGCTTTCCTCGTGGGGGATTCTTGGTGGGACGTCCGCGCCGGTAAACGTCTAGGGATAAAGACAGTTCTCGTAAGGACCGGCTTTGCTGCGTTCAACGACTTTTCGAAGGAAACCCCTGACGTGATCACATCATCTCTCTTAGAACTCCTAGAGGCCTTGGAGAAGAAGGACTGGACAATTTAGCCTTCACCTGACAAGGTCGAAACCCTTCAACGATAAACGAACCGCTATTTTCTTGCCAGTAAGCCGAGGTCGGTTGTAGGAACCGGCTCTATGTCATTTTTCTCAAGTTCTTTGAGAAGCCGGTTGATGCCCAACCAGTCGCTGGCGATGTGTCCGAGGACGATCAGATTTCCGAGCTTCTCCTCGGCCAGCTTGGTCAAATCAGGTTCTGAGATGTGAATGTAGGATAGTGTGTCGACGCCGTTTTGGAAGTAGGCCTTTGCGACATCGAAGCCACCGTTCGTATAACACGCGTGTGATATGACCACCCTGCCGGCTCTATTCTCGGGAGAGCCAAGCCTCACTTCGATCCTGGTCTCTGCCTTCTTGAACTCAGGGAAAGCGCCGATCCGAGAAACGAGTTCGCGGACCGTCCCTTTTTCGCCCAGACCCTTGGTCGCCTCCACCATCATCCTTCTGCCTATCTCATCGCATGGGCTGTGGATCGTGACGAGGGATAGTCCTAGCTTCTTCGCCGCACTAGTCGTCTGGTCATAATTCTCGGGATGGTGCTGTATGTCAAGAACGCGATACTTGTTCTTCACAGCCTCCCTAGCAACTTCTGGGGGGACCCCGGCCGCCTTCATCTGCTCGATGTGGAGTAGGAAGACTTTGTAGCCTTCAAGCTGGGCTGTTCCGCCAGCTGGATGGTGAGCGATCACTCCATCACAGCCCAAGTCCTTGGCGAGTAATAGTTCGCCTACGCCAACGTCGATGGAGACGAGGAGTTTTCTTAGCCTTCGCCCTCTGACGTGAATCTCGCTGTCTGCAGGTATCGCATTGAAATGGGCTAGTCTAAGGGCGATCTTCATGATCTGCTGGGTGTCAAGCATGACTCTACCCAGCTCTTCTCGCAGGATTATAGGGCGTTAGGTGCGTCCGCCTTTGGTCATCTTCTTTAGATCGAGAACCTCGTCCAGCTTGTCCTTGGGCAAGATTCCTTCCTCCAAAACGACCTCTCTGAGAGACTTATTCTCAGTCATCGCTTTCTTCGCAATCTTCGCCGCGTTATCGTAGCCGATCTTCGGAGTGAGTCGCGTCACCATCATCAATGTCCGTTCAGCATAATCCATGCAACGTTTCTTGTCCGCGGTTATTCCCATCACGCATTTTTCGCCTAGAATTCGTGAGCCGTTTGCCAAGATCTCTATGGACTGGAGCAGATCGTAGGCGATAACAGGCATCATCACGTTGAGCTCTAGCTGGCCGAGCGAGCCGCAGAGGCCGATCGCCGCATCATTCCCGTAGACCTGGGCGGCTACCAAGCCGAGGGCTTCAGGAATAACAGGATTGACCTTGCCTGGCATTATGCTCGATCCGGGCTCCATGACCGGAAGGTCGATCTCGCCTAGAGCGGTTCGTGGACCAGAATTGAGCAGGCGCAGGTCATTCGATATTTTCATCAGACTCGTCGCGATGACCTTCAGCAAGGCGCTTGCCTCGACAGAGGCGTCCTTGTTCTGCAACCCTTCAAACATATTCTCCGCCTTGCGGAAGGAGAGGCCGGTCATACGGTTGATCTCCATGATCGCCAACTCCGAATATTTCGGATGAGCATTAAGGCCCGTCCCGACAGCAGTGCCCCCGAGCGGCAATTCCATAAGAGTATCTCTTGCTTGTTCGGCTCGTTTGATACCGTGGCGTATCATGCTGGCATATCCGCTAAATTCTTGGCCCAGAGTAATCGGCACGGCGTCTTGAAGGTGTGTTCGGCCTGCCTTGACAACATCCTCAAACTCCGCCACCTTCTTCTCCAATGCGTCAGCCAAGACTCGGAGGCTCGGAATCAGTCTGCGAGCGATAGCCTCGGCGGCCGACACATGGATTGCCGAGGGAAAGACATCGTTCGTTGACTGGCACATGTTGACATGGTCGTTTGGATGGATGATCGACTTGTCGCCTCTCTTGCCCCCGAGAAGCTCGATGGCTCGATTCGCGATGACCTCGTTCATGTTCATATTTGACGATGTCCCGCTACCGGTCTGAAACACGTCGACGACAAACTGGTCGTAATAACTACCCTCCATAATCTCCTTGGCAGCCGAGGCAATGGCCTCGCCGTTCTTAGGGTCTAACAGACCCAGTTGCATGTTGGCTCGGGCTGCCGAGAGTTTGATCAGAGCCAGGGCCCGGATGAATTCCTTCGGGAGGCGAAGGCCCGAGATGGGGAAGTTCTGGAAGGCCCGCTGAGTTTCCGCACCATAGTATGCTGAGCTAGGAACCTTAACCTCTCCCATGCTGTCCCTATCCAACCGATACTCTTCGACTGTGACCATTATCGAGACGCTCGATCGGTTCGGTGGCAAATCTGGATTAAAAAGACTCTTCCTTCCACTTCCGAATAGTCCATATTATTGGGGCGTATCCTCAGTTTCAGTCATCTCTACACTCTAACAGTCAAGGCGGACCCGATCCAGTACACCTTGATCTCGGCCAGTAAGATTCGCCGAAACAGCGAGAAGCTCCGCGAACAAGTCCGACTAGTTCTGTCTCTTCTCGATGAGATGGAACAGTACCGGATGAGGAAAACGCCTAGGCAGAGTTCCCGAATCTAGAAGAGCCAGCGAGGCACGTTTCCGAAAGAATAGAACAGTTTACATTATCACCCGTTCCTAGGCGACCGTAACAGTTCAGGTCGCCGAGAAATGAGACTTCTGAGATTCCAACAGAGACCCATCGAAAATAGGATCGGCGTCATGATCGACGCGAATCGAATAGCCGAACTCTCAGGGCAAAAGAATTCCGAACCAATTCTAGACTTTCTTCACGACCCAAAACACGAAGCTAGAGCTGTTCAAACGTTGGACAACGCAAAGAAACAGCTAGCCAACCCAGAGGAGAAAAGTGCCAAGGGCGTGATCGGCCTCGACAGCGTCACAGTTCTTCCGCCTATCGCGCGTCCAACCAAGATCATATGCTTGGGAGGAAACTTCTCCGACCATCTACGGGAAGGATCCGCAAGCCTACCACCATTTCCAGTATCCTTCCTCAAGTCGCCGACCTCTCTCGTGGGACACAAGGCTCCCGTCTTCTATCCGCCAAAGGTCAAACTCCTCGATTACGAGGTGGAGCTAGCTGCTGTAATCGGCGAGAAGTGCAAAGATGTCTCGAAAAAAAATGCCCTAGACTATGTGGCTGGCTTCTCCGTCTTCAACGACATTAGCGCTCGAGATATCCAGTTCGCGGAGATGAAGAGGGGGTTCTGCAACCTGGGCAAGAACTTCGCATCCTTCGCACCCATGGGACCGTTCCTCGTCACTCCGGACCAGGCCGGCAATCCAGACAATTTAGAGATGGAACTCCGGGTCAACGGCCAGACAAGGCAATTTTCCAGCACAAAGAACATGGTCTTCAAGATGCAAGAGCTGGTCGAATTTTTCTCCTCAATGACTCTCGAACCGGGAGACATTATCACTTCAGGAACCCCTTCCGGGGTTGCTATCTACAGGAAGCCGGACAAGACGCCGTATCTCTTGCAGCCAGGAGATCTCGTCGAGTCGAAAATCGAGAGTCTGGGAAAGCTTCAGAACACAATAGTTCGAGAGACCAAGCCCACAAGACTGCCGTCCCGGCATCTGGTACCCGCCTAATACCGATCCTCCGTTCAAGAACACTGAACACGGAACGAGTTAAATCAACCCCGAGTCAAATCATCTTTCGAATAGGCTTGACAACCAAGCAACAGATGGAATTTCCCAGAATCAACTTTGTGGCGCTACTAGCCGGCGCCCTCTTCTTGGTGAGTATTTTCCTCTACTGGTGGGGCCTCGACACCACAGGCTTCGTGAACGACTCTGTCCGATGGCCCCTCTGGAGTGGCCCCCCAACTACGTCAGTGACCTCGTCCCAAACGTTCCAGACGCTCGTCACGTATGGCCCAGTGATAGGGGTCCTTACTATTGCATCAGCGATTCTTGTGTTGCTGGGAGCTATTCCAAAGGCTCATCGTCTACTAATGGGAGGCGGGATTGTCTCCGTCCTAACCCCCATCCTCTATGCCTTGCTTGTGAACTATACGGTCTCAAATGGATGTGGCGGCTCGTCCAATTGTATTACCGGACCATTCGGCACAGAAACGACGACGTTTGGACCTCTGAGCCTGACCCGTACGTGGGGCTTCCAAACAGGCTTCTACATAGAAATAGTCGGCGCGGTCCTAGCCATCATCGCCATGGCTTTCCATCAGACCTTCTTGAAGATCAAGGCTCCACAATCCGGCCACTAGTCACATCTCTTCTCGAGCCCAGGACCCGGCAGCTGTGTTTGTGGCGGGCCCGGCGGGAGTTGAACCCGCGACAACCGGGTATCCTCCTCGGAGGTAAAAGCTTCACCAGAGACACATCTCCACCGGTGCTCTACCTCTTTAGGACCCCGCGAGGGATCTGGCTAAGCTACGGGCCCGTGACACAGCCCGAACCTGGCCATCTATATTAGATGATTTTTTCTAGGCACCTCTAAAACGGCTCCCGTTTGGGCATAGCCTCTAGGTCAATATTAAGCGGTCAACACCAGTCCATTGGTTATCGATGGCCGATCTATCCTGGTTAATCAGCTTCCTTAGCGCGATAAGCTCGATCGCCATTATCCTAGGGGCTGTCTTCGTTGTCTTTCAACTCAGACAGAACGCGAAGCTGATCAAGACAGCAAGTCTTGAAACCAAATCCAACATATCCTTCTCGGTCCTCGAGAAAATCACCGAGGAATCCTTTGCGCGCAGGAGGAAGAACATGCATGACGCTGTCAAAAAGTACAGCAAGATCAACTGGGAAGGGTTCGACGACAGTCTGGAGGACTTCGAGGCTCGAAACTTCGGCTACATCTACGAGCTAATAGGAGAACTCGTAAGGGAGGGAATTATCGACTTGACGATTGCCATCCACTCCCTCCGATACTTGGTCGTGTTCGATTGGCAGACATTCGAGCCTCTTGTCAAACACCTCATGGAAAGATACAGAGTTCTCGTTAACCCCTACGAAAACTTCGAGTGGCTGGCCCAAGAAACGCGAGAGTTCCTTCAGAGTGTGGGAAAGATTGGCGAAGGATCCCGTTCAGGGACTCTGCACTAGAAGCCGCGTACGATACTTGTGATTCCCCGGACAGTACGTAGTTCGATCATGAAAGATAGGTCCTTCTCCCCGACTTGACCATATTCGGCTTCATTCGGCGGAAACCCCAGAGCTTTAACTAAAGTAGCCACGTCAATCTCGGAGAGACTTTGGAAGCATCAAGCGAGTCCTACAGGCTCGAGCAGTCGACGCTCAAACTTGCGAAGGGAGGCGAAACGAGTATTGTCTACGGCATCCCGTCGAAGGTGCGTGATCCTGCCACATGCCTCATCATTGCTCATGGTGCGGGCGGCCCCATGCACTCGCCGTTCATTCGTTACTTCCATACTGAGTTGGCAAAGCAGGGTTTCATCACGGTCAAGTTCAATTTTCCATACATGGAAGCCCATCGAAAGGTGCCTGACAGGACCGACATATTGGAGGGAAGCTACCGGGCAGTCATCGAACAGGCCAGGCAGAACAAACACGATCCCGATCGCATTTTCATTGGGGGAAAATCGATGGGAGGCCGAATCGCATCACAGGTCGCTGCGACGGACGGGGTCGATGTCGACGGCCTCTTCTTTCTAGGATACCCTTTGCACCCGCCGGGAAGGACTGAACAGTTGCGGGACACGCACCTCTACCGGATTACGAGACCAATGATCTTCCTGTCAGGAACGAGGGACAGCTTCGCTGGAAAGTCTCTGCTCGAGAAGGTTGTTGCAAGGATCGGCCCAAACGCCCAGCTACACTGGATAGAGAATGGAGATCACAGTTTCAAGAGACCAGGCGAGAAACCGGCCCATACCGAAGGGACACAAGAAGCTCTCGCGGCTCTCTTGGGCTGGCTTAGAAGCGTCCCTTGACACTCGAACCTGACGAGAAGTTTACTGTACAATTCTCTATCTTTAAATAAACGAGAGAGTGCAATCTATGTTTAGAAGAACAATGTGCGACACATGTGGCTGTTCTTCAGAGCAGGAAGACTCTAAGCAAGAAGAGGAAGCCTAGCCCTATACCTGCTGGGGCATTGACACTTCCCAACTCTCCCGAAGGAGTCGGGTTCGACTCCTTCAATTTCTTCTTTCAAATCCTAACTATGCAGTGCCAAGCTGGCTACTCTCGGCCCGCGAGACCTGTGGGCTAGAAGAACCGCGGCAGCACGAATATGGCTGCAAGGCCGACGGCAACAAGTACAAAGGCGATGACGATTCCTACGACGATTGCCATTATTCCAACACCTATCGCTCCGAGCCATCCCGTTCTAAAGTAGTGTTTCACCAGGAGGAGAAAGACCAACAGGCCCACGAGGAGACCGAATGGCCACGGGAGAAACACGACTATTGCTCCGACAAGAAATGTCCCGACGCCCGCGACCCCAAGGGCCTCGCCAAAAGTGACCCGCCTTCCAACTACTATCTCCCCTGCCAACCATAGAACGAATCCGATGACTAGGAGATAGATGATGAAGACTATGAGGAAGCCTATCAGAATACTGATTAATCCGGTGCCGAGAGAAGGGGCGGCGAACGCTACCATCGGAAGGCTTTCCTTAAACTGTCCATAGTTGATCCGGATTTAGCCTTTGTCGAGACCGTCCTTGACTATCAGTGGTTAACGACAGGATTTTTCCTGAATATGATGAGGAAGGTTTAAGCTTCGTAGCTTTCGCGTAGCGTGGTTGCCCAGGACAGAAAATTCCGGGCTCGCGCCCCGTCCGTTGAATCGGACGCGCTGAGGTAGTATAGCCCGGTCCGCGGCTAGCGGGAGCCGGCCGAGAGTATGCACGGCTGTCACCCGTGCGACACTCGATGAAATGCATCGAGCGCACTGCGGGTTCGAATCCCGCCCTGGGCGCCATGGTCATTAAGTTGTTATGTAAACGGGGGGCAAGTTCCTGGGATCGATGGGCTGGGCTAGTTGATTACGACGGTGAGGATTGTTGTGTTTGTTAATCCTGACTCCGTGGACGCATATATGGCAAACCTGTAGGTTTTGCTCGTGATAGGCTGTCCGAGTGATACGGACACAACTACACTGATGCTCCCTCCGGCTGGGGCAGGCTTGGCGTTCGCTGCGATGAACTGGATAACTGGTCCTAGTGTTGAGTTAGTGAAAGGGTCGTTGGTTGTGAAGCTGATCGTCGCCGTATTTGTGAAGGGGTGGGTTGTCGTCACCGTGAGTGTGGTATTGACCATGTTGGCGGGTCCGGTAAGTGTGACAGTATCAGGAGAAAGCGCCAGAGTGAAATTGCCGGTGATGTCAGGTATCCATGTTCCAGTCGTGTTGGAAGACCAGTAGAACCAGCCTGTGAGGTGCTGCGCTCTAAAGAGCAGTGTGGAATTGATGATCCATTGTTCGTTTACGTCGCCGGGGATGTTCCCCCAGTTTGCTCCGAATTCGCCGATGTCGAAGGCTTGACTCGTGAAGTTTTCTTGGGCCTGGTATGCGTAAATTGGAGCATTGGAGCACATCGATCCTGAAGGTCCGGTCACATTTCCGTAATAGTTCCTGAGAGTTTGCAGGTCACCTGAACAAGCTTGCCATGATTTAGAAGGAACGGGGTATTCATCTCTGTACCAGTGAATAGAGCTGACAGCATTCGAAAGCGGGTCTGAATAGGGACTGAAGACAGCTCCGCCCGCTCCGCCTCCGTAGTAGGAGAAGAAGGGTGCTTCCTGGATAAACGCGATCCTGTTATCGTCTGTGTCTCTGAGGGCTTTGAGTAGCTCTCCTATTCTGGCGTGCCATGCGGCCCTTATTGTAGAAGGAGATGTAGTCGAACAATTGACCGGCTCGTTTAGAAGGTCGTAGCCGACCACCATGGGATTATCCGATGTAATGCGTGAGATCTTGAGCCATAACTGTGTGAGATGATAGAAGCCGGACGTTGCCAAAGATGAATTTGTCATGAAGAAAGTGTCACCCATCTTGCTGAGATAGTCTCCATATGTGTTGCAGTATTGGGAAGGACCCAAAAAGCGCAACAAGCTCTGGTTGTCGTAGGAGTTGTCGGCGTCAGCGTGGAGCTTGATGATCACGTAGAGACCTTGGCTAGTCAGGCCGTTGATTTGGTTCGATAGGAGTGTGAAGTTGTTTTCATTGTACGAAATATCGCTGGGACTTGAGCTGTTCTCTAGTGCCCCCCACTCCTTGACAAGTCTGACAGCGTTGAAACCCGTGTTCTTGATTCTCCATGCGTTTGCCACAGGGTCCCCAGTCATGGCGGGCAGGTTGCGAGGATGGTCTCCATAGTTAAGTCCCACGAGGGTCACATCGCGACCGTTCGCGTCGACGATCCGCGCCCCCTCCACATGGAGAGCAGAGAGAGTATGGTGGACAGGAGGGGGGTCAGAAAGAAGAAACATACGCAGATAGACGACCGGTCCAAGAATCGCGATCAATGATAGGCCGATGATGATAAGAGGATAGCGCTTCTTCATTGTTTCTCCAGGAATCTATGCCAACCTGGTTCCAGACTCAATAGATACAAGGATACTAGGTCGGCCCCTGCCAATAAGTCTGCTTGATTACATGCAATCCTTTGAGATAACCTGTAATCCGACTCTAGCCGTCTACTCATAGTCGATGCACTAGTAACCAATTGTGGGCCAACGCCTGGGTTCTCCTCGGGATCATCATTGAGCAGCATAGAATCCACGATATCGCCTCGGAACCTCTCCATGTCTGGACTGTAATGGCGCTCTACCCAAGCTGGCTCGTCAACAGCTTCGTGATAGCGCAAACTAGCTTAGGGTATCTGATATCAATCATGTTAGCCACATAGCCGTGCCGGTGGGAGACACAGGATTGGTCGTGTTGCCTCCATAGAGCGTTCCAAGTTCACTCGAGTTAGGGCCTGAGAACATGTTAGGATGAGAAAAAAAGGGGGTGTTTGATGGCTGACCCCCGCTATAGCAGAGGCAGTCCAACGGTTACGGTCACGGTTGTACTGTGGGACAGTGTCCCGCTGGAAGCTGTGACAGTTATTGTGTAAGTGCCAGGCGTTGTCAGAAGGCTGGTTGAAACGGTCAGGGTTGAGGAGCCGGTCCCGCCAGCCGCAAGGGTGATGCTTGAGGGGTTGAGCGACGTGGTGGGATTGTCGAGTGTGATCGGCCCTGTCACGGTAGCCGTGAGCGTCGCAGCGCCGGTAAATCCGTTGAGGCTCGTCAGCGAGATCGTGGATGAACCAGAGGTTCCTGCGCTAAGGCTCATACTGGATGAATTTGCGCTGATAGTGAAGTCTGGAGGGGGTGGGGGAGGCTGCAACTGATGGATACGCCAGGCCGTTAGTGCGTGTAGCTCCCATCCCGAGAAGCTGTGCCAAGTCTCGTTAACATGGTCTCTGTCCCAGAAGACAAAGCCCTGAACATCAATCAGAGTCGTTGCGGATGCTGACGTGGTCTGCTGGACCAGAGTATTGTTGTCGCATGCTGTTCCTGTTCCACAGTATCCGGCGGCAAGCCAGTCACGGTCAATTTCCACATGGATCCTGCCCCAGCACGTGGGATCTGAAGCTGACGTGCACGACGTGGAATAGTTGGGTACGAGCGCTGGATCAAATAGGTTGCCGTAGCTGTCACACCAATGGCCCGATGGCATAGGCGTGCCCCCATTCACAGTATCATAGCTTGCGCTGCAGTCCTGATAGTTCCAGAATGCCCGTCCGACCCCGTTGATCTCGACGAAGGCAGCGACAACCTGCCCCTTCGAATTGGTGATAGTACACGAGGGTCCAGGACTATGCCAGCCAGACGGTGTAGCCCCTGGTGTCAGCCACCTCTTGGCACCCTGCGAGCCCGAGATGTATGGGTTCTCGGTGATTCCTGGGGAGAAGAGGCTGTTGCTGTAAGAGCTGGAGCCCTTGAGTGTTTGTCCCGTGGCGACGGTGCTCAAGCCAAGTATCAAGAGTACAACAGACAGTGATAGAACTCGTATTATGAAGCGCCGATTCTGTGTTCTCATCACATTTTCATCCTAAATAGAGCCGGACCTGTATTTGGGCGGCATGTCCACAAATGCTCAGTCAGCACACTCTATTCGTCACTAGTGTTCAGACTAACTAGGGCCCAAGCAAACCGCGGCAGTTGTGGACACGAGAGTAATATCGTGAGCACAGGAAGCTGAGTTCATGACCATGATGGAACAGACAGATGGTCAAGGAAGGATATGCCCTTCATGCTCAGAACCGTCAGTTCTCTTTTGTAGCTATTGCAGCCTCTGTCTATCGGAGTGTTGTGATTGCTCCTCTGAGACCGACCCAGCGGACACGATGCCGGGTTAGACTTTGGTTGCACCTGTAACCAGTTGTATTCTGGTTGACAGGATTTGGCTCATGACAAACTCCGTTGACCGGTTGTAAACGTCCCGATTATATGGAAAGAGGCCGATTATCAGACAGAGCAATGGAACGGATAAACATCGCTGTGATCGGCGCGGGCTATTGGGGACGCAAGGTCATCTCTGAGATCTTGGGGCTTTCCAGAGACGGCTTCAATCTGGGCCTGCGATCAGTAGTGGACAGCTCACCCGACGCGATTGAGTATTGTAGGAGGGAGTTTGGACAGCTCGATTACCGTTCGGACTATCACGACCTACTATCTGATCCCAAAGTCTCGGCTGTACACATATGCTCTCCGAACAATACACACTTCCAGATTGCATCCGAATTCATCAGGAGAGGGAAACACGTACTGGTCGAGAAACCTCTCGCTGCAAACTCTGCCGACGCCTTCGAGCTGGTAAGACTGGCAAAAGAACACGGCAGAGTTCTATGCACGGGCCACGTTCACAGATTCAACAACGGCGTCCGAGCACTGCGACGGCTCATGACAAGCGGAGTTCTGGGAGACCTTTACTATCTCCATCTCAAATGGACAGGGCTCCTCGCCTCCCAGACTAACAGGGAAGTGATCTCGGATCTGGGTCCCCACCCGTTTGACATCTGCAACAACCTGCTTGACACATGGCCCAGGAAAGTCTCCTGCAGAGGCAGAGGCTTCAGGACAAACGCGGGATACGAGATGGCCAACATCTACTCCGAACATCCAAGCGGGCTCGACGCGGGCATAGAATTGAGCTGGCTGGACATGGAAAAGCATCGGGATGTTAGCGTAGTCGGGAGCGATGGAGCAGCCCGGCTTGACTGCATCGACCAGAGGCTCATCCTACAACGAAAAGGTGGAGCTGAACCAGTGCTTGTTCTACCAAACAATACACTGAGAGAGGAAGTACTGCACTTTGCGAGTTGCATCGAGCACAACCCGTCGCCCGAACCCTACCAAAACATTGCCAGTGGCACGCTGGGAGCAAGCGTTGTAAGACTCTTGGAAGCGTCAAAGAGATCGCTCGAAGAAGATCGTACAATAAGAGTCGAGATGCCACGCCTTGAAGACTCATCGATTCGCGAACAAGTAATCGGGCTACATCCGGAACAACCAAGCGTGAGAGGAGCCTAAGATCCGAGAAGACAGACTCGGTTCAGTGGATTCGGCTAAAGGATCCATAGGAGGTCGTCTCAGTCGACTACGACTGTCGATGAGAAACATTCCCATGTTCTGAGCAAGACGAACATCCAGATGTGCCAGGACTGCCATCGGTTCTTTATCATAGCCTACGAAAGAAATGACAGGGGAGAATCGGTGGAGACCGGGTATGAACTCGATATGCGCGTGCTTTCATCCGGTATGGTCAAAGCTCAGAGCGGAGAGTGGGAACCACCATCCACTGTGGAAGACTACCATCGGAGAAGGTCGGACAATGATTCCAACGAGAAGAGTTGTTGGTGATCGTGTTTCCCGATCCCTGGTTGGCAATCAGAAATCTTACTGAAAAATTTAGTTGAAAATGATTTTGGGGTCCGGAGAGACACCGAGTGTCTCTGCGGATCGTTATGAAAATCTAGGGTTTCTGCAGTGGATGCACTGGAGCGATGGAAGGGGCGTTGGCTGGGGCCATTGTGATCCGAAACTCGTTCGGCCCCACTATTTGCGCGAAGACCTGGTGCTCGCTCAGTCCGATGTCTACTGTCGTGTTGACGAGGTCTTTCAGCAGGGCTTTGACCGCTTCGCCGTAGAAGAGAGAGGCTTTTCGGCCGAATCCATGGTTCAGTATTACAGTTGTCAGATGTCCATCGTTCGTGTATTCGAATCTGAAAGCCTTTCCGTATCTGGGACCGAGTAGCTCGAGTGCTCGGACCGATGTTTCGAGGTCGACTCGTTTGAAGAGGAAAGCTATCAGGTCCTTGGCTAGGTTCTTTCCGAACCAGCCGCCGAGCTCTTTGGCTTGCTCGTCAGTGACGAATCCTACTAGTTTCTCGAAAATGTCTGAGGGCAGCGTGACGAAGCCCAGTCTGTCGGCAAAGACGTCCCATTCGACGAATTTTCTAAGGGCTTGGTTTGCGAAGTAGTTGACACTTACGCGTTGTTCGTGTGCCAGCTTTTCCAACTGGTAGTCGATGTCCTCATCAATCCTTACCGTCCTTGTGACGCTTTTTGTCTTGTTCTTGAACTGATAGCTTCTCAACATGATTGCTTCAGAATAGTTTGGCGTAGCTTATATGCGTAACTAAGCAGTTGTGTTCGTGTTGAGTTCACATGTGTTTAAATGTACTCGGACAGTCGGCGATTCCCGAAAACTGCAAAATCGGATACAACTGAACACTATTGTGTTCTGATATATCCTTCTGTGATAGATCCAACCTCGACAGTAGGCGTTTGGGTACATGATGAGGAGGGTTTGTTCACATACTACCGAAAATGTTCTAGTTGATGCCTAATAACTGTTTCAGCGCACCAACGCCCCGGTTTGCAGCAGTCTGTCTCGAGAAAGTTTCAGATGATAGATTTGAGAGCTCAGCCTCGTCTAGCGGAGAATTCTGACTGAAGCCTAGGATGTTGGGTTAAGGCTTAACACTGGCGAAGGAGGAAGGTTCACGGAGCGCCACTTTGGTCTCGATCATTCACTCGCCCCCCCAGGAAATAGTCGTAACGGGTCTAACGAGCTTCACTTCGCAGCAGAACCTAGCTTCGATGATCGCGTTCGTCATGAACGTCTCGGGTCAGCCAATGGCGCTGTACTGGGCAGAGGGGGTCGTCTTTCTCGCAGATTTCGTCGAACCGGAGGCTTTGCCGGATGAGTATGTAAAGGGTAAGATCTACGCCTCAAACGTCTCGCACGCGCCTATGGCCAAGTACAACAATATGATCCGGGTGGGCAACATGGAGGTTCCGGTGATAGATGTCTCATCCAACATTGCTCTCCGAGACTTGGCCCGGTGGATACGGGAGAATCACCAGGCTTCTCCCGACAAGTCTTAACTAATCATGAGGACCCGGTGGGCGTCGTCCCGGGGTAGCTCAGCCTGGAAGAGCTTCCGAGTCGCCTTCGTGCGACGGAGACGCTGTAGGTGTGCGCCTAGCGCGCATGCGAGTCAGCCTTCTAGGCTAACAGTTGAAACCGGAGAGGCTCCGCGAAAGACCCCGAAATGTCGCCGGTTCAAAACAGGACAAAACAGTCCTGGGAAGTTCCGGCCCCCGGGACCAAGCATCAACGCGGGGGCCCAGAGAGTTTCGTAGGATTCGGTAGACTATCTACTTTGATCTAACAGTGGTAGGTCTTGTCTCTAGTTCTCTAAGGATAAGCTCGTTCTGCTTCATGATTATCTTGTTCTGTTCCGTAAGAATTCTCAATGCGCTCGCTATAAGGGACAGTGATGGATTATCCCACTTGAACTCCGTCTCTTTCAAGGCGAGAGCCTGCTTCCCCTTGATTATCGAGCCCCGAAGATTCTCGTCAGTGTCATCGTCGGCGAAAGCTACACGTTGTCTCTTGTCCATCTTCTCTGACATGCTTGTTGCCGCGTGTTCCCGTTTGACGTCTGGATAGCAGTCCTCACAGAACCGGAGGCCTTTAAGCTCAAGTAGAGGATCGATAAGGCTCAACGTCTTTCCGCATCTGGAGCAGAAGTCTGCCAACTTCTATTGTCAGCTCTGACTGACTGCCTCCCGTGGCACTATTAAAGAGTCATGTAACCAGCGTCAAGACACGAAAATGTTGACACTGGCTAGACAGGGCAGTCTCTAGGTTCTAAGCCTGTTTACTGGCGATGCGGCGATTGGGTCGCTACGCCTAGGTTCAACTCCGTAGATCGGCCTAATCGCACCTGCGGCCAGTTGGGTCTGGCCGTCCATGTTGTGTTTTATCCATTCTGGCACTATGACAGCTCTGAGCAATTGCTGAACTGTGACGTCTCTATTCGTTGCTTCGAACGATAGGAGTTTGAACGCTTCGTCTCCAATCGACATTATGAACTTGGCCATTTATGGTCCAGCCTCCGAACTCTTGTACCGTCTTCTTTCAATAGTTGGAGCGTGTGCTGTTGCTCGGATTGGTCCGGTTCGTCCAAGGAAGCGCTCGGCCCGGCCTCCCTCAACATT
>MNDT01000037.1 GCA_001915065.1 archaeon 13_2_20CM_2_53_6 | reverse complement strand
CTTCCTGCTAAGATGGCTATTCTGGCCATGGAGGTGGGGTTATTCACGCCACTACTGGGGCTGGAGTTACGGCGACCGCGCCTACTACATCCTAAGAGAACGATACGCGCGGGGAGAGATCACCAAAGACCAGTACGACCCGATGATGCGCGACCTACAACAGCGCGGCCAAGCCGTCTAGAAAGTCACCCTAGTCGATGAGGGACAATTTTTCTCGTCCCTCTTTATCGAGTATCCTACCGCGAGCTGTTCGGCCAGGTCAGTCTCGAAATCGACTCTCGTCCTAGAAAGGCGAGACGCTGGTGAAGTTGAAGTCCTTTGCCAGGACCCCGGGCTCCAGTACTGCCGCGCCTGTGAAGGATGTGTTTCTGACCGGTTCAGTGAACTTCTCGATGTTGTTGAAAAGTTCCAGCAGACTCTGGTTGAATCTCAAGTTCTTGACCGGTCTCTTGATCTCGCCATTCTCAACGAGGAATGTCCCGTCCCGGGTCATCCCTGTTAGGGTCTTTGTTCGCGGCTCGACTTCTCGGATGTACCATAGTCGTGTGAGCAACAGTCCCTTGTCCAGCTCTTCCACAAGGTCTTCGGTAGTCTTTGTTGGACCCTTCCCTCGGATAACGAGGTTGGTAGGGGTCTCGCCGAGCGGGTTCGGCAGCGGCAGCTCGTGTCCCGTCGCCTTTGCGTCCTGGTATCTGTGCGCTGAGATTCTGCTCGAGGCCAGAGACCGCAGTTCGCCATTCTCTACTAGGGTCAGTTTGCTCTTTGGGTATCCTTCCCCGTCGAATGGAGGCCCCATCTGGAGTGGATGGTAGACGTCGTCTTCTAGGATGACATTCTCGCCCATTATCTTCTCTCCAATCCTCCCTGACAGGTAGCTTCTCCCTTCCTTGTACTGTCTCGTCCCGAAGTCTGGCGAATACCCGGCGCTGGCTGATACTATGAAGAAGAACAGCATCTCGCTCCAGGCGTGTGGATCGATGACAACATCGAACTTGCCAGGCTGGACCTCCGTCTGTGCCTTGTTTAGCTTGGCGCGTTCTAGTGCCGTCTCTGAGACTTTTCGCGCGTCCAGTTCAGTGATGTCGGCGAAGGTGGAGAGCGCGTACCCGGTCTGGTTGCCATTGTCAGCGTCCATTGTGAGTGAGAAGTAGCCGCCAGTTCCCCTATAGTGAGACTCCAATCCTGAAGTGTTAATGATCAATCCCTCGTCGACGCTGGTGCCCAGGACACCGGAGGCGAGAAGCTTGTTGTCCCGGGCCCGCTCGATCGCTCTTCCAACATAGCCCGCCTTGGTCTCTGCAGACTCTTCCACTGTCCTTGTATGGTACCGGCTTACCGTCTGGTAGGATTGTTGTTCCAGCATCGGTAGATAGTCAGGATCCTCGGGAGAGGTCTTCAGTTGCGAGACAGCTTTCTCGACTGCCTTCTGGATGAAGCTCTCTTCGAGACGGCCGGTGGTTGTCCGTGCCTGCTTCTTGCCGGATGAGAGTCTCACTGAAAGCGTGCGGTTCTTTGTGAACTGTGACTGTCCCAGCTCGTTGTTTCCAAACCGGAGATACTCGCCTGTTGTGGAGATTAGGCTGATCTCGATCTCCTGGGCCCCCCTGGCAAACTTTCGGACCATGTCAAATACGCGATGCCCCCTCTCGGTAAGAGGGATCTGTTTCTGGAGACTCTGTGACATGGCTAGGAGGCTCCGAAGACTCGTATGTTCCTAAACCTTGACGGTGACGCGCCGTGGCCTGTGCCCATGACCTGCTGGGGTTGTCCTTTTCCACAGTTCGGTGTTCCCCAGAGGGTCCAGCTCTTCTCGTTGCAGACAGCATCGCAGGCGTTCCAGAACTCGGGGGTTATCCCGGAATAGCCGGGTCCCATGATCATTCCTTCTAGGCTACCGTTCTTTATCCGGTATCCTTTCTCGCAGTTGAACTGGAAGTTGTACCGTTTCTGGTCGATGCTCCAGCCGTAGTTTGCGACCATTAAGATTCCATCCTTCGTGTCCTCTATCAGCTCGTCATAGTCCCAGTCCCCAGGCTCAAGGCTCACGTTCGTCATTCTGATGATAGGAAGCTGGTAGGTGTCGGCTCGCATGCAACCATTGCTTCGGGGCTCTCCCACGCTCTGCGAGGTCCCGCGCGACATCAAGTATCCTACAAACTTGCCCTTTCTTATCGCGTACTTTCTCTGAGACTCAACTCCTTCATCATCGTATGCGAATGTTCCCAGGCCTTGCCCGTGAGCCAGTGTCGCGTCCATTACGATGTTGACATGCTCGCTGCCGTACTGTAGCTTTCCCAGCTGGTCAGGCGTCAGAAAGCTTCTGCCGGCGAAATTCGCCTCGTATCCCAGCACTCGATCAAGCTCAATAGGGTGACCACATGACTCGTGAACCTGTAGGCCCAGTTGGTCTGCGCTGATGATCACATCGGATCGTCCCTCTTTCAATCCTTGCGCTCGGGTTAGCTCTAGAACCTCTTTCGTCATAGCTGGGGCTTTTCCGGGAAGATCCATCCCATCAATGAGTTCGTAGCCCTCCAATGCGTACTGTTGCTCGGATCTTCTCTGTATGCCCGAAGGTCCCTTCGCTGCGACAACGATCTGCGCGCCGGTCTGGGCAATGTCTTGATAGATCCTGGATCCTTCCGAGTTTGCGAAATACTTCTCGATCTTCGTTGAGATTATCTGTCCCCTTCTAGCCACGACGCCCTCTGCTTTCATTCGGCCGGTTGCGTCTTTGAGAACTTCGAATTTCGTCTCGGTAGGAACGGTCAAGGAGTCCTTCTTTCTGGGCGATTCCCAACTGGCCACATGGGTAGGCTCTTTGGCGAGCGTAATCTTCGATCCGATCTTTGCAGCGCCCCTTGCAAGTGAGAGCGCTTTCCTTGTCGTCTCCCGGATGTTTTCCGGATCTACCTCGTCGGTGCTGGCAAATCCCCAGCCAGTGTTCTGGTAGAGGACTCTTATTCCTGCTCCGAGATCATTCGATTCCTCAGATGCAGGATTCTCATTGATCATGCTAACGGTCTCGATCACCGTATTCACGAGACGAATGTCGGCGTAAGTCGCGTTGTCTCGCGAGGCGGTCTCAAGGCATACCTTTGCCAGCTGCTCTCCTAGATCCTTTGTAGAATTCACGTCAGCTTCCGAATCCTCGGTTGGCTTTAGAGCTTTCCGGCCACATCACGGTAGCGTTGGGATGGTTACCATTGAGTCTTCTTTATTCCGAGCCGATAAGCACCATAGTTTGTTGCTAGGTGCACTGGGGGCGTTACGAGAACCACGAGTAACACGGAGATCGGTTCGATCGGGAAGAACAGGTACCCGAGAACGAGGCCTCCAACGATAAAGTCGAGCTGATCGAGAACTGGAAAGGCTCTGCCAGGCTCTACACGAAGCCTACGCTTTATGAAGGCGCCGAGAAGATCGCCTAGAACGGCTCCCAAGCTGATCATGAAACCTCCAACGACAAGTCTGGGGTCGACTAGAGCCTCGCCCCAGCCGACTATTGTTCCGGCGACGATTCCGGCAAAGACTCCTCGAATTGTTTTGTGGGAGCCGAAGATTGCCTGGCCGTCGGAAAGTTTCCTGCCTCCATCCAGGGTTGGGCCTCCGCCAAACAGAAGGGGTGCAGCATTGGCCACATAGGCTGGACCGATAAACAATAGTGAGGAGGTGACTAGTCCTACCATCCTATTCCAAACGCCTAATGTCGCATGATGTTTATGGTTAATAATCCAGACTAGGCTTCCTCGATCCCCTCGTCTGTTATCTTGAAAGGGCAATGACTCCCGGAGACATCTAACCCATTCTTCTTCTCGAGAAAACAGTCTCGAACATTTGACCTCGGCGTCTGAGTCAATCTCAAAATTAGATCTGACCAGTGTCTAAGGGTCCGAGTCGCAACAGGCTCGACCAACCATTCCCCTCCTGTGGGCGAACTGTGGACCTGTCCAGTCAACAATACCCATGCGGCGAAGCGTGACGCGAGAGCATCTAGCTGTGCAAGTTGACGATTCAGCTCTCGATCGCGACCGAAATATCCTTCGGGTTTGACCTGTCCTCCCCTGTATAGTCCAGTAATGGAATCGACAACCAGCAAAGTTGGAGTCTTTGTGAGGAGGTTCTCAATGTTCTCCACGATGCGCCCCTGTTCATCGAAATCTTCTGGACGAAAGAGGACGATTCTCTCCGCAAGTTCTCTACCTCCGGCGAGCCGTTCCATTCTATTGGCTGAGAATGACTGGTCGGAGTCGAGATAGAATACCTTGTACTCCTTTCGAGCTGCTTCCAGAATACACTGCATGGAGAGAATCGTCTTGCCAGTTGCTGCTTCTCCGTATAGAAGACTGATCTGGTGAAACGGAAAACCTCCTCCAAGCAGCCTGTCTATTGCATCAGATCCGGAGCTCAGGAAGTCCAATAGTGAATACGAAACTCGTCATCGAAAGCCGGGTAAGAAGGTTAGCAACCCTCTCGTCCTAGACCAGGTCTGACTGATTTGCACAGCAGACGTTGATGGTTCAGAAGGATTCGGCTACTGATATGTCGCGTTCTGCGTGGACGTCGAAAGCTTCGCGTTCGGATAACACGTTAAATGAATCTGGCTCGTTTCGGAATGCGGGATTGGATCCTCCTGTCAGACCAATTACACACAGGATCGGACAAGGTCACACTATTCTGCTGACCGGACCGGTACAGTTCAAGCTCTCAGAAGGTAGAGCCGAATGCTTTGGAGCACCCATCACTCCGGATACTTGGATAACAGTCGAAGAACTTCGACAGGAACCGATACTGGCCACTGAACCGGCCGCCCTTGAAGTCAAAATCGGCCCCGACGGCTCTTGGAAGGAACTGGTCGAGTCAACTATACCGACAGGGTGGACAGAGGCGGCTCACATACTCCAAAGACAACAAGGAGTCGCAGTAATAGTTGGAGAGGCCGATTCAGGCAAGTCCAGCCTCTGCACATTCCTAGCAAACATGTGTGTACAGAATGGACTGAAGGTTGGAGTGGTAGACGCCGACGTTGGTCAGGCCGACATCGGACCACCAACAACTATCAGCTCCTCACGTGTATCCGAGCCAATCCTGACGTTGCAAGACCTACGACAAGAGACATCCTTCTTCATAGGTGACACCAGTCCTTCTTCGGTCCCGGACAAGCTCACGCGGTTGATCGTCCGTCTGAAAGAAAACCTCGTCGGCTATAGCGAATTAGTGCTGGTGAACACTGACGGCTGGGTCGGAGATTCAGCTGCCTTAAGATTCAAAGATGAACTGATACACGAGACTCGGCCTGACCTGGTCCTCGGGCTGAGTAGAGGATCCGAAATCGACCCTCTCCTCGGCATGGTTTCCTGTGCGTCCATTCGACTGCCAAGTTCCATCTATGCAAGGACGCGATCCAAGGAGGAAAGGAAAGGTGCCCGGGAAACGGGCTACCGTCGGTTTCTCCTTGGCTCCAAGACTATGAAGATCAGCCAAGAGAATACAACATTGAGAATGTTCGATCGTTCCGAACAGCAAATCCTACGCTGGGATGGGAAGCTCAAGGGATTTTTTTCTGGACTGCTAGATGATCATCAAGAGCTTCTTGGCATAGGGAGAATCAGGGAGATGAATGACGGATATGCTCTGGTCGAGACGAGGACGACGGAACGGCCAAGATTTCTCGAGATTGGAAATATCCTGCTCTCTTCGAAGTATGAAGAGATTGGTTATGGGATGCTACATTGAGTAGGAGTCTGGGATCGAGTATACGTATATCGTGTGCTCGTTGTAGTTCTCTTTCTTTGATGGTTTCCAGCCGTTGATCATAAAGTCGTGACTCACGATCCGTGCGCCGGGGCGGGCCTCTGCGCGCAGTTTTGGTTTCAACCTCTCGTTTGCATAGGTCGTTAGGTAGAGAGTTATCAAGGTCGCCTCTTTGAGATCGGCCTGGAAGAGATCCCGGTTGTAGACGCGAGCCCTGTTTCCCAGGTTCAGCTTCTCAACTTCGCCTGAGGCGGTCTTGAAGAGATCCTCTCTAATCTCATAGCCGAACGCGGCCTTCACTCCGAAGTCTTTGATGGCGGTAGACAGAATGCGCCCATCGCCGCACCCCAAGTCAACCAGGACATCATCTTTAGTGGCTCTCGCGACCTCAAGCATTTTACGGACAACGTCATGTGGAGAAGAGACGAATGGTGCACAACTCATCAGTGGTTCAGACTCTTGTAACTGAAAAGTGGTTGAAGGGAATCAAACTATTTAAACAACTCTCCGAGAGAATCGTCGAAGACTTCTTTCATCTGGCCCCTTATGATGAATGACGATACGAGGATTCATGAACTCTCCAAGGTCATGATGAAGGAGCCCGTGTTGATCCAGGGTCTCCCCGGACTCGGCTACGTGGGAAAAGTCGCCGTCGACTATTTCATAGAGAAACTGAAACCGAAAAAGTTTGCAGAGCTGTATTCCAGCTATCTCCTCTTTCCAGACGGCAACCTCGGCATCAACATCTCTGAGGACGGAACCTACTCTCTTCCCAAGTACGAGTTCTATGCGTTCAGCGACAAGGACCCTAATGTAATATTCCTCACAGGCGACGCTCAGCCCAGCGTAACCGGCCAGTACGAAGTGGCCAGCAGAGTTCTCGACTTCGCACAGCAATTTGGATGCAGACTGGTATTCACAATGGGAGGCTACGGGACCCGTTCAGGCAACGACGTTGGGGCCGTGTATGGAGTCGTTGGAGACGCAATCATTGGTGAACGGCTGAAGAAGCTGGGGGCCAAGCTTGCAAGGGGAGGAGCCGTGACCGGGGCCGCTGGAGTGATTCTAGGCATCGGACGGCAGAGAGGACTTCAATGCGCAGGATTATTGGGCGCGACGACGGGGGTATACCCTGACCTGGAAGCGGCCAGAGCTGTAATACAGATGCTGACCGGCTTGGTTACCATGCCTGTCGAGCTTAAAGATCTGGATACCGAGATCGAGGATATGCGGAAGAAGATGGAAAAGCTCCGTCGAACCGATCTCGAGGAGTCTAAAGAAGGCGAAGAAGAGAAACCCGAAGAAGGAAAGGACCGCTACATAACATAGACTATTCCAGAACGGGATCCGCATTGCAGGAAGCAAGCACCGAGCAAGACGGAAGAGTTCTCAAAATCAACCTTCTCCAAATGGATAACGCAGTACTCGCTTTGTGCTTTGAGGGAACGATTAAGATCGGGACACTGGCTGTTGCTACTCCCGGTCTCAGAGACGGAGCAGTGGGCACATCGTCTGTGCTTCTGGGTGGAAAATACCTCATCGCAGCACGAGCCCTCGCGGAAAGATCCGCCGCCATATTCAACAAGATGAGCCTCGTCTCACTCAACACAACCCTCGCCGAGGGAGAAGCGTTACGCGGCTACTCGTCGCTCCTCGACAAGGTCAGAACAAAATAAACGCGATTGTTATCCGAGGTCAAAGGTTGAACAAGAATCCGAGGGTTATCGCAATCATAGTGGCGGCAAAAGCGAGCGCCGCCACTGCATCGTCAAACTTCTCGACGCTCATCTTATTGTCACTGTCAACCGAATCATCGAGAGGACTATGGCAACCTTGAGAGACCTGTCCTGCGTATTCTTCCCCACTTCCCATCACCATCACCGAGAATCTTCTGAGCTATCGTTAACCCCGATGTAACAACACACTTGGACGCTGATCGTCCAAGCTTCTTTAATACAATGAAGACCGCTTCACAAGTTGGGCGTCGCGTGGCCTCTAGTTGAGAGATTTACTTCTAGAAATCGTGGAAACTAGCGCCAAGCGTTCAGCTTGGTTGCGGGCGTTTGCTGGGTTTCTGACCCGTTGTGGCCCGTGACCCATTCAGGAACAATTACTGCCCTGATCAGCTCCTGGATGGAGATGCCTCTCCGCTTCGCCAACTTCTCCAGTTCCTTGTATATCGTATCGTCGAGAGTTTGCATAAACTTGGGCAGCGCGAGCACCACGGTTTCTTCGGATATCAATATCATTTCGAGGGTTGCGATTTAGTGCTGATGTAACTTCGAGAATTCCGAACCAGTGACAGCGATCGGTGACGAGGGGAGAGGGTTTTGCTAGTATGAGACTTTGACCTCTGCGGGAGCCTCTCCCAAGATATGTCTTGCTGCAGACTCGACCCTGGATCGATACTGCTCCCTAGTGTAGACTCTTACCAGATTCATGAATTCTCTGAGGACACCAACGATTCTAGAGACCTCAGAAAGTTGAACGATCTCTTTCTTACCAGACGGGCCTCGCTTGAACACTGGTATATCGAGCGGTTGTATCTCGACAGCACTGTGGTAGGGCACCGAAGGAAGGGTTGGAACGTCAATGACCACCTCTTCCGGGTTGACCTTTGCCTTATTCGCAATTTCATTCTGGATGTTCAGCCGTACGGTATCCTTTGTGATCACGTTCGAGACGAGCTCATCCGGAGCATAAACGGTCTTTTCGTAAGCGCATTTGAGAAGCCTTCTCGCTTCTAGATCCTGCATTATCCTCTTGGACTTCCTACACTCTCTGAGGTCAGTCCAGACTTTGTAGTCATCGAGCCGCAGATAGTCTTCTGGTTCGTCAAAGGAGAGAAGATCGAGCTCATCCCTTGCCGCTTCGAGAGCCTGTACTATCATGATCTGGACCGCTCTTGATGCTCTGTGAAAGTAGATGGTCCTAAAGGATTCTAGTCTAGCGAGAAGGAAACTCTCCAGAGTTGCTACGGCTCTGCCGTCTACTGAGAGATTTCCGTTGATCACGTCCATCGTGTAGAGGAGTCTGTGAACGTCCACCGAGCCGTAACCGGCTCCTGTGTGGAAGGAGTCTCGAACGATAAAGTCCATCTTGTCAATGTCGACACTGCTGCTGATGATCTGGTCCAGATAGGGCCTCTTCTTGTCCCTCAAACGCCCTACCGCCAGCAGTCCGACCCTGTGAGGGTTGAATCCCGCTTTGTCAAGCTTGTCTGCTACTTCCGTCTCGTTGACAAGCCAGGGCACAAAGTCCTCGTGGGTCTTCTTGAGATGCCGGACCATTAGCGGTTCGAATACGTGTGAGAATGGACCATGACCAATATCGTGTAGGAGAGCTGCCAGGCGCATCTGTTCCTGGTCATGCGCGTCGAGGTGGGTTGGGAGGACCTCAGACAGAGCACCAGCAAGATGCATTGCACCGAGAACGTGCTCAAAGCGAGTATGGTTTGCCGCAGGGTAAACAAACTCTGAGCCCGCGAGCTGTCGAAGCCTGCGGAGTCTCTGGACAGGCCGAGTATCCACGACCATCCTCTCGGTCTCGTTTACTCGAATGTACCCATGAATCGGGTCCTTGATGAAGCTCCAAGCCCTTGGCATGACCCGGTCGATGCTCGCCTCTTCTTATTCTACGCTTCTCAAGATGATGACCATGCGTTTGATAGGTAGAGAAAAAAACTTCGAATCGTCTTCCCCACCAGTCGAGGCTGGTCGTTAAGTATCGATGAACCTTAGCGAACTACTCTCTGGCGAGCGCATAAGGACATGCCACAGATCTCCGTTGAACGTCTGACGAAGCACTACGGGACACTTGTCGCCCTGGACAACGTCTCCCTCGACATCGGCTCGGGCGAGATCTTCGGACTCCTCGGCCCAAATGGTGCTGGGAAGAGCACGCTTCTGAAGACGCTCGTTGGGATCCTTAGGCCTACGAGTGGGACGATTAGGATCGATGGGATCGATATCGTAGTCGAGCCCGAGAAGGCAAAACGCATGATCGGATACCTACCAGAGAATCCATCACTCTATACCGGACTGACCACCCTCGAGTTCCTCCAGTTTGTCGGAAAGATCCGTGGAGTCGACGATGAACTGCTCGAACGTGAGATCTCCGAGTCTCTAAAGAACTTCGGTCTAGAAGAGAAGCGGAACAGTCTAGTGGGCAGCCTGTCGAAGGGGATGAAACAGAAGGTCGCGCTAATAGCAACAAGCCTCCACAATCCACAAGTTCTCGTCCTCGACGAACCTCTGACGGCCTTGGACCCGAAGACCAGGGTCTCGGTGAAGGATTGGATCGGCGCTCAGACTAAGAGGGGAGTCACGACTATCTTGTCGACCCATGACCTGGACGTGGCCCAGTCTCATGCTGGAAGAATTGCAATAATCGATCACGGAAAGATAGTCGCGGTCGGAGACATTGAGAGTCTGAGGAAAATGGCGAGGGCTGAGAGTGATGCGAGGCTCGAGGACGTGTTCCTCCGGCTCACAGCGGAGAAGGGTGAAGACCCGATTCTAAAGTGAATCTTGGATTGTCGCTCGGAACGATTGGCGTTCTAGTCAGATACTGGGTCAAGGGCCGGTTCACAAGAGCGACCCTCGTTGGCTTGGCTGTCGGCGAGACTTTTTCGATAGTCTTCGTCCTCTTCGGCAGTTCCACCTATCTCTCGTTCTCGAACAGGGTCGGCTTGACGACGGGTCTGTCAGAGGTGGCGGGAAGCCTCTTGCTCGCGTTGTACCTCGTCGGGCTGATTCAGAGCGGCTTCAATGGGAGTGGTCTGCCCGTCAATTCCAGCGACGTGGACTACGTGTTCACCTCCCCGGTTCCTCCCCGGGAGGTGTTCGGGGCCAAGGTCCTGTTGAATTCTCTCACCACTGTTCTGTTCGGGTTTCCTCCGATTCTGGTGCTCTACCTTAGATTCTCGGCCTACTATCGAACGGGCTGGCCAGTCGCGATACTCGCCGGGATGGTGACTCTCGTCTTTCTAGTAATTGGGCTGTTGCTGAGCGCTGACATTACTCTCTCGCTCGGGCGTGGGATTGGGCAGAGGAAGAAGTTGTGGAGGAACCTGTTCATCACCCTCGTTCTCGTGATCAGCCTTCTACCCATCACGTTACTCATCCCTGAGGTCCCAGGAGTAATCGCTGAGGCTGCACGAATCTTGCCGAATGGGCTGGCAGCCACTATAAGCGTCGGGCTTGTAAGTGGAACGTCCGGGACGATAGCCTATCTTGTTGATCTTCTTATCCTGTTTGGCTGGCTGGTTGGATTCCTACTTCTGGGCGTGAGATTGTCGCGTGGGCATTTCTATGAAGTGCTTGAGGTCTCGGTGCCCGGTGCTGAGAAGTTTGACGAGCCAAATCAATCGTCTCGACTGAATCCTCGCGGGCGATCTCTATGGTCTGTTGTGAGACTGAAGGAGAGGATTCTGATCAGCCGGACCCGGGAGGCGCGAGCTCTGTTCGTCAACGCAATGTTCTTGTCGGGGTTTCTTGTCATCTATGCGCTGTCGGGCTCTTTCC
>MNDT01000011.1 GCA_001915065.1 archaeon 13_2_20CM_2_53_6 | reverse complement strand
CTTGGAGAGATAGGCTACACGAAGCTCCTCGGCAACGGAAGAATAACGCGACCCCTCAGAATAATAGTCGCCCAGTGCTCAGAGAAAGCCGCCGCGAAGATCAGCCAAGCCGGCGGACAAGTCGTACTCCCACAGACAGCCGATCCCGTCAAAGAAGGCTGATCCCAAACGGTCCGATTCATCGAACTCTTCCGGCCCCTAACCCGCGTCCTACCCAGCGTCCGGCCCCCAGACCGAGAAGTAGGATTCACAGAGAAACTGATCTGGACAGCCCTAGCACTAGTCGTCTACCTGATAATGGCCGAGACCCCCATCTACGGCGTACCACACACCGGAGGAGTAAACGACCCGTTCGGACCACTGAGAGTCATCTTCGCAAGCCAGCGAGGAACACTGGTCGAGCTCGGAATAGGCCCAATAGTCACAGCCGGACTAATACTCCAAGTCCTATCCGGCTCCAAGATGATAAACGTAGACTTCACCAACCCCAACGACAGAGCACTCTTCACCGGCGCCAGCAAAGTACTCTCAGTATTCATGACCCTATTCGAAGGACTCGCATTCATCCTCGGAGGAGCATACAACGTCACCAGCCAGACCACCGGCATAGCCCAACCACCCAGCATACAGGACGCTTTCTTCATACTCGTCCAACTCCTCGTCGCCGGAATAGTCATAATCCTCCTCGACGAAATGCTCCAGAAAAAATGGGGATTCGGAAGCGGCATAAGCCTCTTCATCGCAGCAGGCGTCTGCCTCTCCATAGTCTGGGACACCATCGGACCAATCAGCCCCGTCTCCGACAACCATTACCTAGGCGCGCTCATCGCCTTCTTCCAATCCCTACCCACCGTCCTAGCGAGTCCGACAAGTCTCACAGCATGGTGGAGCGTACTCTACCGAGGAGGAGGCCTACCCGACATGCTCGGATTCATCACCACACTAGGCGTCTTCCTCATCATAATCTACCTCAACGGGCTCCGCGTCGAAGTACCAGTATCCTACGCGAGATACCGGGGCTTCAGAGGAAGATTCCCCATCAAATTCTTCTACGTATCAAACATACCAGTCATCTTTGCAGCAGCACTATTCGGAAACGTATACTTCATCGGCCAACTAATCTTCAACCGGTACAACCCCGGTTGCTCCAGCACGGGAGTAGACTTCTGGCTCAGCCTCATACCCGGCTGCTACACGCAACAAAGCGCCCAACAGGGCGGACAACTAATACCGTCAAAGGGACTCGCCTACTACACGTTCGCCCCACGATCCTTGAGCATCGTGCTCGGCGACCCAGTAAGAGCCGCAGTCTACATGGCCATATTCGTCCTAGCGTGCGTCTTCTTCGCCGTAACCTGGGTCGAGGTCGGCGGAATGGACTCGAAGACCGTGTCCAAACAGCTCATCGACTCCGGGATGCAGATCGAAGGATTCCGGCGATCCGGATCCACCGTGCGCCAGATTCTCGACCGGTACATACCGGCCGTCACAGTAATTGGAGGAATAACGATCGGAGTAATAGCAGCGGGAGCAGACTTCCTCGGAGCCTTCGGAACCGGAACAGGAATACTGCTCACAGTCGGCATAATCCAGCAATACTACGAGATTCTAGTAAAGGAGAGAATCACCGAGATATACCCAGGCACAAAGGGCCTCCTTGGATAGTGAGCACGATGCCCGGGACGATCATCGTAGCAGGCATACCCGGGGTAGGCAAGACGACAGTCCTCCAGGAGCTGGAGGCCGTCGCGAGAGAAAAGAATGTCCCGTTAAAGATCATAAACTTCGGAAACGTGATGAACGAGCTGTTCAAGAAGCGAGGCAAAGCAATTCACCGAGATCACATGCGTAGAGAAGAGATCTCGCTCCAGGCGAGAGTACAGCAGCAAGCCGCACGCGTCATCTCCAAGACCCCAGGAAACTCAGCGCTGGTCGTAGACACACACATGTTCGTGAAGACCACCGAGGGAATATGGCCTGGTACCCCACGCAAAGTCCTTGAGGCTCTAGATCCGGAAATCATCATACTCATCGAGGCAGAGCCTGAAGAAGTAGCGCGAAGGCGAGCGGCAGACTCAACACGATACCGAGACACCGGAAGCGTCGAAGAGGCGAAGTCCGATCTGCAATGGTCAAGGTACATGGCAAGCGCCAACGCCGTCCTGGCGGGGGTTCCGATACAGATAGTGCACAACCGTGACGGCCAACAACGACAGACAGCCACGGACATATTGGATATAATCCAGAAGCGCAACTAAAATGAGCTTCATAGACGATATCATCCATTTCCTGGGAGGACCCCTCCAGCAAGCCTGCAACCCCAACAACCTGCCAGATCACACCTGCGTGCCGTTGTCTACATTCGCTGTCTTTGGCGCAGCCCTACTTCTCTCTCTAGTCGCGATGAGCGCGAACAGGTTCCTCGTCAACTACAAGATGGTCGCAAACAATAGACGAGAATATATGAACTGGATGAACTCGGTACGGAAAGCCCGCAAGGACGGAGACGAAAAACAGCTGGACAAACTCATGAGACGCCAATCAGCAGTAATGAAGATGAGCTCCCGAGCGACACTCGAACAGCTGAAGACCTATCCGATAACCATCGTCCCGTTCTACCTCATATACGCGATCCTCGGCTACGCCCTCGGCTCTCTCCAAGCCGTAGCCTACTCGCCGTTCATGATTCCATTTGCCGCGGTCACTCCAGCAGGCTTCGCCTCAATCCTCTCCCTCTTCTTCTGGTACCTCATCTGCTCCTTCACCATCAGCATACCACTCTCAAGAATATTCGGAGTCTCAGCCGCCTTCTCAATGACTCCGACCACTGGAGACGCGAAATGACGAAGCCGTCCCAGAAGACTCACGGACGAAGAAAATTGGCAGTAAGTCTGCCTTCCGGCAGAAGGACTCTCCACTTCGAGCCACGAGCCCCCGCCAAGGCCCAGTGCGCCAGATGTGGTAGAGAGTTGCACGGGGTTCCCACTGCAAAGCCCCAAGCGTACGCTAGAAGCTCCCGTGCGCCAGGGAGACCGTATGGCGGAGTCTTATGCCCGAACTGCCTCTCAGCCGAGATCCGGAGCCTGGTGCGCGCCTCCGGAACCGCCACATGATCATAACCGTCAGCGGACCCCACGGCACGGGCAAATCAACCTACGCGATCAGACTTGCGCAAGCTCTCCATCTCAGACACGTCTCAGCAGGAGTTCTCTTCCGAAGAATTGCCAGAGAGCGGAACCTGTCACTCGAAGACCTCGGAAGCAGGGCTCTAGAGAACTCTTCCATCGACAAGATGGTGGACGAGAAGACCGTCAAGGAAGCGGAAGAAGGTGACGTGGTTGTAGATGGCCAGCTCGCGGGCTGGGTGTTAAAGGACAAGGCAGACCTGCGAATCTTCCTCACAGCGCCAGAGCCCGTCCGGCTAGAGCGAATCGCAAGGAGGGACAAGATCGACGTCCATCACGCTCAGGCTCAGACCGAGCAGAGAGAATCGATCCAGCGCGAAAGGTATCTCCGCCACTACGGATTCCATGTCGAGGATAGGTCGATCTATCAACTAATCCTCGACACAAGCCTAGGGTCGATAGAGGACACAGCGCGGGTCCTCATAGATGCAGCACGAATGGTAAAGAGAGCGAAGAAACATGGGCGGAGAGCGACGAAACCTTAAATGAGAAATTTCCGAGCACAGCCCCACTAGGACGAGATCATCGCGATGCCCACCATAGAAGTCGGACGCGTCTGCGTCAAACTCAACGGTCGAGAGGCCGGACACAAATGCATCATAGTAGACGTGATAGACAAGAACTTCGTCCTCATCACCGGACCAAAGAAAGTCTCCGGAGTCCGGCGTCGTAGAACGAACGTGAAGCATCTCGAACCAACAGAAGATGCGATAGACATCAAGAAGGGAGCCTCCGACGAAGATGTTGCGAAGGCGATAGGAAGAGGTAAGAAGGCTGAGACGTTCAAGGAGCCCGTTCTCCCGAACGAGATCATGATGACCGGCTGATCCTCCCCGACACCTAGCAACACTCCTCCCGAGACTCGTACAGTCTACCATTCGGGATTCTTTAAGAGACGCGACCAAGAACTCGACGGCGATAACGATTGTCCCAACTCCCCCCTTGGGAATCCGAGAGGAAGATGCTGGTCAAGTTCGAAGAGGAGACCGACCCGTCTTACGGTTGTCCTCCTCTGAAGAGACCCATAGACCAACACGTTCGGTTTGGACTTGTCAACCTGGACAAGCCTTCCGGACCCTCCAGTCACGAAGTCGTCGCATGGGTCAAACGAATGCTGGGGCTGAAGCACGCGGGCCACGGCGGAACTCTAGAGACCAGACCAAGGTCGGAGCAATCCAATGGTCACTGGCGTACTGCCCCTAGCGCTCGAAGAGGCTACCAAGACGATCCAATCATTCCTGCTAACCGGCAAAGAATACACTTGCGTCATGACCCTACACGGAGACGTTGACCTCGCTAGGCTCCTTGCCGTTCTCGAAGAGTTTGTAGGCGATCTCTTCCAGCGGCCGCCTGTCAGGGCAGCCGTTAAGAGAGACCTTCGAAGAAGAAGAATCTACTATATCCGGGATGTCGAGGCTGACGGCCGAGAGGTCCTGTTTAGAGTCGGTTGTCAGGCTGGCACCTACATACGGAAGCTTGTCTACGACATCGGCGAGGTCTTGCAGGTGGGAGCTCACATGCGGGAACTCCGACGGACACGCGCAGGGAGCTTCACTGAGGCGGACGCGAGCTCCCTATACGATGTGCTAGAATTGTCTCAGTCGACCGGTGATGAGAAAGAGGTTATGGCTAGACGGGTAGTCAAGCCGATGGAATCAGCGTTCGATTATGTTCCTCGAGTCTACATGCGGGATTCCGCCGTGAATTCGATCTGTCATGGAGCTGATCTGGCAATTCCGGGAATTGTACGATTCAACAACGGTATTCTTCCGAGGATGCCGATAGCACTCTTCACTTTGAAGGAGGAGCTGGTGGCATTGTCAAGGGCGCTCATGTCGAGCGAGCAGATGTTGAAAGAGGAGCATGGAATGGCGGCTAAGACAGTGAGAGTCATAATGGCGGCCGACACGTACCCTCGCATGTGGAAGACCAAGTCGACCCCGACGGTTCAAGTTCCAAGCTGAGCCCTCCTTCATGACAACGAACGAGGTTTCCTTCCTCTGCAACTGCGAGAATGAGATAGTCGTGAAAGTCACCCCAGATGAGGAGTATACCATCGTCTGTCCAAAATGCGGTCAAGAATATCGTTTCACTGGCGCGAGCGCGCTGAGATGGGGTTCACGGTCAGCGTAACAGGACGATAGCAACAGCGGTGGCAGTCCAGAGCGGGATTGTCACAACCGCCCAGACTGCCCGATTCCAGGTAAGCACCTTCTGCCCATCCAGAATGAAAAACGGTATCATGTTGAACGCTCCAAGCCAAAGATTGATCAGAATCGACTGGGTCAAGGGGTCGAATCCATAGATCTTCACTCCGACTCCAGCGGCCAAGAGACCGAAATAGATCACGGCTGATATAGTGGCCGCGGCTACGTTTATCACGGGTCCGACGAGCGAGATGATCCCGTTTGTCTTTCGATCCATCACATCGCCGATATAGCTTGATCGAGACGCGATGTAAACAGCTCCAGGCGCAGCGAAGATGAAGGCTCCTTGTGATACGACGGAAAAGACGAGTGACATGATGGCTCCGACGGTCCAGAGCTTGAACTCGGCCCATGCGCCGTATCTCTGAGCGGTGAACTTGTGGGCGAGTTCGTGTCCCAAGAAGCTCGTTCCTATGATGAGTAGCGTCAGGAGGAAGACTTCGAATAACGCTATCGGCTGGGACCACCAACCTGGTTGGTACATGTATCTCATGGAGAAGCTGACGCCGAGCACTACCCATGCGATACTGAGCGCCAGAATTTCTCGTCCAGGCATGAGACTGATCCGTGGCGAACGTATCAGTCGTAGTGTAGTCCCGCCTTGTCTACGCTCTAGGTGGACCGGTTGTCTCGGTGCGCGGGCCTGTGAGATGTTCGGGCATTCATGGTTCTCGGGAAGCCGGTGGTAGACGCAGTGTACGTGGCCGCAGTAGCGGCAGACGTAGGGGATGAACTCTTCTGCCCCGCATACTGCGCAGCGCTCCAAGATGGCCTTGTTCTTAGGAGGGGTTAGTCTCTTAAAATCGTGCCTCCAAGAGGCAATTTGCGACGGTTACGGGTCCCGCCGGGGCTGGGTAACACACGGCTTAGGACCGTTCCCATAGATAGGGTTTCGTAAGGGTGGCGTCCCCCGGGCGCGGGCACTGCCATTCGCCCGTTAAGGGTTGTTGGCTGGCCCGCTCCCATCGCCACTCTCGTTACTCTTTTCCTATCGTTCTGCTTCCTTGCCGGGAGTTGGAATGGTCTTGGGGGCGCTGGGCTCGATTGTTGTTTTCCAAAGGAGAAAAATAGTTGTTGAGGGGGTCTGGTCTGGTAGGCCGGGATTCCGGAGCCTGGTACCGGGCAGTCTGCCTAGCGCGCGGGCCCATGTCTGGAATAGGCTCTCCTGTCAGCCTGTGGCCCTTCGGGCCGCGTGGGTTCAAATCCCACTCCCGGCGCCAACACATTTGACTGGACAGAAAGTGTGAAGGGTTTCTGGAGTTCTGGGATGCCCCCCCGGGGGGTCGAACAATAGATAACTGGAAGAGAATAGTTAGTGGAAAAAGAGAGATAACGATTTGGAGAAGAGATAACAGGAAAAGGAAGGACGATGTAGGAGAGAAAGATTTCTCCGCTCCCTCAATTCTCGTGGGATCTGCGTCGCGAGGGTCAACGTTTTTGAGATTTTCATGAGGGGCCTCCACCAGTTGAACCCGATCTGGGCTTAGACTCCCGTTTGTCGCGCAGAATCGGCTGGTAAGCCGTTTTCGCAGGTGCGAGTTATCCGTATGTATCAGCGTGAAAAAGCTACAGTTTCGAATTGAATGCCTAGAATCGCGTTCTGGGCTGATTTCGAAGTTGAAGACGCAGACGGGTGTTAAAAGGGGGGAGTTCTCAAGGAAAGCTGGTTGAAGCTTTGAACGGTTTGGAAATCCTCCTTCCGCATACTTGGGTGGGCGAAGCTAGTCTGAGGTTTTCTACACGTCTCACTGCTTCAGGCTGGGGCGGGATCGTATTACGATCTCTCGAGCCGCTTCAATCTGTCGCGGATACTCCTTTCCTCGCCCGGAGAGCTTCTTGTCTGCCTTGTGAGCATCAAGTTTGGCGACGATGTAGTCGACGGCCTTGTGGATGTCGAACTGTTTGCAGCTGAAAACGTCGACGAAGGCCGAGTTCTTGTCCGGGAAGGTGTGTATGCTGATGTGGCTCTCGGCGATTATGACGAAGCCGCTGACTCCCCATTCGGAAGGATTGTCGCTTGGGCGATAGATGAATGTGTAGGGCGGGGTGATCTTGTGCATCCCGATAACATCGGGAAGCTCGTCTAGGAGATCGTAGATGTGAGAAAGGTCGGAGAGCTTTCGAGGATCACACTCCGACAAATCCAGAGTCAGATGAGGTCCAAACATTTCTGGAATTTTTTCTAGTCCGAATTTTTCCGGATGATCACACACAATGCCCGTGGCGTATTTAAGAATTGTTTGCGCGAAGATCGCAGGCACCGGTAAGTTTTCTGTCCAACAAATTTTTTCTTTCAACGGAGAAAAATTTCTCTGCGCGAACTTTTTCACCGAAAAACAGATCAACGAGCCTGCTGAGAGAAAGAATTCACCGGAAAAAAATGCTGCGGTGAGGAGGAAAACTTGGGAAATGTCGGCCGCGCGTCAACCAACTATCGGCTTGCACACAGTTGGAGCAAAGTGGAAACATTAAATTACGCCACAGAATCTCCTCACTGTCTCACAGGGAAACTGATGTCAAGAGAGTTCAGGCACATCCTCCGTTTTATGGGAACCGACCTAGACGGCAGCAAGAAGGTCATCTACGGGATCAGCAAGATTAGAGGGGTCGGGCCCAACCTCGCTCAGGCTATTGTAAAGGTCGCTAAGATCAACCCTGACGCCCGAATAGGCGCCCTGTCCGAGGCAGAGATGTCCAGGGTCGAAGATGCCATCCGCGATCCCATAAAGCACGGCATCCCCCCACGGATGGTTAACAGACGGAAGGACATCGAGACGGGACGAGACATGCATCTCGTCGGACCCGACTTGGTTCTAAAAATCAAGTCTGACGTGGACCTGATGAAAGACATCAGGAGCTGGAAGGGAATAAGACACTCACTAGGCCTAAAGGTTAGAGGCCAGAGAACGAGGACAACAGGAAGGTCTGGAAAGGCGGTCGGTGTGAAGAAGAAGGTTCTCATGGAAGCAGCTCGAGCAGCTCAGAGGAAGCCTGCGGAAGAGAAGAAGTAGAAAGAAGCATGGGAGATCCAAGAAAACCGCACAAGGCCTTCGAGACCCCAAGACATCCTTGGCGTAAAGACCAGCTTGAAGAGGAGCTTCATCTAGTCGGAGAATACGGGCTCAGAAACAAGAGAGAACTGCGCAGGCACGAGACCGACCTCTCGCAGATTAGAGGAATAGCGAGAACACTACTGGGATCAGAGGAAGAAGCGCGTGCTCAGCTTGAACGGCAATACCTGACAAGTCTCGCGCGTCGGGGAGTTCTCCCAGAGTCAGCGGCAGTCGACAATATTCTAGATCTCAACGTCAAGGATCTGATGGAACGAAGACTCCAGACCATAGTCTACAGAGCAGGCCTAGCCAAGTCCATTCACCAGGCGCGTCAGTTCGTCATCCACGGTCACATTAGTGTCGCGGGCGACATTGTCACCGTGCCCAGCTACGTCGTCCTTCGAGATCAAGAGTCCAGAATCGCCTTCCACCAGGGAAGCCCGCTGACTAATGCTCAACATCCCGCAAGAGCAGCACCAACCGGCAAGAGGGTAACCAGAATAATCGAAGAAGCGGGAGTGCCGGCCGCACCAACCGCGCCAATCCTCCCCGAGGTCTCGCCAGAAGTGAGGGACGAGGTCCAAGCGGAACAACCGCTAGTGCTCCCAGAGACTGAGGAAGAAACGCCAGCAGAAGCTACAGAAGAGAAACCGTAACAACCCGTTTAAACTATCTCCCTCGACCGATTGGACTGAGTACTGCGATGGTCGTCTCAACAGCCATTCTCCTAATCGTCGGAGGAGTCTGCGCAGCGGCGCCTCTGTTCAAACGAGTCTCGAAAGGCTTGGAAAAGGTCTTGGTAATCGTCGGACTCGTTGTAGGAGTCGCAGTGATCATTGTCACGATAGACCTGGCGCTCGGTTTGGGCATCCTCTCGAGCATTTTCGGAATAGGATTCGCGCCCGGACCGAGTCTGAACAATTCGTACCTCCAATATTACCTGGTTGTCATGGCCGTGCTCGGAATACTCCTCTTCTCCCGCCCACTCCGGAACGTACGCTGGGCCTCACTGATGGCACTCGGAGTCGGGATCCTCGTAGCCGCATATCTCCACACAGCCTTCTCCGTATCCAGCACAACCATCCTCGGTGTTGTCTTCATCATCACCATTCTGATCGTATACACACTCCTGAGATTCGTCGAAGATATCCTCGAGTTCATAGGAACAGTACTCGCATTTCCACCAGTCGCGATAGCAGTAGGACTAGTAAGCATCTATTTTGGAATCATAACCTACGGAAGCTGACAGCCAAGATTCCGCGGAACCAAGTTACAAATTCGACGAACTTGCCGCAACTCTCCGCATCCAAAGGAGGGTTAGAAACGAGATCAACACAACCACAGACAGCGCGACTATTATGGAGATGTACGGCGCACCATCGGCCCCAGCGCCGCAAACGAGAATGACCGGGAAAGGCCAGAAGAAACAGCCTCCCGCAGAACCCGACATTACTGAACTCGACAAAACAAGAACAGAGCCAACAAGAATGAGCCCAAACGCGACTGCAAGAAGAAGTGGACGCGTCTTTTGCGGGCCCATGGTCTCACTCTAGAAATATCCTTGGAGCAACAGTAACACGATGAGTGCGGCGACTAGAACTATCGAGAGCACCAAAAGCACTTTCGCTGATTCTCTGTCGCTTCCAAAGATAATAGGGAAGGGCCCGACGATTACGACTGCTCCTCCTCGCGCTTTCACGTTGTCTGTCTTAGCGATAGAGAGGATCACAACGAACAGGGCCAGCAGGACTCCTGCTATGATGAGGATCACTCCAAGAGTTACGGGGCTCAGATAGGGAATGTGCGATTCCCCGGTCTCTAATACAGCTAAAAACTCGTTAGCTTTAAATAAAGTCCGACGGGGCGGGCTGGACACTTCAGCGTCGGAAGCATGATAATTAGATGGATATCAAGGTCCTGAACAGGGAACAAGACACCTTACGCTTTGTTCTTTCCGATGTTTCGCCAGCCTTCGCGAATGCGATCCGACGAATCATCCTCGCGGAAGTCCCAGTTATGGCGATCGATGATGTCATGATTCTCGAGAACAGTTCTGTCATGTACGACGAGATACTCGCCCACCGCCTCGGGCTTATCCCGGTAACCACGGACCCAACATACAACCTGCCAGAAGAATGCACCTGCAAGAGCGAACTGGGATGCGAAAAATGCAGAGCATCATTATCGCTTGAGATTGAAGCCTCGGACCCGGTCGAAGTAGTGTACACGTCAAACCTGAAGCCGGAGAATCCAGAGGTGAAGCCCGTCTCAGACAAGATCCCAATCGTAAAACTCGCTCAGGGACAGAGGGTGAAGCTTGAGGCATACGCTCGGCTAGGAAGAGGAAGAGATCACGCAAAGTGGCAGCCGGCCTCAGCTTGCACGTACAGCTATGACGAGAAACTACGAACTTTCAGTTTCTTGGTGGAATCAACCGGAACACTGCCGCCGGAGAAACTCGTACTCGAAGCAGCACGACTGATCAACGGAAAGACACTCGGCTTTGAAGAAGGACTCGGAGCAGTAGTCGAGAAATGAAAAAGCCCGAATCACTTCCTCAGTCAGAAGAGATCGTTGACGCGTCCAACCTCATCCTTGGAAGAATGGCGAGCTACGTGGCCAAAAAGGCTCTGGAGGGAAACCGGATCGTTGTTCTCAACGCGGAACGAGCAGTAATCTCAGGTACTAAGGAGAGAGTTGTCGCTAGGGCCAAACAGAAGCTGAAGACCAGAACCCTCGGAAACTTGGAGAAGAGCCCAACGCACCCACGAAAGCCGGACGGCTACGTCCGCAGAGTCATCCGAGGAATGCTCCCTTGGAAAAAACCTTCTGGAAAGCAAGCGTTTCACAGGGTCAAAGTCTACATTGGGACACCAGACGAATATCGTGACCGACCTGGAAAGACAATCGAGGGCGCAGAATCATCTAAACTCAGAGTTCCATACATTACAGTGGCGAGATTATCCGAAGAAATCGGAGGATTCGTGAGTGAGTGAAAAGAAGAAGGTCGCCCTTGAGACCGGGAAGAGAAAAACGGCCGTCGCAAGAGCGATCGTCAAGCCCGGAAAGGGACGAATCTACATCAACGACATCTCACTCGAATACATGTCCCCAGAGGTTGCAAGGATGAAAATCCAAGAACCCTTGATGATAGCAGGCGATAGGTCGAGGCAGGTTGACATCCGGGTCAACGTTGAAGGCGGTGGAGTAATGGGTCAAGCCGAGGCTGCTCGAATAGCAATCGCCAGGGCGCTAGCAGGATGGACAAAGAGCACCGAACTCAGAAAGAGCTTCATGGCGTTCGATAGGGTCATGATTGCAGGAGACCAGAGGGTCGCAGAACCCAAGAAGTTCGGCGGACCCAGCGCAAGACGGAGAAAACAGAAATCGTACCGGTGACAAGCCCAGAATGATAATTCCTGTTAGATGCTTTACATGTGGCAAGCAGATCGCCGACAAGTGGGAGACCTTCAACCAGCGAGTACGCGCAGGCGACAAACCCCAGAAGGTCCTCGACGAGCTAGGACTCAGAAGATACTGTTGCCGGAGGATGATGATAACGCACGTCGAAATAATCGACGAATTCCTAAAGTATGCACAGGTAACCGCGAAGAGACGGAGCGAATTAGCCTAGGTCCTGCTGGATGGAGAGCCAGGACTTCGACGAGAGAGAAGCAATACCGAGAGCCGAAAACCTTCTCTTATCACTTGAAGAACTGTTGGCGGCGGGTCTCCATATTGGAACGAGGATCAAGACAGTCGACATGGAAAAGTACATCTTCAGAGTCCGTCCTGATGGACTGTTCATCCTAAACATCGGAGAAACAAACGAAAAGATCCGTATAGCCGCCCGGTTCATGGCGCGCTTTGAACCTACCCGGGTCATGGCAGTATCATCAAGACTCTACGGCAAAACACCCGTGGAGAGGTTCGCCGAAGTGGCAAAGACGCTCCCGGTGGTAGGCCGGTTCATGCCCGGACTAATCTCCAACCCGCTGCAGCCAAAACACGCCGAACCACAAGTCGTGCTGGTAACCGATCCAAGAGCAGACTGGCAAGCCATCAAGGAAGCAACTGCCGTAGGAATACCCGTCATAGCTTTGTGCGACACGGACAACGTTTTCTCAGGAGTCGACCTTGTCATTCCTGTAAACAACAAGGGACGAAGAGCCCTCGCAGTGGTCTACTGGCTCCTAGCCCGGCAGGTTGTGAGAGAGCGTGGAGAGATTCCACAGGATGGGAATATTCCGCTAACAATAGATGATTTCGAGACGAAGCTCGCCGCCATGCCCATGGGACGAGCCGGTGGCGAGGCGTGAAGAGACGCCGGCCAGCCCAAGCGGGAGCCTTCTACCCAGACACAGAAGGAGCTCTTAGGACCCAGATAGAACAGTCCTTCCTCCACAAACTCGGACCAGGATCGATCCCAGCAATCCCCGGAACTCCAAACAAGAACCTCCTAGGGCTCATAGTTCCCCACGCGGGCTATGTCTATTCCGGACCCGTAGCAGCACACAGCTACCACCACCTCGGATCAATGGGACTTGTCGGGTCCGTAATCATCTTGGGGCCCAACCACACGGGCATGGGGAGCGGAGTCTCAACAATGACCGAGGGGGAATGGAGCACGCCTCTCGGAGATGCCCCGATTGACGAGGAGCTCGCAAGGGAGATCGTTGATGACGCGGACATGATCGATGTCGAGGATGAGGCTCATCGAAACGAACACTCCATTGAAGTCCAACTGCCCTTCCTCCAATTCATCTATCCAAGACGATTCAAATTCGTCCCGATCTGCATGATGCTCCAAGACCTCCAGACAAGCATCGAGATCGGCAAAGCCATCATGAGAGCAGCGGAACGACACAACGCAACAATCATCGCATCGTCCGACTGGACCCACTACGAAGCCCAAGAAATCGCTGCGCCGAAAGACAGGCGAGCAATCCAAGCGGCACTGGAAATGGACGAGAAAAAATTCCAGCAGACCATAGAAGAGGAGGCCGTATCGGCGTGCGGATATGGCCCAGTCACAGCTATGATCCACGCAGTAAAATTACTCGGTGCCAAGAAAACGAATTTGCTTTCATACCAGACAAGCGGAGACGTGACTGGAGACAGGAGCGCCGTTGTAGGTTATGCCGCAGCAGCTTTCGAGAGGTGAACCCGGCTCGACGAAAACAAGAGAAGCCTATCTGGTACGGGCGCGCGCTCCAGGAAAAATAATCCTATCTGGAGAACACTTCGTGGTGCTCGGTGCCTCCGCCGTAGCTATGGCAATCGACTTCTACTCAGAGGTTGAGGCTAGACCGAATGACAAAAGCGGGGTCAGGATTGGAGTGGATGTCCCTCTAAGATTCCTCGCAAGATCTGACCGAGCTTCTCGAGTAATAGACTCCAAGGGTTTTCTCGAGCCACTCAGGATCGCCGCTGAAGCCACGCTGGACCGAATCGACAGGCCGACACAAGGAGTCGATCTAAATGTGGACTGCGAGATTCCCATTGCCGCTGGACTCGGCTCCTCTGCATCTACGACCGTGGCGATCATCTCCGCAGTATCCAAGTCGCTTGGAGTGGAGCTAGGAAGAAAAGAGATCTTCAAACTGGCCTTCATTCCGGAGGGCTTCCTGCACGGCAAACCGTCCGGAGTAGACCAGGCGACCTGTATCTATGGCGGAACAATACGGTTTAAGCGGCCCTCCAGCGTGAGGCCGGTCAAGATCCAGAATGATCCATTGCTTCTGCTCTGCGATACTGGAATACATCACGAAACTAAGACGCTCGTCGGGTCCGTAGTCAAAAAATCAAAGACTGAGAAAGGACACTTTCGCGATCATCTGGCGCAGGCGTGCGAGATCTCCAGAGGAGTATTGAAGGCGTTGAAGACTGGAGACATGGAAGATCTTGGCTCTCTAATGTCGCTAAATCACGAACTCCTCCAGAGGATCGGAGTCTCACACCCAAAGCTCGACAGACTAGTCACAGCCGCAAAACGTGCCGGCGCACTCGGAGCCAAACTAACCGGAGCGGGTGGAGGAGGATGCATAGTTGCGGTATGTTCGAACACGAAGTCCCGTGAAAAAATTGCGAGAACTCTGAGAAGAGACGGTGGAACACCATACAGGATCTCGCGAGACCTACACGGCGTCGACGCACAATTCACCTAAGCCCTCAAATAGGTTATCCGCAACCCACGCTTACAGCCGTCAGGGGGAACCGGGATGCCCAAACCATCCAACATCTCATCTTTCTACAAGCTACCACTGGAAGAGCGACTGGACAAGCTCAGAGATTTCTCAGGACTCTCTGACGAAGAAATCGAACTAGTGAAGAATGGCAAGCTATCTCTATCCACAGCCCAGCGAATGATCGAAAACGTTGTAGGAGTCCTTCCGATCCCGCTGGGAATCGCAGTAAACTTCCTCATCAATGGCAGAGACTATCTCATACCAATGGCGATCGAGGAACCCTCCGTGGTCGCCGCGGCCAGTCACGCTGCCAAGCTCGCTCGACCATCCGGTGGGTTTCAAGCGTCCAGCACAGACCCCATAATGATTGGCCAAATTCAACTCGTCAAGTCGCGCTCGCCAAGAGACGCCGAAAAACAAATTCTCGCATCGAAAAAGGAGATCTTGAACATAGCCAACCAGCAAGATCCCATGCTCATCTCAAAGGGAGGAGGCGCCAAAGATCTCCGGGTCAGAATCTTGCCCAGCCTGACCGGCACGATGGTGATAGCCGAGCTAATCGTCGACTGTCGAGATGCCATGGGTGCCAACGTTGTAAACACAATGGCTGAATCAGTCGCCCCATTGCTAGAAAAACTGTCCGAAGGGAGAGCAAACCTCAGAATCATCTCAAACCTAGCAGACAGGAGAGTAGCTAGAGCCAGTGTCGGGATATCGAAGGAGGCCTTGGGAGGTGAGGCTGTTGTTGATGGGATTGTGGACGCTTACGCCTTTGCAGCCGCAGACCCTTACAGGTGCGCAACTCACAACAAAGGGGTCATGAACGGGGTCACAGCTGTCTGCCTCGCAACTGGGAACGATACTCGCGCCATAGAGGCTGGAGCACACGCGTACGCCTCCAGGACCGGCCACTACTCCCCACTTACCCGGTGGAGTAAGAACGAAAATGGAGACCTTGAAGGATTCATAGAAATCCCTGCTGCGGTGGGGATAATCGGCGGAATAACCGCCGTTCATCCAACTGCCAAGATCTGCCTCAAGATTCTCGGAGTCAAGAGCGCCAAAGAGCTGGGAGAGGTGATGGCCTCTGTAGGGCTCGCACAAAACCTTGCGGCGCTAAGAGCGTTGGCAGCGGAGGGAATCCAACACGGGCATATGTCCCTTCACGCGAGAAACATCGCGGCGATGGCAGGAGCGGAGGGAGAAACGATTGATCTAGTTGCCGCCGCAATGGTTTCGGAAAAGAAGGTCAGACTGGACCGAGCCAAAGATCTCGTCGCGGAGATGGCCGCTTCAAAGAATCGGGCTTCCCCCCATCAGGAACCCCACCAGCCCAAGAAGCATCCAAAATAGGACCTGCGTCTTTACCGCACGCACCGTCTTCGGAGTCTGGTCTCTTAACAGACGATACGACGAGTAGAGGAAGCCGACATCCGCAACCGCGACTCCGGGGTAGTAGAACAGCGACACATTGTCGAAGAGAGGTGCCGTAAAACTGAGTACCACCGCAACCGCGAATAGAGAAGCTGTCATCCGGGCTGCTGGGCTTGTTCCCATCACGACCGCTACGGTTCTCACTCCTTTGGCACTGTCACCCACGATGTCGGCGATGCCCTTGGCAATTTCCCTAGCCATGTTGGCGAGGAAGGCGAGAAGAAAGAAAATGAAGAGTAGCGGACGTAGATTGCCGACCGCCAGTCCACCAAAGAAGAAGGGCAACGCGACATTGAAGCTGACAACAGCATTTCCCAAGAGCCCAGTCTTCTTTCCGCGGGTATTGTAGTAGGCCATGAGGGCCAAGGCTGCCAGAGCGGTCAAAAGCGTGAAAGCGCCCAAGAATGCAGAAAACGTGATGGCAAGACCCGAGAGAACGATCGAAAACGCATAGGCCTCACCGACGCCCACCCTGCCCGATGGGAGCGGTCGGTTTGGAGTGTTCACTCTGTCTATCTGGATGTCTTGAATATCGTTCAAAACCATAGTTCCTGCTAGGAGTAGCGATGCGGTTAGGAATCCGAAGACAGCGTTCGCGATTGGAGGAAGGCTGCCCAGAGCAATAGTCTCCCCAACTAGGACGGCCAGTCCAATCATGAGGCAGTTGGGAACCCTGACAAGAGTTAGGTAAGAACTTAGGTGAGATGATACCGAAGGATTGAACCTTCCAGCCTCTATTCTGGAGGACGGATTTGTGGATCCCACAAGAGACTCGTTTCAGAATAAGGCTAAATAAACTGCGGAGAGGGATAGCAGCCTTGTAAGCTAATGTCGGTGAAGAAAGAGTCCACTTTATTGGAGGATCTGAACCAAGCCCTCGCCGGGGAGACCCTGGCGGCGTTCCGGTATCTGTATCTGAGCAAGATTGCCAACGGTATCAATTCTCTCTCCTTGGCAAACATGTTTCAGGAGATCGCTAGGGAAGAGTGGGCTCACGCGTCAGCTTTCATGGGAAGGATCGTACAGCTTGGAGGAGTCCCTGTCTCGAGACCTGCTGAGATGGAGAAGAGAAGTTTTCTTTCGTATTCTGAACCGCCTCGGAGGGGTAACGATTTGAAGGCGCTGGTCAAGGATGGCTTGAAGCTTGAGAGAGCCTCGATCGACTTCTTTCAGAAGCTGGCGTTGAAGACACGGGACAGCGATCTGATTACCCACAAGATGGCAATGGATGTATTGGCCCATGAAGCAGGCGACGAGCAGAAGCTCGCCGCCTTACTTGACTAGTATTTCTGAACGGTTGCCTTAGACCCATCCGCGTACCTTCATAGCTTCTGTTACTTTTCCAATAGCGTAAATGTAAGCGCCCGTGCGCATATTCACATTGTTCTCTTGAGAAGTCTTCCAGACCTCCGCGAACGCCTTCTTCATTATCGTCTTCAGACGCTGGTCAACCTCCTCGGCGCTCCAGTAGAGATGCTGGAGATTCTGGACCCATTCCAGATAGCTCGTGCTGACGCCTCCAGAATTTGCCAGAATGTCAGGTATTAGAGTGACGCCTTTCTTGAACAGAATATCGTCCGCCTCTGGGGCGGTCGGCCCGTTCGCGCCTTCTGCTACAAGCTTCGCCTTTATCTTCCCCGCGTTCTTATCTGTGATTACATCTTCAAGAGCCGCGGGGACGAGAATGTCCACGTCGAGTTCGAGAAGCTCTTCGTTGGTAATAGGTTCGCTTCCGGGCAGATTTAGAACGTTACCAGTCTTCTTCTTGTGAGCCGCAACCTCGTTGAACCAAATCCCGCTCTTCTTCAGTGCTCCACCTTTAGAGTCCGATACCGCAACCACCTTTACACCCGCTTCTTCAAGGAACATGTGTGCATAGGATCCGACGTTGCCAAAACCCTGTATCGCGCATATGGTCTTCTTGAGATCCATCTTGAGATGACGAGCCGCCTCTTCTACGGTCACAGATACTCCACGCCCAGTGGCCGAGTCGCGCCCGAGCGATCCGCCGATTATCAGAGGCTTCCCGGTTACGACCGCGAACGGGTTGTTGCGATCGTTCTTGCTGTACTCGTCCATGAACCAGGCCATGGTTTGAGAGTCCGTGTAGACGTCCGGAGCAGCGATGTCCCGGAAGGGCCCTACTATCTCGCTGATCAAGGAGAAGAATGATCTCGACAATCTCTCCAATTCTGCGCGCGACAGGCTCTTCGGATTGACTGTCACACCACCCTTAGCACCGCCAAAGGGAATGCCTGCCACAGCGCACTTCCAGGTCATCCACATTGAGAGCGCCTTCACTTCGTCAATGGTGACATTGGGGTGGAACCTTATTCCGCCCTTGTAAGGTCCTAGAGCGTTGTTGTGCTGGCTCCTGAAACCCTGGTATAGGAGGATCCTTCCATCGTCCATTCTGACTGGAAAGTTGACGCTGAGAATCCGTCTAGGTTTCCGCAGAATCTCCTGAACGTTCGGGTCGAGCTTCATGATATCTGCGGCTCTCTGGAACTGTTCTAGAGCCATGTCGTACTGAGTCTTCTGCATTCCCAGACTGGCCGGCGCGGCCTCGTGCTTCGACGTTGTTTCCAGCAACAAGCAAGCCCTGATTTTGCACCGGAGCCGAGAAAATCTCCATTTAGACCTTTCTTTGCTGGATGAAAAAAATGTCAGTTGAAAGATCTGGCTTCAGTTTTCCGTGTAAGGGACAAGGCTTTTTATAAAGACCCAGGGCTTGCATCTCTCTGTTTCACGATAGGAGCGAATGAGCTAGATCATGTCCGCAAAGCCGCATCTCAACCTGATCGTGATGGGTCACGTAGACCATGGTAAGAGCACTCTGACCGGCCACTTGCTCTTCGATGCTGGCTACATCGACCAGAAGACGATTGATGCATATGCGAAGGAGTCTGAGAAGACCGGAGCAGGCGAGACCTTCAAGTTCGCATGGGTTCTAGACACCATAAAGGAGGAGCGGGAGAGAGGAGTCACGATCGACCTCTCGTTCCAAAAGTTTGAGACAACAAAGAACTTCTTCACCATCATCGATGCGCCCGGGCACCGGGACTTCATCAAGAACATGATCACAGGTGCCAGCCAGGCGGATGTCGCGATCCTAGTTGTATCTGCAAAGAAGGGAGAGTTCGAGGTTGCCATCGGCCCCGGAGGCCAGGCACGAGAGCACGCGTACCTCGCGCTGACACTCGGGGTCAGACAATTGATCGTCGCCATCAACAAGATGGACGACCAGACGGTAAAGTATGGCGAGGAGCGCTACAAGGAGGCGAGGAAAGAGCTCGAAGGTCTTCTCAAGACCGTCGGATATGATGTCTCCAAGATCAACTTTATCCCGACCAGCGGATGGCTGGGAGACAACCTGGCGAAGAGCAGTCCGAATACCCCATGGTACAAGGGACCTACCATTCTGGTAGCGCTCGACCAGATCATTCCCCCTCCAAAACCTCTAGACAAGCCGCTGCGTGTTCCCATACAGGACGTCTACACCATTACCGGTGTTGGAACGGTCCCGGTGGGACGTGTCGAGACTGGAGTCTTGAAGGATGGTGACAAGGTAATCTTCATGCCCTCAGGCAAGCTTGGTGAGGTGAAGACGATCGAGACTCACCATGTGAGAATGGCCAAGGCGGAGCCGGGAGACAACATAGGGTTCAACGTGCGCGGTGTTGCAAAGAATGAGATCGGGAGAGGTGAGGTCATGGGCCACACCGACAAGCCACCTACCGTCGCAAAATCGTTCATCGGCCGGATTATCGTCATATACCACCCGACGGCGATTGCGGCTGGTTACACGCCAGTTCTGCACGCTCACACGGCCACGGTCGGGGTGACATTCGAAGAGCTCATCCAAAAACTGGACCCTCGGACGGGGCAAGTTGTAGAGGAGAAACCATCATTCCTTAAAGTCGGCGACAGTGCGATCGTCAAGATGGCTCCCCTCAGATCAGTCGTGCTCGAGAACTTCAAGGAGATTCCGGAGCTCGGACGCTTCGCGATCCGGGACATGGGAGCCACAATTGGTGTGGGAGTAGTCCAAGAGATTAAGGAAAAGGGCGAGATTCCCAAGGCCTAGGATTAGACAACTACCTGTCGGTCTTTTCATCCCACAATGGGCAGTTGCGCCAGCGACGCCCAGACAACTTTCCAGTGTTTTTTCAGAGACAATTCAGCTAGAACGTAATGCAGTGGTTTTGTCTGGGAGACCAAGGTTTTTAACAGTACTTAGGTCGGCCTTCAAACTGCGAGAGAAAGATATGCGATGAAGGTATCCTGGAATGGTCTCTAAAGCTAGAATACGCCTCTCTAGCACAGACCCAAAGGATATCAACACGATCTGTGGGGAGATTCGAGAGATCGCGGAGAAGACTGGAGTCAAGCTGAAGGGTCCAATCCCTCTCCCTACCAAGAAGCTGATGGTCCCGACTCGAAAGTCGCCCGCGGGTCAGGGCACGAACACTTATGACAAGTGGGAGATGAGGATCCACAAACGCCTCATCGATGTGGACCCGAATGAGCGGTTTCTGAAACGACTGATGAGGATTCGAGCCCCGGACGACGTTTTCATCGAGATAGAACTCGTATAGCTTCCGACTCTCAATCTTCCGCGCTTCGTGGAGATCCGCCATTTCTCCTTCTCTGCCGATACAAGTTCATCCCGAGAACCATTAGACCGACGCTAGATATTCCGCCGGCAAATCCGACCGTGGTGTAGAGGCCGAACGACGTTGCACATGTCCATAGATGAGGCGTGCAGGCAATAACGTCTACCTTAACGAAAGTGTTCACTGTCACATTTTCGTTGTAAGCCGTTACGGCGATGTTTCTAGGGCCCGTTGTGGCGTTCCAACCGGCGAACACGGTTAGGGTTGATGAGGCAGTGCTGTTACTTGCAAAAAATCGCTCTAGGCCCACCGAGAACGAGATCATTGGAGGATTCGACGATGTATCTTGGTAAGCAACCGAGGCGCTGAGAGATGGCGGTGGTCCAGCCGAATACTTGGTCGACACCGAGATCTTCGTTGATCCCCCCTGCGGGACGACGATGCTGGATTCCGACGTGACGTTGAAAGGAATAGGCAGACTGGCGTTGACGTAGCCGATTTCTCCGAGACCGAAAGCCGTGAACCAGACCTTGTCGTCCTTTCCAGGCCACATCCACCAGGCGTAAGGCGTGCACGCACTTCGGCAGACGGCGGAAGCAGTTGGCATCATGTATTCTACTAGAGTGCTATCGTTCGGGTCGTACCTGGCGATCCTCCCGGCGTAATGTTCGGAAAACCAGACTCGTCCTTCCGAGTCGAGGGATATTGCGTTTGGAAGCCCGACCCAACAGTCTGCTACGTAACTGTCCGAGCAGTATCCGATCGGGAACAGGTTCCAGTCTCCGGTAGAAGGGTTGAAACTCCCGAACTCGTTCCCGCTGTGAATCGTGAACCAGACAATGCCATTCTTGTCGACGGCGACTTGGATTATGCCCTGAATGCGCAGACTAGGAGGAGGATCATATTCTGTAATGGCGCAAGCCGATGCTTTGCAAGTCAAGTGACCGATCTTTCCAGCGTAGGCTTCCGCGAACCAAGTTGAGTTGTCGACGGGCGAGACGGCTATTCCCTGAAGCCCAGCATTGGGAGTGGGGGTCGTATAGCTGGACGAATTCCCTCTAGTAGGATTGTACTCAACGATCTGATCCGTGTTGAAGAGGGTTATCCAAAAGTGGTCTGACGGATCGATAGTCATGTACTGGGGGGCTCCCCCGGGAAATGACACCGCAGTTTTGAATTCTCTCGCCTCCTGATTGTAATAAGCCAAGGTATCGTTCTCAATGATCCAGACCCGCTTTGCGTTGTTTTTCGTAAAATGGTCGTAGACGATATCGGTTGGGATGGTGTTGTTGAGTGTCGCAATGGGCTTTGGAGGGACTCCCATGGTGAAGTTGACTATCTGCGACTGGATCACGTGTCCTAGCTTGATTGTGACGACCAAGACCGTCTTGTTGCTTGCCGGATATAGTATCCAAGGCGAAGCATCTGTGGAGTTATTCTGAATCTGATACATTGTCACGTAGGCCGATGAGCGCAGGGGGACGTTAGGTGTGCTGACCGGTAACTCAAGTCCACGGGCAGGTGAGTTTGTTGAGATCGTCAAGGAGATCGCAAGAAGCAAAGCAACAACTATTGCGAGCGGCCGGTTACTCATGGCGGACCATCTACGACACGGTCAACTGACCATTCAGCATAGCATAGTGGACAGTACACACCGCGATAGAACAGTAGACTGTGAAACTGCCTGCCCTGGTCGCCAAGAACTGGAATGAAATTGACTGCCCGCCCACGATCTCGGTCCCCCTAACCGCGTAATAGTCGATGGCAAACCCGTGGGTCTGGGTATCCGTATTGATGATCTTGACTGTGACCATGTCGCAGCGGTTCACACTCATCATAGGCCATGCTTGTCCTTGATGGGTTACGCTGTCATTGTAGCCGTTCACATTGGCAATTATCGTGAAGTTTCGGTTCGTTCCGACGACTCCGGTGCAGGGGGAATCGGGAATGCCTATTGCGAAGGTCATGATCCCGCCGCCTAGGGCGACCGCAGAAGCGATGACGATGATCGCAAGCATTTTGCTCTGCAGCACATTCTCCGCCTGATTGTTTCCGAAGAGGCTTCTCTGGCATCACGACCGCGGCTCGCTAATATGGCCTTGGTCAATATCCTGAGGTCCATAACAAACAATTCGTGGAAATCTATGACCTTTGAGCAGGAAAGTACTCCCTATTCTACGGACGGCAGAGAGTCAACGGGTCAAGATATATCTGACATAAGAGGCGATTTGACGTCCCGTGCGGGGGTACCAGAGTCAGGTCAAAATGACTGACCAGATGGGCGGGTCGCGCCTAGCACGCGCGCGCTACACTCAAGACCCGATCGAATAGGCATGGAGACTTCTCTATGCCCCTGGAGCGCGGGTGTGTTATCCCGTGGCGTAGGCCTTCGTGGGTTCGAATCCCACCCCCCGCACCAATAACAAACCCCCTGCTCCGGGTCTGATTACTGAACACGCATTCTGGATCAAGAAAGAAGGATACAAACCATCCACCATCGAACGACGAGCAAGAATTCTGAAGGTCATCTCCCGAAAAGCCGACCTGAAAGACGTAGAGGCGGTCAAGATACCGAACGCATCCAAATATTGGTTCATTGGAGCCACTTGATATTGAAGCGTGTAATCTCGGAATATCGTGTTCGGAAGGAGGATTATTGGGATGGAGATGATTCATTCGATGATTGAACCTGCCTCACTTGAATCTGAGCGCGTTGCCGAGACTGTTTATTGTCCGTTGACGTGGAGTCCTCAACATGTGAGGTGACTCAACATGGATCCAGCAAGGGATGAAATGTCAGTCCAAACCGTCTCGGGCATGTCCCCTTCATCCCCAACTCCCTTGTCCCTGGACAGTCACACTATTTCTCGGGCGGCGGGTCATCGTTCCAGATGTCGACGACACACTTCCAAACACCTCCGTTATCCGTTCGCCAAATAGTCACGGCCTTTCCTCCCAGCGTTACTCGATTGCCATTCTCGTCGTTGAATGAAACTTGGTTCGTCCCCACGCCGTACGCGAGGTCGCAAGCGCGAGCGATCGTAAACCGAGTCGTCTTCCATTGGATGCTGAAACCCGGGATCTTTAGGCTCGCAGTCACGTAGTCCCGAATTGCATCTTTGCCGATAATAGCCAGTTGTCCCGGCGGAATAACGATCGCATCGTCAGCCCAAAAAGAGACAATTCGCTCAACGTCACGCCCAGCTGCGGCTGCGGCCCACATCGCATCGACTCGTTCGAGTTCGGCTCGCGCCCTGTCCGTATCTCGTTTGTCGCCCACGGTATCCCTCGCTTTCGTTCCCCAGCGGGAGAACGCTCTGATAAGTATGTGTGCACAAAACTAAGACGAGGAACAGAGAAAGGCGATAGCGTTTGTCAAAATTGACGGGTCGGATAACCTCTCTCCTCCCTCATGACCCTATTAGCTGAAGGGGAAGAGAGCGCCGTCAGCAAGTGGGTCCGCATGCCGTTGTCATTTGTCCAGTGAACACCCCCCCGCACCAGTGAATCTGTCCTATTTCGTGGCCGTTTCCGTAAAGAAGCCTGGATGTTTCCCGGATTGTTACCTGGTATAGTTAGTTCCCGATCTAGATGATTCAATAATTGGAGATCCCCTCAAAGTCGAGGTCCTGCGCGAGAAACGATCTTGTGAAATGTCTCCCTTTGTCCGAGCAATCGTTCCAGGCAATCTTCCATGCTCGTGTGTAGCACAATTCTGATTCCCATTCTCGAAGCCTTCTGAAAGGCGGAAGATTCCGCTGTTTTCCCTGCTAGGATTACCGGGATGAGGTTGCTCTTGTGCCCACCAGTCGACCAGTTCCGAAATTCGGGCTCGTTGATTATCTTTTGGTAGAACTCATCCATTTACTTTGAAGTGACAAACCTTGCCTTGCGCTCGAAAGACATTTATTGGTTCAGGTGAAATATCAATCATGACCGAGCCCAAGCAATCCTTCTACTACGTTGTCATCGTCGTGACCAAGTACAAGAATTTCCAAGAGGCGAGATCCAAGGAGCCTGCGGCAATCGCTGAACATATTGCTCGATCAAACCAGCTTCATGACAAGGGAGTCCTGTTGATGGGCGGCGCGTTCCTGGATGATCCAAACACGGGACCTCTCAGTACTATGGAGTTCTAACGTCACGGGAAGCAGCCGAGGAATACCTCAGAGAAGACCCTTTCGTGAAGAAAGGGATGGTCGCCCAGCACTACATTCGGAAATGGGCGAACATGTTCGCTTGACCTGACTTTCTCATCAGACAGCAGTAACGAAACTCATGCTAATCGATTCTTGAGCGAACCCTTACGAGACAGACTTTTGAAATCTTGCTGTGTCGGATTCCTATCAGAATCCAGCTTTCCGTTCCTTGTTTTCCAAAACTCGGATCAACCCATTAGAATAGTAAAAGTACGTCGGAGAGGGTCGCCAGGGTCATAAGCACCTCGTTGTCGAAGCCGTGGGTGCGAAGTGCACTTATGGTACAGTGCTCACCCCCCGCACCATTTTCACCGGTAGATACAAGTAGACCAGACTTGCTGTGTCAATATCTAACGATATCAAATTAAAGCGACGGCGATTTTG
>MNDT01000036.1 GCA_001915065.1 archaeon 13_2_20CM_2_53_6 | reverse complement strand
CAACGGTTTCCTGATCTGTTCGCCGCAGCAGTCACAAACAAGAATTTTTCCAATGAACTCGTCGTCTGAGCGGTATCTGATTTGATGGTAACTAGGGATACTCAGGTTCGACAGAACAGCAGAGGCCCGAGACGATCATCCATGGGACTGGTACCATTGCAGACGCGGAAAAACTTGAGAGTGGAAGAAAACTAATGATCCGTTGCCCCAGTCTCGTAGTAGTTGTAGGCACGAACAATCCTGAAGCTATATTTCCGGTTCAACGCCTGAACCTTGGCATTTTGAAGCCAGAAGTCAGCCACGGCCGTGTTGCATCCCATTTCGATTAGATCGTTCAATCCGCTTTCCATCAGCGCAGACCCTAATCCTCTTCCATGGAACTCGGGCTCCAAGGCTATGTTGAAATCCCCGTACCCACAATAAGGCCGTTTCTCTGCTGTCAAGAACCCGACTGACTGTCCGTGCAGAACCGCCAGCGTTGTCCTACAGTTGGAACTCGTGGCCCACCTCAGGTATTCTCTAGGCAGATTTGGGAAATGGAAGGCTGCGAGATGAATTCTTGACATATCCTTCTCATCGCCCTTTCGGAACCTGCGAAGCTTGAAGCCTACGGGCACTGTGACTTCGAATTTCTGCCGTAATCTTCGAGTAGCCAACAGGTAGCCTCCACACCACTGGGCCCCGACTTCTCGGGCGATGATGTTGCCAAACGGATTGTCCACTGCGGCTCTAATGAGAATCCGAGACCTCAACGGGCGCAGAAGCTTCTGGAAGCACTGAGCCCTCCACAGATCTTGTTTCCCTGTACGCATCGGGAGTTCAGAACTTCCTTCGCAGGGACCCCAGAGTTCCTCGAAATACCACCAGCCTCGTAGCTCACGCCCAAGAGCACATCCTGCTAGATGATTGTCCTCATAATACCACCAGCCTCTCGCATTCCTCTCGCGCAGAATCGAGGGAGTGAGATGGTACTCCCAGAGAACCTCGTAAAATCGGCCCTTATTCCATTGCAGGCACGAGTCCGCAAGTGCTGTCGCGTCTCGGGCGGGAACCCATCCAGATATCTTCGACAAGTCTCACAGAAATCCCTCCACGCCTGGGTGAATAGACACAACATGATTGAATCAAGAATTTAAAATCTTTGGGGTCGCTCCCAGAACCTTACTCGGGTACTTTGGGGTGGACCAAATCAACGGCTTTCCGACATGATTCTAACCGATTCGTACAAAAAGGAGAGTGCAATCTCCACGTGTGCCGGAGCCTCTCGGCGGCACCACACGCATGCGTGCAGTAGAGGTTCGTTGGTTTACCTGTGGGCGTAGTAGACAGTTACCTGCTCAGGGTTGATGGAGTCGATTCTGCCGAATCCGAACCTTACCATCTGGATTATGCTTCCTAGCTTCTCCAGTCGAATATTCGTCTCAACCGGACCCTTCGTTCTCGACGCATCAGGCATCACCACCTCCCCGACCATATTGTTCTCTTCTGGTAGCCAGTTGACTAGGGGCGCTTTGACCTCTCGTGCCTTCATGTAGTCCTGACTATGGAACGAGGCCGCGACTGAGCTGTTCTCGACACTCTTGATTTCAACGTTGAACAATTCCATCAGTCGGACCACCTTGCTCTTTCTGAGCAGATCAATGTCCTGGGACGAGATCAATAGGTTGGCTGAGCCATTCTTTGGAACTACCTTGAAGATTCTATCTGGAAGGTCCTTCCTTTCTGGATGTAATGGCAGACGCGCATCATACATCCGATCTACACCCGACACTGTGATTGTGATTGGGTTTGCGATGAAGCTGTACCTGTGGGCTAGCTTGTCGATCTCTTTCCGGTTTGTCGCGTTCACATTGTCCCAGCTTAGCGTAGCGTCGACCGGTCTGGGTCCCATCTCGTAGACAATCTTCCTCAAGGCGCTAGGAACAAATCCTCTCCTACGAAGAGCGGCGAGCGTCGGAAGTCTCGGGTCCGAGTAGCCGTCTACGAGGCCCTCCTCGATCTCCTTAACCATCAACGACTTGCTGAGCTTGATATCGCTCGTCTTCAACCGGCCATAATGCACATACTCCTGTATGTTCCAGCCCAACGCTTTGTAAAGAAACTCAGTCCGCAGCGCGTTTGTCAAGTGCTCCTTTCCACGGATAACGTGGCTCACACCGAGCAGATGATCATCGACAGCCGATCCAAAGTTGAACAGGGGCCAGACCCGGTACTTTGAGCCAACCCTCGGATGCGGATACTTTTCCGGATCAATTATCCGAAGCGCCGGCCAGTCCCGGACCGCCGGGTTCGGATGAGCCAGCTCCGTCTTTACTCGTAGCACCGCGTCTCCCTCTCCAAACCCTCCATTCAACATCTTCGCCCAATCGGCCAGGTTCTGCTCCGGGCTCTTGGAACGATCGGGACACGCTCTGCCAGCGTTAATGTTGAGACGGAAATCGTCGGGAGTACAGGTGCAGATGTACGCGTCTCCTGATCCTAGAACCTTCTCCGCATGCTCATAGTAGACCGGTATCCTGTCGCTAGCCGTGTACTCTGCGTCCCACTGGCATTCCAGCCAGCGAACATCCTCCCTAATCAGATCATAGTACTCGAGCGCCGACTTTTTCAGCCGCGGATCAGTATCATCGAACCGCAGAAGAAATCGTCCCTTGTACATCCGCGCATAGTCGTGGGAGAGGATTATCGCCCGGATAGAACCCAGGTGCAAGACAAAGTCGGGATTCGGCGCGAATCTTGTCACGATCGTAGCGTACTTGTCCGCGTTCGGCAAAGGAGGCAGAGCTTTGGAACTGGACTGGCTCCGGGACGATGCGGCCTTGACAGACATGAACAGAGGGCTACTCAACTAGATTCTATCTCTTATCTCTCAGAGGGCGAGGGCTAACTAGCCACCTTCGCGTCGACTCAATAGTCGAGCCTCTGTTGGGAGCACCGGCCACGCGGTAATAAGACCGGCTCCGATTCGAGACGTATCCTTGATCCGATATGTGTCTGACTTGAGTACAGTTTTGTTCTTCAGTCTCACAAATCTGACATAAGAGTGGCCTTCTGTGAATGAGTGCACTATGCTATCCCATTCATTGTAGTATTCAGCAATGATATACCGAAGCCTCCTCGGCCACGGGAAGAGTGTAAGTGGGGGAGATGCAAGCTCTACCGCCATCGCCTGTTTGCAATGATCGGGTGGATTATTGAAGACCCGCACGACGATTCCCTTGCGGTCTGCAAATACTGTGCTCGAAAGGTCGGAATCGACGCTTATCCATACGGCTCTTCCAACGTAGGTGGATTTTTCGAGGAGGCCATACGGAGCTTTCTCCGTGGGCAAGTCCGATGTCTCGACTTTCATCCTGTCATACAAGGATTGCAATTCCTTTGCAAAGGTGCGACTTAGTTCCAATGATTCGAGTGATGCCCTTGGTGTCGTTTTCTCGCGTTTTCTGATCCATCTGTAAAGGAAAACGTCAGCGACAAAGAAGACGACGCCTATTATTACGAGTAAGAGAGCCATGCCTAATAGCAACAGTGCGACCCATAAGATCCAGAACCGATGGACCCTTGAGAAATATCTCGACCCCTCCAATCGTCTCTCCTCGGCCAGACGTTTTAGATCGATGAGATGGTCTATTCCATCTCTTGACTCTTTTGACAAAACGGATTCGTCGAAGGTCCTTCCAAGAGCCAACTGAAGGCCCCAGAGAACGGTCTCCTTATCCGTGAATGGCGAGGAGTCGTCACCATTCTTCTTCACGATAGCACGACTCTTTCGGAGGATTGGACGCTGCTCATCTAGATTCTATCTCTTTTCTCTAGTTTAGAGAAATCGTCGGAGTATCCATATCACGATGCTTATGCCGCCGATAATAGCGATCCAAAATCCGACAACGGAGGTAACGACAAGGGCTGAGCAGGTAGTATCCATGCAGACAACCGTGGTTTGGCCTCGGGCGTAGAGGTTGCCCGCGACCAGTCCTGAGCCCCAGAAAATAGCGAAGCCGACTAGAATGATAATCACGCGTCCGCGGAGGCCTATTTTCGGAATTCTAGACGGTCTTGGAAGCTCTTCAAGGCGCGGATTGCTCAGCTCCCCGATTCTTTCCTTGATGCTCGGGTTCCAGTATGCTAGAAAGGCAAACCGGAGGTTTGTTGGTATTCCTTTCTGATCAAGATTCCGTAATTTTTCGAGGGCCTGTGATACTTGCTGGGTTCCGAGCTGTTTGGCCACGCTTCTGTCCAGTTCAAACTCGCGTCTTTTCAGAGATTTTCTTAGTGATCTCCGGATCCCGAGTGCGGCGAGAAGAAATATGGGACTCGGGAAAACAAGGACCGGACCCGACAATCCTCCGGAGGCGGCAGCAGGGATGTAGAACAGCAGAAAGAAGAATAGTCCGCGGGGGGCTAGAGCGATTTTTCCGAGCAACCTGCTCATTCTTCCTTTATCATAGGCCTTAAACCTCACCATGTGCAATGCGATGAGAATCTTCCATTCATCTAGTGACAGTTCTCCTTTCAGGTATTCCGGCAGCATAAGTTCGGCCTCGGGGAGCGACCCTGGAACAGTAACAGTTTCTTTAGAGAGGATTGTTGGTTTTGATATTATCCCGCCTGTGCTCTGATAGCGGTCGAGTCTTCCCCAGACAATCTGTCTGTACCAGTACGGCATCTGGAACTGCACTGAAAGTTCTCTTGTGAATTGTAAGAGCGCGTTGTCTTCTGGACTTGGACCTGTCTTGATTCTCTCGTACCAGCTACGCCAGCGCAGTCTATCCAAGAATAGTTACTAGAATTGGGTTTGAATCTTATACATTTAGTGGAACTGCTGGCAACCCGTCTCTTTCAGGCCTTCTAGACGATCAGGTCTCTCGCTTCCAACGAGACTCCAGAGGCAGCGACTATCTCCATCATTTCCGAGTACAACTTGTCCGCGGACCTCCTCAGCTGTTCTCTTGATGATGGTCTGACTCCCATCAGAACCTCCACAATCTCTTGAAGATCCACTGGCCTCGTTGTGCACTCGAAGACCTGTTTCCAGAACCAGCTCGTGGTAATGACGAAACGCCTGTTCAGCAGAAGCACCAGGTCGCCAGCGGCCTGTGCCAGAGACACTCCTCGACTCTTCAGCACCAGAGGATCGTCGGTTAGAAGCGTGTTCTGGAAAACCGTCATCTCCTCTGTCAAGTTCATCGCTGACGAATGGACGGCTTCCGTGTTGCTCTCCTTCTCCGCAACCGCTACGGCCTGGTCGAGTCTGCTCAGCCACGAGTCTCTCTCGAAGAGAACGATCCTATTCCTATACCCGTCAGCCTCCCAATGCCACGACCAATCCAACTTGCTAGCCGCTTTCAGCAGCTTTGATTCCAATGGATACTCGATTCCTACAACAAGGCCCCGGTAAAGATACCTCTTCATTGGAATCTCATCACCATCTCTCACTACAACAAACATCTCGAGATCCGAGTACGGCCGGTCAAGCTTCTTCGCCGTAGAGCCATAAACGCACACAGCAAGAACTCGCTCTCTATGCTTCTCAAGGATCAGCTTGCATAGACGATTGGCAATCTCAATTCTCTGCTCGTGAGTAAAACGGCCTAAGTGCACGCTCATTCTTTCCTCGCCTCCTTCTACTTATCTTAGAAGGGAATTTACTCGAAACGAAATAGTTCAGTTGGTCAAGTCGATTGAGACTACCGAGACGGTGCTTGTCTTTCAGCACTTGCGACCTTGTCAGTGGAAGAATGAGGAATCTGGACCACGCAGAAGAGTTTGCCTTCCGGATCGGCCATAATAACAAAGTCCTCGCCTTGCTTTGCGGGCTTGTGAATAGTGGCTCCAAGCTTGATCAGTCTCTCTACCTCCGCTTTCTGGTCGGTAGCGTATAGGTCGAGGTGCATTCGATTCCTGCCAAATTTCAGTTCTTCTGTTTGGTTCACTGAGACGTTTGGACTGGTACCCGTGGGATCTTTCAGGACGACCCAACCCTGGCCTGGTGGTCTTCTTGGAACATAATGAAGGGCTTCCTGCCAGAACTTGTAGGTCTTGTCAAAATCTTTACAATTGATGACGAATGAACCGATCTTGAGTGTCATTGTTGCGACTTACACAGCCATTGGTGAAGAGAGATACATTTCATTTTCGATGATCACAGATTTCGAAACTCAAGAGCTAGGTTATGTCTACACGCGCTCACAGGGTGCCCATTGATGAGCTATCTCTCCTTCCTCTCCGGGCTCTTCGATTCCTTTAGCAAGGCGTCTATGACGTTTGTGTTAGTTGCCATCGACTTTTTGTCAATGCCGGCTGCCCTTGCGATCTCCATTTCTGAAATTTGTAGCCCTAGGTCTCTGACTGCGTTGAGCATCACGCCCGCGGCTCTCCCCCTATAACTCGTTTTAGGAGCCAGGCCTTTTTCAACCGTTGCATCAAGATGGCTATGGCAACGCCTGACCAATTCCTCTTTCTCGTCGCTGCTTACGAGCTCGCGCTCGGCAAAGCCCTCAGCCATGCTTTCGATCTGCCTTCTTGTGGGCCGCAAAACAAGCTCCGGAAGAGGTATGATGCTGTCCTGGACCGCGAATGACCTGAGGATGCGTTCCTCTGCATCGAGGAGCTTCTCCCTTCTCACAAACATCTTAGACTCAAACTCGCGGTCGGTTCTCAGATCTCCCATGGCTTTTGCAGCGAGTGATACTGAAGCAATCAGGAAGATTTGCAGATTCTTGCGATCGGCGTTGTATTCGCCGATCGGCCTGCTCTTGAAGTCCAGATAGAGCGCAACTGTAGCCAGCTTCACCTCATTCCGCAATCCGAGCCTCTGCATTGCATCGAAGAATAGGCGGTGCTCCTCCTTGCTCAGAGATTCGACGCCTTTGCCTAGACTGTAGAACCTTTCTTGAGCTTTCACACGAGCACATCAACAATCCGTATTTCCAAATATATACACATTCAATTGAGGCAGTGTATAACCGCAAATTTCTGATAGCACACTCAGCCTCCTCAGGACAAGGAGGATAGCAACGGTGACTTCAGCCTTGCGAGGCTACAGGGTAATCTTCATGCTTCTTCCTCAGAGAAGGTGGTGGGGATGATTCTGGGCAGGACTACGTGACTAGTTTCTAAATGCTAACAGTCAAATAACTGCCATCCGTTGCGATGCATCGGACGCTGATCACGATGAGCGATTGGAACGTCGGCATCATTGCAGAGTTCCGTAAGAACCATGGAAACGTAGGCGGCCAGTTCGAAGGCGCCCCAATACTACTGATCAATCATACCGGTGCCCGCACCGGCAAAGCCCGGACCAACCCGGTGATGTATCTCAAGGACGGCCACCGCTACCTTGTCTTCGCTTCGAAGGGGGGAGCCCCCACCAATCCCGACTGGTACCACAACCTCAAGGCTCACCCTGATGTGAAGATCGAAGTCGGGACCGAGACGATCGAGGTACGCGCGGAGGAAGTTACCGGCGCCGAGCGCGATAAGATCTACAAGCGACAATCCTCACTCTACCCGCAGTTCGCCCAGTATCAACAAAAGACCAAGAGAACCATCCCAGTGATAGCATTCACCCCTAAGACCAGACGATAGAAACTAGAAACCGATAATCATACGAGGCTACTTCCGCACTATTCTCTAGTCGTGGTATTGTTCGTCGCTGACCTTTTCCATCCAGGCCGCCGTCTTGCCATCAAGCTGTTCCTGAACCGCGATATGGGTCATGGCCGTTGTCGCCGTGGCGCCGTGCCAGTGCTTCTCATTTGGCGGGATCCATACCACGTCACCCGGCCGAATCGACTCGACGGGTCCACCCCAGCGCTGCACCAAACCGCTACCCGCCGTCACGATCAGAGTCTGGCCTAACGGATGGGTGTGCCACGCGGTACGGGCACCGGGTTCAAATGTGACGCTGGCGCCGACCGCCCTTGCGGGATTCCTTGCCTGGAACAAGGGGTCAACGCGAACTGCGCCTGTGAAATATTCAGCCGACCCTTTTGTCGAAGGCTGCGAACCGCTTCGTTTGATCTCCATTTTGCTAAGCCCTCAAGCTCGCCGCGTCGATGACGAAGCGATACCGCACATCGCCCCGCTCCATACGCTTGTACGCATCGTTGATCTGGTCAGCGTTAATGACTTCGACTTCGGCCACGATTCCGTTCTTCCCGCAGTAGTCAAGCATCTCCTGCGTCTCGGCAACCCCGCCGATGTTAGAGCCCGCGATCCGCCTGTTGCCGTGGACGAGCGTAAACGCGTCGAGCTGGGCACCGGAAGGGGGCAATCCGACAAGCACCATGGTGCCGAAACTCCGCAAGAGAGTCAGCTGTTTGTTCAGGTCGTGCGGCGCGCTGACCGTGTCCATGATGAGGCTGAACCTGCCTTGAAGCGCCTCCAGGGCTCCGGGCTCCTTCGTGGCGAAGAAATGCTTCGCACCCAGCCGAGAGGCGTCTTTCTCCTTGTCGCGAGACGTGCTGAGCACCGTGACATCCGCACCCATCGAAACCGCAAGCTTCACCGCCATGTGGCCCAGACCGCCCAAACCGACGACGGCGACCTGGTCGCCCGGCTTGCACTCGAACTGGTGTAGAGGCGAATACGTGGTGATACCAGCGCACATCAATGGCGCGGCCCTCGCAGTATCGAGCCCCTTCGGGACGCGCAACACATAGCGCTCATCAACGACGATGTTTGTCGAATAGCCTCCGTACGTCCACATCTTCGTGTTCTGGTCGAAGCTGTCAAACGTGAACGTGACGCCCTTCTCGCAGAACATCTCGCGGCCCGCTCGACACTCAGGGCAGACGCGGCAAGAATCGACGAGGCAGCCCACCCCGACCAACTCGCCCTCCCGGAAGCGCGTAGCGCTTGTCCCACGTGATGCGACCCGGCCAACAATCTCATGCCCTGGCACGACCGGAAAGTGGGTCCCGCCCCAGTCATCGTTCACCTTGTGCACGTCGCTATGACAGATGCCACAGTAGAGAATCTCGATCTCGACATCATGTGGCCCCGGCTTGCGGCGCTCGATCTTGAGAGGTTCAAGCGGTGATTTGGCCGCCGTGGCGCCGTATGCAGGAATCTCCATTGACACAGACAAGGGAGAAACAGTCGTTGACATGGACAAACTGAGAATGGTCAGCCTAGTAATATCTTCCGCCGCCATAGCGACCACGAGTCGAGGTGGTTCGCCCCGGTACACGCTGAATGCTTTAGAAAAGGTGGCGGGAGATGATCTCGGCTGGACCCGCGGGGTCAGACGATAGGACATTGCCAGCTAGGGTCCTGATTCGCCTAGCAACCTTCGAGGCCGCCCTAGGCGTAGTGTTGACGAATACTGAGGGTCCGGTATCGAGAGAGTACCAGACCGGGACCCCTTCCTCTTCCCGGAGCCTCCGAACCTCATCCATGATCCTGACGGATAAAGGGCTGACAAGAATCGTTTCCAGCCTGCCAGTCATCGTGATAGCATGCAAGTTCAGCGTGTCCACCTCGGCTAGTCTACAGATCTCCGAGACATCCTTCCTCCCTATCGCACGCCTCATCCTCTGAAGAACCCCTCTGAGATACGCCAGCCTCGCCCTGAAGAACGGAGACGTCAAAACGTCTGCGTGGGCCTTGTCAGTCTTTATTGAGGATGGAATAGGAACAATCAGCGTCCTCAACCCGATAGAAGTCGCAGACGCAAGCTGCTCCGCATACGATCGGCCCTTCCGGTTCGCATACCATATGGAGAACCCGCCTACTAGACTCCGCGCAGCAGACCCGGCTCCGAGCCTGACGACCTCGGACAATTCCCGGGGCTCAAGGCTGAGCCCCAGAGCCTTTGACGCTGCGAGGCCCAGAGCCGCGAAACCAGACGCTGAGAAGCCCAGACCCTTCCCTTTGACATTCGCATTCCTCGACTCGACTCTTACCCGAGTCTTCTCGCCTGCGAGCTCTCTGAGCTTGTCGATGACCATGCGGGCCCTCGCCTCTTCTCCCGCCGTGGGAACAGTCCCATTGATCCGTATTCCATCCCTCGGGAGACCATTCCTCGCCTCCACCGTCGTAACAGTGTCCAGAGATCTCATGCAGACAGAGATACTGTCATGGAATGGAATCCGGAGCTTCGCGTTTTTCAATCCATGATACTTGACCAGTCCCTGGATCGCATAGGCACGCGCAGTACACTTCAACGGCGGCTTATCCTATGACCCCGGTCGCCCGGGCAACCTTCTCCGCCGCCCCCTCCGTAACGCCAGTCTCGCCAAGGATCGTATACCTCTCCGGCCTCAGACTGTGCGCCATCGTCAACGCCTTGACCACCTGTTCCGGCGACACCCTCAACTCCTTAGCAGTCGAAGGCGCGCCAATCTCCTGGAGAAACTCCTTGATCGATTCCCAGTTGGACCCGTGAAGATAGGCGCACATTATCGCCCCCACACCGGTCCTCCCACCATGCAGACTCGTCTCACCAGCCACAATATCCAGCGCGTGACTGAACAGGTGCTCCGCACCACTACACGGCCTAGAGCTACCAGCAATACTCATCGCAACCCCACAACTGATCAAGGCCTCGACGACAGTCCGGACGCCCTCCTTGCTACGCTGGACAATTTCCTTCACATTCCGCGTAACCAGCTCCGCGCTCATCAACGCCAGCTCCGGCGCATAATCCCCATAGTACTCGTTCTTCAGCTTGTGAGCAAGCTGCCAATCCTTCACCGCACTAAACTTGGCCACAATATCCCCACACCCAGCCGCCAACAGATCGTAGGGCGAATCCGCTATCACGCCAATATCGCCAATGATAGCAATCGGCGCCTGCGCCCGGATCGAGTAGGGCTTGGGACCACCCTTGATGGAAGCATAAGGGCTGGCGATTCCATCATGGCTCGCGGCTGTCGGAATGCTCATGAAAGGAACCGACGCCTTGGCAGAAGCAAGCTTGCCCAGATCAATATCCTTCCCGCCGCCGACCGCCAGCACGATGGATGGCCTAGTCTTCTTGATCGTCTCTATGATCTGGTTCAGAACGGCCTCCGTCGATTCCTTGACTATGATATGGTCGACACGAAGCCCAGCCTTCGCAGCAGACTTGGCGACTCCAACCCCCGCGAGAGGATAGGTTACGGGTCCCGATACCACCAGGGCCGTGCCGTGAAACCCTAGCTTGGTGCAGATCTCACCTACTCTGTCGAGAATGTTGACGCCTACGATGACCTCTCTCGGAAGCTGCATGTAGTGGAGCGATTCTTCAGATTCCAGTCTCCGATCACACCACAAAGAGAATTACGACGGCGAGCAGAAACGAGCCGCTTTCAATCCAAAGGAATGATCTGCCTATCCGCCGGGCGACCCGTCCTACGAAGCTGGTTATCGACTGGAAAGTCTCCGAGCCCAACACTTGCATCTGTAGAGAGAATTTGGAAACTCCCGCCGACGATTCTTCTAGATTCGCCACGGCCTTCTGAACCGTCTGCGTGATCTGTGTGACAAACGATGCGGTCGGTAAGGCCGCTCCCACCGGATAGTATCCCAACGGCGATCTTACAAGACCCGTAACAAGGTGAGTGTCAGTCGTCATGACCTCGGCATCGCTGACTCCTATGTCCTTGACCGATTGAACTATCCTGTCCCGAAGACCTTGCTGCATATTGTTTCCGTCGATAGTGATGTACGATACGGTGTCGCTTTCAGTCTTCAAGACCAGCACGGACAGGCCGCCCGGACCTATTCCATCTTTGAGCCCATAGCTATCCAGGGCATCATATGCGGATCCAACTTTGAAAGGATCCTGTGACAGAGCCTTCAACCTGTCAAGCACGCTGACCGCGGCCGTGATAATTCGCTCTGCCTGGAGGGGTGTTATAGAAGGTTGACCCACGAGGCTGTTATGGGCATCGATGACCAGCACCTCAAAGCCTCGCGTCGACGCTTCCTTCTCTATTTCCCCGGATACCACCGTCGGCAGATCCTCCATCTCCTCAGGAGCCAGCGTAATCGTCAGCAACGCCACGTTTCCAAAGGCCTGGCCCGAAACGATAGCCTCTCCCTCTCTCCCTCGAATCATGGAAGAGGCTTTGCGGATCAGATGCTCCGAGGGGTAGTTCTCCCTGGCGGCTGAAAGAAGTCTATCAATGTCCCGGTGAGAGACTATGTTCAACTTATGGCTCGAAATGCCATGCGGCACCTGGACGACACCACGCTGTGCTTCTTCGAGCGACTGTTTCAGCTCGGAAGGCAGACCCCCGCTCCCCATGTCCCGATAGGGGCCGGGATGAAAGTTGGACACGACCAACGACGCTATCGGCGGCGAGTCCCTTCCAGAGAAGCTCAGAATCTTCGTCTCAATCGACCCCTCGGTTGAGAGAGACAAGAGTCTCTCCTCAAGAGCGGTCGGCGTCTTTCTCAACCAGTGATCAAGGAATGATCTGAATAGACCCATAGGAGAGTGATGAATCTCAGCACCACCCTCAATCTCGACCTTTCTGATTATGAGAGAGACGCCTGCTGCCGAGAGGACTAGGCCGGAGGCGACCAGTACACCAACTTGAATCACTGTTGGGCTTGACCTGGAGGATAGAAATTGAGAAAGGATCAGAAACATGATCGTTGTGAGCAGAGCAGTCGGCAGACCCGCCGAGAGTTTTCTCCACGAACTCATCGAGGACATCGCCATGGGGGTCAGGAAACGAAGCGGCAGAGACACCGCCAAGCCGATCAGGAAGCCGTCCTCCCACAAGCGCGTCATGCCGAGCAGAGCGCCGATGATCGAGAATAGTAGGAGAATTGCTCCCATTGGCAGTATTGAGATCACCTCGACTCCCATCAAACGCCTGAAATCCAGGATCCTATCCTTCCGGAGAAGTAAGGCCGAGTTTACAAGTTCGCCTGCCAGGCCCGGCAACAAGAAGACGGCACTGGCAAAGACCAACGTCTGGACGAGGTTTTCGCCCGCGACAAGCAAAGAAACACCTGCAGATGCGATAGCTATCGCAGCGAAGATCGATATGACAACGGGAGTCGAAGGGAACGCTACGCGTCTGATGAAGTTGAAGGCGTCAACTGTCCCGCCCACACCAGTCTTCGGAGCACTCGGCATCGGGCTAGGCACGCTTTAACGCGGCGAGAATCTGCTTGACCCGTCCCGGACCCTCCTGCTCCAACACAGTTCCAGTCACAATCGCAGAGGCGCCCGCCCGTGCAAGCCGTTCTGCCTGATCAGGGGTCCGGATTCCTCCTCCAACTATGACGGGAACGTCGACGGTCTCGCTGACCCGACTCACCATTCGAGGGTCTACCATCCGCTCGGCACCACTCCCAGCCTCCAAGTAGACGAAACGCATTCCCAAGTATTGAGCAGCTAGAGCATAGTCCGTCGCAAGATCGATCTTCGAAAAAGGCACCGGCTTAGCCACCCCAACCTTACTCACAGCAGTCTCCGACTGTCCCACGATCATGTAGCCGAGAGGTATTGGTTCAAGGTTGAACCTTCTCACCACGGAAGCGCCGACAACTTGAGACTCGATCAGGTATCGAGTGCTTGACGAGTTCAGGAGCGACATGAAGAAGATAGCGTGAGCGAATCTGCTGATCCCTACTGGACCGTTCGGAAAGAGGATGGTAGGAAGTGAACAAGAGTCTCGTATCGTCTTGACTGTCTTGTCGAGCTGGGCAGAAGACTTTAGGGTCGATCCCCCGATCATTATGGCAAGCGTGCCGTGACTCTCTAGGTCAGCGACGATATGGGCCAGATTATTGGAGAATTTCTCTGGGTCTATGAGCGCGAGGTGTATGCAGCCCTTCTCCCGTATTCCGTCGACTAGAGCGCCCTCCACCTTTCCTACCATGGTTTGAACTCACTTAGCTACTCAATAGTTGATGGGCGACCTTGATGGCCAGTATGGGATGTTTAACGATGAGGCTGACCGCTCTGGAGGGGCTGAATCCATGTGCCATCTCGATAAGGTCTTGACCGTCAAGATATTCGGTTATCACGTTCAGTTCCTCGTCGGAGAAACGTTCGAATGACTCGAGGGCCTTTAGACTGTTCCTTATCTTCTCACCCCACAACGTCTCAAATCTATCCTTGTACGCTGACAATCGTCTCAAACTCATGTCTCCCTCTCTTGCGGCCTTCCCAGCCTCTTCGCCCGCAAGTTTCCCCGCCACTAGACTCGTGTGAATTCCCGCGCCGGTGAGTGGAATCACCTGTCCGGCGGCGTCTCCGCAGAGCATCATATTCTCGCCTACGTAATCCTCGACCTCACCACCCACCGGGACCGGCGCAGCCTGCGACCGTTCTATCGCAGCCTCGCCGAAGGCCGCGGGGTGTTCTTGGATGAACTTGTCTAGGAGCTGCTTCGCACCTGACCCTTTGATGCCGATTCCCACGTTCGCCGTTCGGTTTCCCTTCGGGAAGATCCATACATAGCCCGCGGGTGCTTTGTTGTGGCCGATGAAGATCTCCAGCTTGGACTCGTCCTCAAGACGACATTTCGTCATGGCGTATTGAAACGCGGCTATGACCTGGTATCTCTTCCTCTGGAAGAACTGACGCGCCAGTATCGACCCAGTCCCGTCGCAGCCTATTACGACCCGCGCTCCTAACGAGAAAGGCTCCGAACCATCCTTTCCGTTGATGAGAACATGCCCATCCTCCCTAACCACATTTTCTACTGTTCTACCGTACTCTAACATAGCCCCCGCGTCCCTAGCTCTATCCGCCAAGACGTTCAACAGTGCTGGCTTGTCAAGAATGTAGCCTTCCCCACCAACGTTCACCCGCTTCTTTTCGTCCGGCCCATACAGAACTGCCCCGCTGATGTGGTTGATGGCAAACTCTGGGCTGGGTGAGACTTCGGCATCTTCCAGAACCTCGGAGAGGATCCCTTCAGCGCAGGGTTTTCTTCCGGGATGCGCTTCCTTCTCGAGCAGTACCGTGCGGGCTCCTTCTCGCGCCGCGGTCCACGCCGCCATGACTCCTGCGGGACCCGCTCCGATAATTGCAACATCACAAGTCTCCAAAGTCAAGACCTAAGTTGGCTGAGGATACTCTGCAACAGGCTCTCGCACCCCGGTTGTGAACGCGAACGAGTATGACCTCGTGATAGGAGTGTTCCTCATAGTGTCGATTCCGTATGATTCTTCTCTGCTGAAAGTTGGTGCAGGTGTTGGATTCCGCTTTTCAATTTCTCTTTCCACTCGATGTAGGAAGTAGAGCGAGTACATTGACATGGCAAATACGAGGGTCACGACCTTGGTCGCGAAGACCAAGCTGAGCGGGTTTCTAAGGTTTGGAAAACTGTTGAAGAGCTGGTCTGGGTTACACGGTGGACCGACCGGGGCGCAGTTGTTTGCGAGAACCTCGAGTGCAGACCAGAGCATGAAGTTGAAGAATATCTCATAGAGGGCTCCAAAACCTATCACGGCTGTGACAACGAAGAGGAAGCGTCTTGTCCGTTCTGAGAACCTTAGAAAATGGCTCCTCTGCGATTCTAGTCCAAATGACCAGTAAAGGAAGCTAGCATAGGAGAACCAGGTTATCGGCTTGGCAAAGAACCAGGGAGAAATTGACGTTGGCGGAAATTCCGCCAGTACAAACTGCTGCCCGATAACCGAGGGAGGGTTTCCCAAGGCGAGAATTCCATAGTAGCCAATGAAGGCCATGGCCACGAGCCCTGACCCCCAAGAGAGCATCGACCAAGGTCGCCGCTCAAATAAGCCCCGAAGCTCGATAAGGCTGAACCAGTTCGGCTTTTGTACCTTCAACTTAACCCTGAATCACTAAGATTCTGACGTTGTCAACGGGAGCTTTCATAAGCCTTCCCTCACCGAAGACCCGGCCTTCTCCAAATCAGCTCAAGGACCGAGTCCCAACAGGCTCTACGGAGAGGATAAGACCATCAGGAATCCTTCGAGGGCGACAGGTTGCGGGCGCTCTTGATTGCTCTCCCAAGGATGTTGAAAGAAATGGGGCCCCTAACCGTATTGAATATGAAAAAGGTTGGACAGGGAGTGAAAAAGTCTCCCTTCCTGTCTATTGGATGACTTCGCCCGATGCGAAGCGGTTTGAAACCCGAGTTATCTTGACCTTGACATGGTCCCCGGGCTTCGTGTTCGGTACGAAGACAACGAGACCCTCAACGCGGGCTATTCCTTCTCCGCGTCTGCTGATCTCCTTGATGTCAACGTCGTATTCCTTGCCCTCTTCGACAGGCTTTGGACCAAAACGGTTCGCACCGCCACCATAACCTCTCCTCTCATAACCCATAGGCATGTTCCACCTCCGTTCTTCGTCTCTTCTCGTATCGGTTGCTACGGGAGAAAGCAGCAGTCGTTTCGGCAACGGCCACAGGACGTTCCCCGGCGAGTCAACCTGCAATTGAAACGTTAGGTCTTTCCAATATAAAGTTGCTTTACACTGTGATATCTTCGGATTGTAACAGTCCATAACTAGTTTGAATACCATGCGAATGTCGAACTGGTTCGAGTGCACTAATGCTAGCGATAACTCCTCTCGATGGACTTCCCCTGCTAAAAGAGGGGGACGACCTCGCCAGCTTGATAGTCGAGAGAGCGAAGAACCTGGGGGTGGGAATTAGGAACCGAGATGTCTTGGTGGTCGGGCAGAAGGCGGTCTCAAAGACTGAAGGTAGAATCGTAGACATTGACAATATCAGACCATCAGCGAGGGCGGCTAGAATCGCGAAGAAGACCGGGAAGAGGCCTGAGTTCGTCGAGATTGTTCTAAGAGAATCCTCCAAGGTGTTGCGCGCGGATGGAGAAGCCTTTATCGTGACAACCCGGACTGGGGCGACGTGCCTCAACGGGGGCATCGACAAGTCCAATGTCAAAGGGGACAGCATGTACGCGCTCCTTCCCCAGGACCCCGACAGATCCGCTCGGCTACTTTCAGAGAGAATCCGAAAATTGAGCGGAAAACAGGTGGGGGTCGTAATCTGCGATACTCGAAGCAGGCCCTTCAGGCGAGGACAGATCGAGGAGTGCATAGGAATAGCAGGTCTGAGCCCCCTCGTCGACTATCGAGGTGAGAAGGACCTGTTCGGCTACACGCTCCGATTCAAGAACGTCGCCCTCGCGGACGAGCTGGCCTCCGCGGCCGAGCTAGTTATGGGCCAAGGTCGAGAGGCGAGCCCTGTAGCGATTGTCCGAGGCTTGAAGAGGGTAAGGTTTCAGGAAAGAGCATCTAGCAGGAATCTCGGGGTGTCAACCGAGGAAGATCTGTTCCGAGGAACTCTTTGACGTACATCGACTGTAGATTCTGTAATTCTGGATGATGGAACGCGGATTGAAAGAGTAATATGAAAGCTGACCGGTGCGCTCGCAAACCAAGATTGAGCGAATTCTGTTGAGCTCCCTATTCGACCCGTACATACCGCTACTGGAGTATCTCGTCGTCTGGTTTGCCATTATCGGCATAGCCGTTCTTTTGAAGACCGACAAGCATGGCATAATTGCCAAACCATACTACCTGATGCTGAAGACAGTCGCTTTCAATAACGTACTCGAGAGGATTGGAGGTAGATTCCGAAGAGCGTGGACGATATATTTTGACATCGGAGCGGTCTTGGGTGTGGGTTTCATTGTCTTCATTCTATACGCGATAATACGGAACGCGATCGCGCTATTTTATCGCAGCTCTCAAGCGGGACCTACAATCCTTATCGTACCTGTACCGGGCTTGACGTTAGGATGGGACATCTTTCCCTACATTCTCTTTGCGATCGCAGTTCTCCTGATCCCTCACGAGGCTGCACACGGCATAGCAAGCGTCCTCGACAAAGTTCCGATCAAATCATCAGGAGTATTCATGGCAGTATTCCTCCCGGGGGGCTTCGTGGAAATAGACGAGGAAGACTTGGCGAAACGCAAGGCTCTCACGAAGTTGAGAGTGTTCGCCGCCGGCTCCTTTACAAACGCAGTAACATTCGGCGTGGTGCTCCTTCTCCTGTTCGCCCTTTTTCAGACAGCACCCGCAGGAGTCCTGGTTACGGGATTCACCCCCGGGAGCCCGGCAGCCCAGGCTCAACTCCCGCAATGGTCAGTTATTACCGGGCTTAACGCGACAACCGTCAGGCAAATACATGACGTTGCAAACTACATGTACAAGGTAAATCCCGGGTCACTCGTTCAGGTCCGACTCAACGATGGCCAGGTGTTCAACATTACGACGGGCAGATCTGATACCAACTCGAGCCGGGCCATTCTCGGAATCTACAACCGAGACTACGTCCCTCTCAGATACGATTTTCTCTCCCGCCAGTCGCAGTACCAGCTGTACTACGGCGTCTTCTACTGGCTAGTAATAATCCTACCCAACGTAGCTCTGATCAATATGCTTCCAATGGTTCCGTTCGATGGAGACAGATATTTTGACACATTGCTAGGAATATTAGGCGTCAAGCATACTCGGCCATTCAGAACCATTGCGAGTGTTGTCTCTCTTGGACTCCTCCTTTCGAATCTGATCCTATCCTTTGTTCTCTTCGGAACAGTCTTCCCCAGGTAGTTTTGACCTTGGAAGGGAGCAGTTGTAGCAGCTGCCATCGGCGCGCTCCCTTCTACAGACGAGAGAATGAGGGGACTAGTCTATGCAAGACATGCTTCAGGGACTCTGTAGAGCGTCGAGTTCGCCGTACGATCGGTCACTGGAAGATGTTCTCGCCCACTGACCACGTCGCGGTTGCTGTGTCGGGGGGCAAGGACAGCCTCACGCTTCTGATGATTCTCAAGAAACTGTC
>MNDT01000061.1 GCA_001915065.1 archaeon 13_2_20CM_2_53_6 | reverse complement strand
AATCTTACTCCAAAGAGATCATGTGCAAGACAGAGCGCGGCTGTTGTCTTGCCCGTGCCGGGGGGTCCTGCGAAAAGACAGTGTGGCATCGCAGCTCTCTTGACAAACTCTTGGAGGCGGGAGACGATCTCTTCCTGATCTATGATCTCGCCGAGTGTCTTGGGCCGATACTTCTCAGTCCAGAGAGCAGGTTCCATCAGCGTCAACATTTCACAGTCGTGGGACCGGGTCTATTACTAAAGACTGTTTCACTCACCTCTACACGAAATATCCTGAGGATCAGATCGCTCTTTCTGTTCAAGAACAAATATAGTGGGGTGTCCGAACCGTCCAACTCCCTCCAGGGGCGAACAGTCTGCACGAAGAACCGTCAATAGTCACTATTGTCGACACAGAATTCGAGAATTCGCCCAGTCGGATCAATCTTCTAAGAGAATTTCCCGAGACGAGGATGGGAGACAGGGTCCTAGGCCCTTACCGGCAGGGCCAAGAGGTCGAACTTCCACTCTGGATCGCGACCCACTTTGTCCAGATGGGATATGCCAAGTTCAGAGAAGAAGACCAGCTCTCACTCAACACGTTATCTACCACGCACTACAAGGAGACCCTTCCAGGCTCACGACAGATACCGAAACTAGCCAAGAACTTCTACTTCCAGGTCCGCCGACTAATCAAGGAGCTAAAGGCGCTAGAAGCAAAGGACAGAGCAAAAGGCCGCGACCTGGACAAAGCCCTCTCCTTATCGCGAGACATCGTGAATATCCGGATCAAGAAGATAGCCTCCCTAAGTGCTTCCGGGGAGCAGCCTACAGAGCTGACTTCTAACCTGACGGCTGAAGAGCTCGCCCTCTACCTGAGCATCCGGAGCTCGATAGATGCGTGGAAAAGGGACATTCTAGGGCGTGAGGCGAGTTGATGGCAGTCGTAAAGACAGCGCTTCCGGAGGAGGTCTTCCAGGACTTTTTCCGATCCTACCTGTCAGACGGGATGGGCTCGAAGTACCGGAAGCGGCTCGCGCAGGTCTCGGTCTCCAACGGTAAATCTCTCATTATAGACTTTGACGATCTCATCTCGTTCGACCCTGCCCTTGCCCGTAGCATTGTGGAGAGGCCTGACGACTACATTACGTATGCGAGCTCGGCGGCCACTGCCCAGATGCGGGTTGAAGACCCGGAGTATGCCGAGCATGTTGGAAAGATTTTCGCACGCTTCCGACGGTTCCCCGAGAAGACCGCGCTGAGAAAGATAGGCGCGGAGCACATTAAGAAGCTCGCGCTCGTCGATGGGATCGTAGTACGAACAACACAGGTCAGACCGACTATCGTCAGCGCGGTCTTCCGTTGCCGGAAATGTCTCGAGACGATTGTCCAGGATCAGGAAGGGGAGCTGATCAGGGGCCCGGGGACTCACTGTCCGTTCTGCAAGCAGAGCACCTCGTTTGAGCTCATTGAGGAACAATCCAAATTCAAGAACACCCAGGAAGCTCGGATACAGGAGAGACCTGAAGATCTTCCGCCGGGTCAGCTGCCGAGATACCTGGACATACGATTGGAAGATGATCTCGTCGATTCTGCACGCCCTGGAGACAGAGTCGCAGTCACATCGACAGTACGAGCCGAGAAACAGACTGTCGGAGAGAGAGGAAGGCTTCGGACCTTCAACATCTACCTGGAGGCAAACTTTGTCGATGTGGTAGGAAAAGAGACCGAGGTCGTCGAGATAACTCCAGAGGATGAGAAGCAGATCCTCGAAGTCTCGCAGGACCCTTGGGTGCACAGGAAGCTCATCATGAGCCTGGCCCCGTCCATCTACGGCTACGAGGACGTCAAGGAGGGAATCCTCTACTTACTCTTTGGCGGAACAGCAAAACAACTCCCGGATGGGATCAACATCAGAGGCGATGAGAACGTGTTGTTAATCGGGGATCCTGGCTGTCTAATCGGAGACGAGCGAATCGTACTGGGAGATGGCACGATCGCCAAGATTCAAGATCTAGGTCAGAATCATCTCGAAGAAATAGACGTTCCCGTCCTGATCGGAAGTGGAGGTGCTAAGAGGGATGTTGCAACGCGATTCCACGTGTATCGCAATCAGCCCACGATTGAGATTGTTACAGAGAGTGGTAAGAGCATCCGGGGAACCTACAACCATCCTCTACTTGCAGTCGAGACGGTGAATCGGACCCTCGTCCGTCGCTGGAAACGCCTAGACGAATTCAAAATTGGAGACAAGGTTTCCGTCGTCACGGGTTTCCCCTGCTACGTTCGTAGTCAGGTCGATACCGGATTTCGCCCACTGCCATACAATCTTGGACCAAAGTTCCGAGGACGCCTCCCGGAAAATGTGACTCCCGATCTCGGAGCATTTCTCGGCTACCTGCTCGGGGATGGCTGGGTCCAAAGGTACCGAGTAGGCTTTCTAGTAGCGGAGGGGGAGAAAGATCTTCTCGAGCCTCTCTGCGCGAACGCTGAAAAACTCTTCGGGATCAAACCAAAAGTAAGGGAAAGAAAACTCGCAGGCCGAAAGGTGCTGCTTTACAATGCTGTGATCGGTAGCCAAGATGTGGCATCGAATCTCTCATTCTTGAGAGAAAAACGGGTGCCAAGTCTAATACTCAAATCCGGTGACAAAGTCGTTGCTCAGTTCCTCAAATGGCTTTACGAAGCGGACGGAACAGTCTTCTCCAGCAGTCGAGGTTGCGGTGCCATCGGCCTTAAGGCGAAAAACATTGAGCTTCTCAGAGACGTTCAAGTCCTACTATTGCGGTTTGGAATACACTCCCGAATAATAGGAAACGCCCTTCTAACGCGACGAGGAGAGAGTATTCTCAAGTTCGCCAGAAAAATTGGCTTTGCCTCGAACAAGAAGCGAACACGCTTGGCTAACCTGGAGGCACGCGCGAAAAGGCTCAGGCGTCTCACGGGACAGCGCAGTGAGCGGATAGTGGCAATTTACAACCGTGAACCCGCAGATGTGTACGACATAGAGGTCCCGGGGACCCACAGATTCATTGCGAACGGTATCGTCTCCCACAACACTGCCAAGAGCCAATTGCTGCAGTACGTGTCAAGGATTGCTCCGAGAGGTTTGTACACTTCTGGTCGTGGGACGACCGCTGCTGGTCTCACTGCGGCGGTTTTGCGCGAGAAGACTGGTGGAATGGTACTTGAGGCAGGCGCCCTTGTGCTCGCCGATAAAGGGGTGGCTTGCATCGACGAGCTTGACAAGATGCGCCCGGATGATCGAGTTGCGATACACGAGGCGCTTGAACAGCAGACTGTGAGCGTCGCCAAGGGCGGAATCGTTGCAACTCTGAACGCTCGGGCCGCGGTCCTGGCAGCGGCCAATCCTGCGCTGGGCAGGTATGAGCCTCACCGGAACGTGGGGGAGAACATCAACCTTCCAGTCACGATTCTTTCCAGGTTTGATCTGATCTTCATAATCAAGGATCAGCCTGAAGCTGACTATGATGCTAGGATGTCGGAGCATATTCTCGCGCTTCACCGGAGCAAGACGAGTCCAGAGACTGCTCCTTTCGCGCCTGATTTTCTCAGGAAGTACATCAGTTTCGCGAAGAGGATCATCCCCGTCCTCAGTCCGGATGCGGTCATCGAGTTGCGGGACTTTTATCTGAAGATGCGCTCGAAAGGAGGCGCCGAGGCTGCAGTCGCTATTACACCGCGGCAGTTAGAAGCTCTTGTCAGGATTTCTGAGGCGAGGGCTCGCGCGTTCCTGCGCGACCGGGTGACGGTGGAGGATGCGAAGAGCGCGATACGGATAATGACCGTCTCGCTGTCGGATGTAGGTGTCGACGTGAAGACTGGTGCGATGGATATTGATGTGATAATGACTGGAAAGCCTCGGAGCCTCCGCGACTCGTTCCAGAGGGTGATCGAGACGGTTGCTGAGCTGGAGCGTGAGACGGGGACAGTGGAGGAGACGGTTCTGCTCGCGGCCCTTGTCGATAAGGAGAAGATGGAGGAGCGGGAGGCTCGCCGTCTCATCGGCCAGTTGATTAAGGAAGGGATACTCTACAGTCCAAAGCCTGGGCGGCTCAAGAGAACTGCGGGCTAGAATGCTGCGTGACTCTGGACTGGTTGGAATATGAGACTAAGAGAGCTCTCGCTGGATCCGCAAGTGGTCCAGTTGCTGGAGGGCGAGGGTCTCGACCAGCTCTACCCGCCACAGGAGGACGCGATAGAGGCTGGAGTCCTAGACGGCAAGAACCTGGTGTTGGCGAGTCCTACGGCGAGCGGGAAGACGCTCGTGGCCGAGGTCTGCATCCTAAAACACATTCTCGAGAAGAATGGCAAGGCGATCTATCTCGCCCCGTTGAGAGCGTTGGCGAGTGAGAAGTTCAAAGAGTTCCAGAAGTATTCCTCGATAAAAAAGCCGAGCGGCGAGCATCTCCGGGTCGGAATCTCGACCGGCGACTATGACAGCTCTGACCCTTGGCTCGGACGATACGACATCATAATATCGACGAACGAGAAGGCTGACAGTCTCCTCAGACACAGAGCGCCATGGATGAACGAGCTCTCGCTCGTCGTCGCTGACGAGATCCATCTTCTGACCGAGCACGAGAGAGGCCCGACCCTAGAGGTGGTCTTGACGAGGCTTACGGAGATCAATCCTAACATCCAGGTCCTGGCGCTGAGCGCCACGGTGAGGAATGCTGAGGAGGTGGGAGAGTGGCTGCACGCTGGCTCGGTTACGACTGAGTGGCGGCCGGTCCCGTTGAAAGAGGGCATCTATCACGAGGGTCAGCTCCAGTTCAAGGACGGATCCAGCAGAATAATCCCGGGCGGGACGAAGGCCCCGGTTTTGGATATTGCGCTAGATGTTTTGGCTGCCGGCGGTCAGGCGCTGATCTTCACGGAGACGAGAAGGTCGGCCGTCGAGATGGGACGGAAGGCCTCGGTCGCGGTGAAACCGCGGCTCTCGAAGATCGAAGAGCGGTCGCTCAACACGATTGCTGAAAGGATACTGTCCGCGGGAGAGAAGACGAGGCTAGGCGAGGCCCTGGCCAGCGAGGTGGCGTCGGGCGCAGGATTCCACCACGCTGGCTTGACGGGCGTTCACAGGGGAATTGTAGAGTCGGCGTTTCGTGATGGGAGGATCAAGGTTCTTGCCGCGACCCCGACCCTAGCGGCCGGCGTAAACCTCCCTGCTAGAACTGTCGTGATCAGCAGCTATGAACGGTTCGAGGCGGGGCATGGGCGATATCCGATCAGCGTCTTGGAGTACAAACAGTTCTGTCTGCCCCATAATACGAACGTCACTTTACACGACGGGTCTTTGGTTCCGATCGGAAATCTCGTCAAACACCACTCTAAAGCCATGGTTCTCTCCGTCTCGAATCCTCACGGCATGGTTGAGCAGCCCGTTACTGAAGGCTTTGAAAGGAAGGCGAATGAACTTGTCGAAATATCGACAAGCATCGGCAGAAAGCTCGCAATTACCCCAGAACATCCGATCTTGATAAGAGGAACCAATGGCCGTCCCGAATGGTCCCCCGCTGCGCAAATCAAGCCCGGTGACCGGGTCGCCTACGCGCGAGATATCGTACTGCCAAATGGCCCAGTCCACTGGTTAGATTTCTTGCCCCCTAGTAACACCTACGTCGTGCAGCCAATTGCTTTCCTCAATAGGAAAAGCATTCCATTGAGGTACAGAGATGTATCTCGGAAACTCCGCATCAAACTAAAGACGTTCAAGGGGTACATGGGGCATCGGAGAAATCCATCTCTTCGATTTGTGCTCTCACTAGCCGAGTTTCTAGGAATTGGCAGGGAGACTCTTGCGTCCGAAATTCGTTCTGTAAAGTCGAGATGGGGTAAACCTGTTCGGCTGCCTCCAACGTTGGATGAGGATTTCATGTGGCTCGCAGGGATCATCGCCTCGGACGGGCATCTGAAAAAATCGAAGAGTGACCGAAGAGGAGAGTACTATCATATCAGAATATTCAACAAAGACGAGCGAATCATAGAAAAAACTGTCTCCATTCTGAGGAAGATGGGTCTCTCCCCAAGGGTAACTATGAGGGGCGGCGGGAACAGAACGGTGGAGGTGGGTTCCAACCTCCTCGGACCGTTGATCTCGCAGTTCGGGATTCCTTTCAGAGACAAATCGCAGAGAGTCTTCGTTCCCGATTTCATGCTACGTTTCCCGAGATCACTGATAGGCGCCTTCCTTGCGGGAGTATTTGACGGGGACGGCTCATACTCGGAGACGAAATATCCACGAGGAATCAACACCAAGGTCAGAGCGATCGTCATCGCTACTGGTAGTGAAAAGTTTGCCTGGGGAATACACGAACTGTTACTCCGAATCGGCATAGTGAGCACCGTTGCGACAGATGCACGCGCACTCACGGTCACCTTGAACGGCAGAACAACAACCTTTCCCAATCCGGTATACAGGATCATAATGCGGAGAATTGCCGATATCCAGACATTCCGAAGGTGGGCAAGATCCGTCAAACAGATTCCTAACATCGAGTACAGCGCATACCACAACGTCAATGAGCACAGAGACGCCGAAGCTAAACGTCCATACGCTTGGGTCAGAGTGACCGACAATGTCAGAAAGAAGCTCTCGCGTCACACCAAAGTCTACAATCTGTCGGTAGCGGACACAGAGACCTACATAGCATCGAACTTCATTGTTCACAATTGCGGTAGAGCAGGTCGTCCAAAGTACGACAAGTATGGAGAGTCGGTGTTGATCGCGCGGAACCAGGACGAGGCTGACTGGTTGATGGAGAACTATGTGATTGCGCAGCCTGAGAAGCTCTGGTCGAAGCTGGCTGTTGAGAAGATTCTGAGACCGCATGTGCTGTCGACGGTGGCTGCGGGCTATGCGAAGACCGAGGAGGGCTTGTACGCGTTCTTCGGCCGGACCTTCTATGCCCACCAGTATGGGCCGAGGTTGATCAAGGGCAAGATCGGGGAGGTTCTCAAGTTTCTCGCCGGCCAGGAGATGGTTGAGATGGACGGACGGGAACTGGTGGCCACCAAATTCGGGAAACGGGTCTCGGAGCTGTACATTGATCCAATGTCCGCTGTCATTATCCGCGACGGGCTCTATAATCGGGCGAAGAAGATGACCGACTTTAGTCTGCTACACCTGATCTCGAAGACGCCTGATATTGCTCCCCGGCCGCGTCCGCGAGGGAGCGAGCTGGACAAGCTGGGAGTACTGGCTGCGAGCCATAGTGACGAGTTCATGGGCGAGGTGGCCAACCAGTTTGAGGATCCGATCGCTTATGACGAGTTCTTGTCGGAGCTGAAGGCGACACTTGTCCTGACTGACTGGGTCAACGAGTTTACCGAGGATCAGATTCTTGAGACGCGGAAGGTTGAGCCGGGCGATCTTCTCCGGCTGGTCCAGGGGACGGAGTGGCTGGTGTTTGCTGCGCAGGAGCTGGGCCGGCTGTTTGGTCATAAGGATCTCTTGGCCCCGATGGAGATGCTACGTGTCCGTGTTGCTAAGGGTGTGAAGCAGGAGCTGGTCAAGCTGGTGGGACTGGAGGGAGTAGGCAGGGTCCGCGCGCGCATGCTCTACAATGCGGGCTTGAAGAGTATCGACGATATCAAGGAGAGGAGTCTTACGGAGCTGACGAGTATACCGACTATTGGGCCGTCGCTGGCGAAGAGGATCAAAGAGCAGGCCGGCGGGCTCATCAAGGCTGAGGAATGGGAGAAGGCAAAATCGACCAAGTCGGCTGAATCAGAACAGCAGCAAGTCGTGCTGACAGACTACGAGGATGCTTGAGTAATGCAAGTCGCTGCCTCCAAGACAATTCCATTCTACGGGAATGGACCCTACTGCTATTCCAACGCGACCTCGATGATGCTCGCCAGCATCGGAGAAAAGATTCTACCGTCAGAGATCGAAGTCTATACCGCAGTAGGCCTAGGAGCCTTCTGGCTTCCGAAGGAGAAGCTGCTCTTCTTCAGCTCTATTGCAAGCGCTCCAGACAAGGGAATCAGCAGAGCTCTCCAGCTTCTCGGCTTCGATTTCAAGGAAACCGCGGCTGATAGCCCAACGAAACCGCCCTATGACAAGTTAAGGTCCGACCTAAAAGAATCCTCTGCAGTTCTCGGGCCCCTCGACATGGGCTTCCTCGGACACAACCCCCTTCACGAGAGAATGGGCGGGGCGGATCATTTCGTCCTCGCATATGCGATGGACGAGCGAGGGGTTTCGATCCATGATCCAGAGGGCTTTCCCAGTGTCCATCTTCCATTTCGTCGGCTCGAACAGGCGTGGAAGGCAGAGAAGATCCCGTATCATCGAGGCTACTACAGGTACTGGACCCGTCCTAATCGGTCCCGGCGCCCAGCGACAGACGGGCTCTACACGTCTCTACTTCAGGCCTGCAGAGAAGTCTACAGCGAGGCGGAGAAGATTGCTTCTGCCGAGAATCTGTCGATTGATGGTGAAGCTATCCTTACATTGGCGCGGCACGTGAAGAACGACAAACTCAGCCCTGCGGAGCGAGGGTTCATGGTCTTCTTCTCTCTGAAGCTGGGGGCCAGGAGAGCCTTGGACTTTGCCGGCTTCCTAGAGCAGCGAGACCCGGACCTGGCGGAGTTAAAGAGAATCCAATCTCGGCTGTTCGGCCAGTGCCAGTCGCATGCCGTTCAGAGAGACTGGAACCGACTCGCGGAGTCGTTGACGGAGTTGGCCGATACCGAGAAGAAATTCAGAGACGCGATAATGGACCAATAAAGTCCCTAGTTTCCTAGGTTTATAATACGACGACCCGTGGATACGGCTTAGAGACTGTTCGTAGATGGTAACGATCAAGGTCGCACTCGCCGGGGTTGGAAACTGTGCAAGCGCCCTGATTCAGGGCATCCAGTACTATCGGAAGAATCCTCCAAAAGAAGATGGCCTCATCACCGGGCTGATGCATCCGAGCTTCGGACCCTACAAGGTAGAAGACATCAACTTCGTAGCCGCGTTCGAGGTCAACAAGAAGAAGATTGGACGGGATCTCAGCAAAGCAATCTTCACCGAGCCCAACTCCGCGCCGAAGATCAGTGATGTGCCGGACATGGATGTAACGGTGAAGCCGGGACCAGTGCTCGACGGAGTGGCCCCTCACATGAAGGACGCGTTCCAGGTCTACAGCAAGACCCGGACGAAGCCGGTTGATGTGGCTGCGGAGCTGAAGGATTCCGGTGCAGAGATTCTCGTCAACTATCTACCGGTTGGTAGTGAGAAGGGTGCACGCTACTACGCGCAGCAGGCGCTGGATGCCGGCTGTGGTTTTGTCAATTGCATTCCCGAATTCATCGCCTCAACAGACAGCTGGGCGCAGAAGTTTGAGGAGAAGAAGCTGCCGATTGCGGGTGACGATGTCAAGAGCCAGGTCGGAGCGACGATCGTACACAGATCACTTGTCGACCTTTGTCTCAAGCGCGGCGTCCGGGTTGACGAGAGCTACCAGCTCAACCTAGGCGGCGATACGGATTTTCTGAACATGACAGTCGAGGAGAGACTACACTCGAAACGCATCAGCAAGACGACCGCAGTCGCCAGCCTGATCCCTTACCAGGTTCCGACCCGGATAGGACCCTCGGACTATGTGCCCCATCTCAGGAACAAGAAGATCTGCTACATCTACCTGAAAGGCCGCGGCTGGGGAAACATTCCCCTGCAGATTGATCTCAAGCTCGCGGTTGAGGATTCGCCGAACAGTGGCGGCGTTGTCGCGGACGTTATCCGTGCTGTCAAGATCGGCCTCGATCGTGGGATAGGCGGACCCTTGACCAGCATATCCTCCTACAGTTTCAAGTATCCGCCTGTCAAGATTCCTGATGGCCAGGCGCTCCAGTGGGTAGAGGAATATATTCAGGGAAAGAGAGATCGCTAGGCGCGTCGGCCCTTTCTAGTCGGAGTCGTCGGAGCCTCTTCCATCCAGTCCGCATTCAACGGTCCCCTCTGCTTCCACTCCTCATAGTGCTCCATGATCCCGGTGAAGAGTAGTGGTAGGCCGATCGTCGCGTCCACGTGGACGGTGCACTGCTCCGCGTTGGGATGGAGCTTTCCCCACGACTGGCTCTCGGGCAGCTCGCAGCCTGAGAGTCCGCCGAACTTGGCGTCGTCGGTCGTGACCTGTATCGCGTACGTGTGGGGTGGTACGGGCCAGCCGGCTATCTCCGCCATCGGGATGACCTGCTGGATGTAGTTCTTCGGCGTGCCTCCCCCGATGAATATGACTCCCGACTTGGGGAACTGGCGTTTTAGCCCCATTATCTCGATATTGTCCATTAGCGCGTCGTAGATGGCAGGTGGAGCGTTCCGTTTCATCTTCTCGTTCTTATAGACTGTCAGCGCCATGCCGATGCTGCTGTCGGCGAGTGCCGGGACGAAGACGGGAAGCCGCTCCCTGGCGGCGGTTGCGAGTATGCCGTAATCGTCACGTATCCTCTCGCCCATGAGCTGGAATATTTCCCGGCTAGAGTAGGAGCGGGGCTCGAGCGTCTCGGCGAACTTCTCGACGAACTGGTCGGCCTCTGTGAACTTGACATCGTCCGCGTAGGTGTCGTAGACCCGGTCGATCCGCATCTCGCGCAGAGTCGGGTCATCAATGTTGTGGTGGGCCATGTAGTGGCGTCCACCGAGAGACTCGTAGAGGTCGTGGCTGAGATTGGCGCCCGTCGAGACGAGAACATCGATGGCGTGAAAGGCGATGAGATCGCGGATGATCCGCCGCATTCCACCAGGGATCATGGCACCTGAGAGGCCGAAGAATATCATTGGCCTCTCGGGATCGCTCAGCATCCTGAGCCAGATCTTGTACGACTGGCCAAGTTTCCGGCTCTGGAACGAGGTCGCGTTGAACGCTTCGAGCGCCTCGCTGACGGACCGGACCTTTGCAACATCGTAGTGTTGCACAGGATGTTTGAACGCGTCACCTCTCGGAGAGAAGCGGATGCTAGAGGACGATTGCGGAGAATATTCCTTCGCGTGAGAGTTGTGATTTCTTATCGTTCTCATATTATCGAACTTGGACTAGCTGAAATGTTGCTGTTTCTATATTAAAACTAGCGTTGCTCCTAAATGATCATTTCTCTGTCAATGCAGGCTCGATCAGAGCAGGAGAATTTTTCATTCGAGAAGCTCTAGCTCGTTCATTATCCGCTTGTAGTGTGAGTTGATTATTTCCCACATCTTGTCCCGGTTGACACCAGTAACCGTCTCGCGTTCGAATGATAACGCGAGTGCTTGCTCTGGGAGTTTGAAGCCGTCGATCTTGATCTGTGGCAGGTTGAGCTTAGACAGATCCTCGTTTATCGACTGCTCGAGCTCCATGAGCCGTTTAGGAATCGACATCCCCGATGACAGCGGGGATTGTGAGCGAGAGTTCGATATTTAGCCGCTGTAACTATCAGTCCTGCTCTGGTGGATTGGCCCGATTCTTAGGCTGAGCCTTGGCTCTGGACACCTATCTCCTGCTTGAGTTCCATGTAGGCGCGGCGTACTTCCTCGACGGACGCCTCGTCCTCGAGTGTTGTCACGTCTCCGATCGGCTGACCTAAGACGACAGCGTGGACTACTCTGCGCATTATCTTGGCGCTTCTCGTCTTGGGAAGCTTGGAGACGATGAAGATCTGTTTCAGGCTGGCGACTGGTCCGACGCGTTCGCGGACCCACTGGTGCAGCTCCTTTTCGAGTTCGGGTCTGGAAGTGTGGCCTGCTCGTAGTATGACGAAGGCGACCGGGACCTCGCCCTTGACCTCGTCCGGGACTGCCACTGCCGCCGCCTCCGCTACGGCCGGGTGCTGGATGAGGGCTGACTCGAGCTCGTAGGTGCCCAGGCGGTGGCCTGCGACCTTGATGACCTCGTCCGCCCGGCCAAGCATCCAGAAGTAGCCGTCGTTGTCTCTGACGGCATAGTCGCCCGCGTAGAAGCTGCCAGGGAACCGGGTCCAGTAGACGTCCTTGTACCTCTCAGGGTCCTTGTGGATGGTCAAAGGCATGCCGGGCCAAGGGTTCCTGATGACCAGGTAGCCCCGCTCCAAGGGCTTCTGCGTCTGGCCATGATCGTCGACGACGTCCGCGTCTATCCCAGGAATAGCAGGTCCGTTGGTTCCAGGCTTCATAGGGACCATGTATAATCCAGGAGTATGGCTGACTAGAATTCCTCCGGTCTCGGTCATCCACCATGTGCTGCCGAACGGGACCTTGTCGTGACCGACGTGTCTCAGCATCCAGCGGAAGGCTTCCGGGTTGATCGGCTCGCCTACCGAGTGCATCAGCCGGATTGTGCTGGTGTCGTGTTTCTTGACCCAGTCTTCGCCGTTCCGCATGAAGCTGCGGATGGCGGTGGGCGATGTGTAGAGGATGTTGACGCGGTGTCGTTCTATGATCGAGACCCACCGGTCGGGTTCGGGATAGTCCAATGCGCCTTCGTACATGAGGCTTGTTACGCCTTCCATTAGGGGTCCGAAGACGATGTAGGAGTGGCCGGTGACCCAGCCGATGTCGGCGGTGCACCAGTAGACATCGTTGTCCTTTACGTCGAAGACCCAGCGCATCGTCGCGTGTAAAAGTGTGAGGTATCCGCCGACATCGTGGACTTGGCCTTTGGGCCGGCCGGTTGTTCCGGAGGTGTGGAGTATGTAGAGAGGATCCTCGGACGCCACCTTCTCGGGCTCAACATAGACGTTGTGCGGAACATTACGGGTGATATCGTGGAGGAACGCGTCGCGGTCATGGTTCATCGCTATATCGTTGCCGACATGCTTTACGACGATGATCTTCTCCATACACGGCGCGTTCTCGACCGCCTTGTCAGCTATCTCCTTGAGCTTGATCATGTTTCCTCTCCGCAAGCCAGCGTCGGCAGTGATGAGGAGCTTGGCGTCCGCGTCCACGAGCCGTTCTGCCAGAGAATCAGCGCTGAAGCCGGAGAAGATTACAGTGAAGCATGCGCCCAGTCTGGCCGCTGCCAGCATCATCATCGGAAACTCCGGGATCATCGGGAGGTAGAGCCCGATCGTGTCGCCCTTCCTGATCCCGTAGGTCTCGCGGAGAACATGCGCGATCCTGTTCACTTCATGATACAGGTCGCCATAGGTCAGCTTGCGGACCTTTCGGGGTCCATCATTGTCGACGGGTTCTCCTTCCCAGATTATTGCGATCTTGTTCCTGCGCCACGTGTTGTAGTGTCTGTCTAGGCAGAGTTGGGAGGCGTTGAGCTCTCCGCCGGGGAACCATTTGTAGAAGGGTGGGTTGGAATCGTCGAGTATCCTGTTCCAGGGCTTGTACCATTCGAGCTCTTGGGCTACACCGGCCCAGAATTGCTGGTAGTTGGCGACGCTGGTCTTGTGGACCTTGTGATAATCGCCTATGGGGAGAAGATTCCGCTTGTCCTCGGGGAGTATCTTCTCGTCAAATGGAAGGGTCCAGTTGACGGACATCGCTGGTGTATTACTGGATCGGTTCTAATAGGGATTCTTCAGAAATGAATGGCTGGTCTAGAATTCTCGAGTTTAGCGGGAAAGCTGTCGGATCAATAATGGAAGCGGAATGCTTTTGTATACAATGTTACATCTTGCACATTGTGTAGCATGGCCAGCATAAGGGTGAGCGACGATCTCTACAAGGAGCTAAACCGTGTGGCGGGACAGCTAAGGGCAGAACGTGGCCACCCCGTCTCGATGGAAGAAGTTCTGGAGCATCTCCTCAAGTCGACCCGGCTGAAGCTGAGCGATTTTGCGGGTGCCTGGAAAATGAGTGACGAAGAGGTCGAGGATTTCATGAAGGGCCTCAAAGGATTCTGGTCACGCTGGAAATACCCAAGAGACTAGTCCTCGACACGACGGTTCTCATCGACCATCTACGGTCTAAGAACAGAGATACACTAGCATCGCGGCTCGAAGGAAGAGCGGAGCTGGCTACAACAATCATCAACCGATTCGAGCTCTACTATGGAGCCTACAAATCAAAAGATGTCAGGCGGAACCTTACATCTGTCAAAGGAGTCTTCTCGACACTCCAAGTCCTGTCCATGACTGAGGGAGCAGCTGAACAGGCGGGAAGACTCCTCGCGCAGCTCGAGGCAAAGGGGAGACCGATCGAGTCCAGGGACTTGTTCGTGGGAGCAATTGCACTCGAAGAGGGGTATGCCGTGCTGACAGATGATCTGGAACACTTTGAAAGAATACCAGGAGTTCAGGTGGTTGAAGCGAAGCAGCTTTTCGTAGAGCTTGATCGTCTCGTGTAGCGTCTCAAGTGGATCTCCCAAGAGAGGCTGAAGCTGAGACTTATGGGGCTGGAAATTCGTCTTTGCGCTTTGTGAAGTAGCCTTTTCTCCACGCGAGTCCGAGGACGGAGACTGTTCCGACCGCTCCTATTACTGTGCCGGCTGTCGCGATGTTGCGGCCGTTAGACTGGATCCAGGTCGGCTTCACTTCGAAGCTTCCGAGAGCTGTGGCGTTGAGGTTGTTGATCTGCGAGGTCGCGACTAGGGCGTAGGTTCCGATCGAGCCCGTCGCCGGGACCTTGTAGGATGCCTGGTAGAGGCCGGGGCTGATTGATTTGAAGGTCAGGATTCTGGCTGTCCCGTTCGGGAGGAGGAGTGTGAGATGCACCGTCTGAGCCGGGCTCGGGCCGCCGTTGAGCGAGGAGAGGACGTAGATTGTGGCAGTGTCGCCGGGGAAGTAGATTGTGCCGACGCTTATCGTCAACGTTAAGCCGCCGGCCGAGGGCGCCGGGGTGACTGTGAAGTTGGCAGTCGCTTCGGCCTGGGAGGGGTAGAACTGGGCGTAGGCGTGTATCTCGTGAGGTCCGGCCTGGGCGACTGGGACGTTGAAGACGAAGTTGAAGGTGCCGTTGGTCATTGTGGTGAAGCCGACGAACTGGTCGTCGAACGTCACGTCGACCGTGACCGGGTATCCAATTGGTATGCCGGAGACTGGGAATCCCGAGCCGTGGACCAATACCTTGGTGCCGACTGGCCCGCTGGTTGGGCTAGCGACTAGGACTGGAGGTGGGAGGATGGTGACCTGCCCGTCGGTGAACTGGTCATTTGCAGGGTTCTGGTCGGTGGCGAGAGAGACTGTCGCAGATATCGTATAGTTGCCGGGAGCGATTCCAGACGTGTCCCAAAGGGCGTTGACATAGTAGGGGTACTGTGTGACTGGTATGTTGAATCCGTTGACGGTCGCGGCCGGGTGAGAGTCGTAGTAGAATGTCAAGTCTACTGTCTCCGGCTGCTGTCCCAGGTTGACGAGCAGGGCTGTGAAGACGATTGTCTGGCCGGATATTGCGACGTTCGGGGATGAGTAGAGGTTGATTATTCCAACATCATGGTGCGGTGCTTGGATGACTATGATCTGGTGGCTTGCCGTGCCAGTGAGTCCAGCATTGTCCTCAACCGTCAGCGTGGCTGTGAAGTTTCCCGGGCTGCCATAGGCGTGGTATGCAAACTCGCCGAAGCCTCCAGTTCCATCGCCAAAGTTCCATGAATAGTTCGTGATGAAGCCATCAGGGTCGAAGCTGGGGCTGGCGTCGAAGAGGATCTGCTGTCCCACTTGTGCGGTGCGAGTTGCGTTAGGTACTCGTATGAGAAAGTCTGCTATGGGGGGAATATCTGAGGGTCCAGGGCCAACTACATTCACTGTCACGCTAGTTGCGTTCTCCAGAGAGCCGCTGAAGGCTACGACCGGTATGGTATGGGTGCCATTCACGGTGCCTCTCGGGATGGTAGTATTCATGGTTTCGAAGGCTTCACCGCCGGGCGCTAGGAAGACTGTGGATGGTGTGAATGTGACGATTGGGCAGAAGCCGATGGTGCTGTTGAAGTTGCATAGGAAGGCAACGGGCGTGATGGTGATGCTTCCTGAGAAACCCAGTTCGCTGACCAGTCTAATGGTGCTACTGTTTGAGCCGCCTTCCTGAATTGTCAGGAAGTTGGGGTCCGTGCCGATCCCAAATCCAGGTTGCGGGACTGGGCTCCAAATGTTCGTCTCGACCAGACTCGCGAAGAGCGATGCGGATCCTGTGGGCGTTGTTACTATGTAGTCGATGAGGAGTAGGATGCCTGTTGCCTGGTCCCACCAGACGTTGACAAACAGCACGACGCCGGGAGATGGAGTCTGTGTTATGTTAAGCGCGTCGACGGTTCTAGGTGCGCCCGCGAAGGTTTGTGTAAACGTCTGATTAATGACCGGTGGGTTCGGGGTTGTATAGATCGGATCACCCGCCGTCAAGTTCGCGGCTATGAACCAGAACGTAATGTTGCCCGAGTCTGTGGCCACGCTACCGAGAATCGTGTCGGATACGCTTGTCTTGTTGGCATAGACGAATGTCTGGGCGGCAGTCACATTCTCTCCGGTCACGCTGGTGACTTGAAGCGTTGTGTAGTTGAGGTCGATGAACTGCGAAAAGGGCGGCTGCGGGGGGCCCCCCAGGCCCCACGACCCAGAGGCGCGGGCGTAGACGGCCATATCACCGGGTTTGACTCCGGGAGTATAGGTAGGGGCCGCGTGCGCCCCCTGAATGGCGGGGGCCAGCAAGAGGCTGGCAAGGGTCAGAGCGAACAATATGATCGGTCGCGCGTGACTTCTCATGAAATAATGACCGAGAACCCCTGTTTCGGTTGATGTTTAAAGGTGACGGTTACATTCTGCCACATTTGAAGAGATTCCCTCATGCCGGCTATCCCACGATTGCCGGGCGAAGGGGTATATCCATGTCTTTCTCTGGAACGTTCGAGACTTCCCGGCCGGGATATGCAAGTCGACCGTTCTCGATTTCGGTTTTCTTAGACTTGATTCGCGATTTTGTCTCGGAGCGTCAGGGCATTGCAAATCTCGCAACTGGCTGGTCCAGCTTCAAAGCTGGTGGATTATGATGACTGTGCTGAAAAATGTGAGGCCCCTTTGGTGGCCAGCTATGATAGTTCGAGGATCTCCTTGAGAAACGCGCCGGTGTGTTGTTCTTCTGCAAGTCGGAAGAGCTTTCGTCTGCTGGTCTTGATGTTTGCGAGTATCTGTCTAATGTCGTCTCGATCTTTGAAGCTTCTCTCCGGCGGGTGGGTTGCCTTGATCATCCGCAGCTTTGCGAGAATGAGCGCTTCGGGAGATTGATAGAAGGACTTTAGTCCAAGGGCTCTTCCGGGGCGTCGATGGATCTTCCCTGTTGTCTGGATGATGAAGTCAACTCTGTTCTGAGAGGCCTTGTCTCTGAGAGTTACGATGTTGTATCCTGCTCTCAATCGTCTCTTGATCCTAGTCCTGTCCACCTCGAGCCCGAACCCGGCGAGCTTGTCCAGGAAAGGGTCAAGCTGCTCATTGGAGAGTTGGACGATGAAGTCCACATCCAGCGTCGTTCGGGGCAGACCATAGTAGCTGGCTGCCATGGCACCCGTTATCGCGTATTCGTAGCCGGATTTGTTGAGGAGGGAGACGAGGGCTTTGAAAAACTCGGTGAAAGACCGGGTCTTCAGCGGATCCTACGTCCCGGCTCGAGTCTCTTGTGAGCCAGCTTCACGAGTCTCGTTTTTGATATTCCAGGGTTGCGGTCCAGAATCGAGTCAAGCATGATGGCTGATACGGCCGAGCTCATCTCGGCGGCGAGTTTGACGCGGGCTTCACCACTCAACGTTCGAAGTGTCCGACCCGTCGAATTGACAGTCTCTACCTTCCGCTTGCGATGGGACATTCTCAAGCTTCCCGGACTCGCCATGATTATGTTGGTGAGAATAAAAACTGGCCGTCAACACGTAGAAAAAAAATCCCGATGAAGATCCAGGATCGACAGGAACCACTTGTGGTCGAGAATTTTTTCCGGGTGTCTTAAGTATCGACGAGGGTTCGGGCAAGCGTCATGGTCGGGTGGGGTTTTGCGTTCGGTAGGGGCATCGTCATATTTCTCTGGAGCATTGTCTGGGCGATCGTCGCTGGAATAGTCGCAGTATTGATCACTGGTGGCACTCTTGCTGGGGTTGTTTCTAACCCGGCGGCTGTAGCGTCGAATCCTGCGGCCTTTCTGGCCGCGTTCTTCGTCGGAATCTTTCTTAGCGTCCTAATCGCTACTATCGGCCTATACGCCAGCATCGTGAAGGTGACTGTTGATGGAGCTATCTCGCAGCTGGAGAGGTCTGGGCTGTCGGCGAGATCCTCATACTCGATGGGGTCGCAGCCGACGTTGACGGCGGCTCCCGTGCTGAGGAAGTACTGCCCGAACTGTGGTAACAGCATCCCGGGAGGGACGCTGAAGTGTCCCAGTTGCGGAGCAAGACTCTGACATGAGGTTTCGGCTGTGAGGGTTGGGTTGTTGGCGTTTCCAGGATGCTAGGGAGTGAATAGTAGGGAGCGGATCTCTCTGACCTTGGCGAGTTCACTGTCTGTAGTGAGGAGTGTGGCCTTCACGCGTTTGGCGAGGCCGAGGGCGTAGCAGTCTGCGAGGGAGAGCTTCTGCTGCCGGCATTTTTCATGCCCTGCTATTCTTGAGAGTTCCTCGTCTGTCTCGACTATTCTGAGGCTTGTTCTTCTGAGCTGGTAGTAGCGGATGTCTGCGACCGGTTTGCCCAGTTTCTGGCATGTCTTGTAGTGGAATTCGGAGAGGTTGACGGAGGAGACGAAGCCTTGCTTCTCTTCGTCATCTATCTCGTCGAAGAACCTTTTGACTTTGGGGTTTGAGATGAAGTGTAGGGCGAGGACCCCGGCGTCCAGGACTAGGTTTTCTTTCAGGTCCGGGCTTCCTCTCTGTGCTCCCGTTCCATTTCTTTGATGGCTTGCCGGATGATCTTCTCATGCGACTTGAACGCGCCCCTCAGCTCGCGCAGGGTCTTGACGGGGACTAGGAGTATGCCTTCCTCGGTGTCGATGAACTCGAGCTTGGACCCCTGCTTGAAGCCGTACTTCTGCCGTATCTTTGCAGGGATGGTTATCATGCTCTTGCTGGTGACCGTCGCGACCTGGCCCAAAAATCAGCCCACCATGTGAACGGAGGCGGTACCATGCAGTTAAGCGTTTCGCATTGTTCGATGCGTTTCGGGCCTAGCTGGGCTGCACTAGTTTCTTGTCTAGGAACTCGACGACTGATTTGTATTGGCGGGCCAGGTTTTCGGTCTTCTGGAATCCGTGGCCTTCGTCCCAGACCACGTTCATCTCGTACTCCTTGCCTAGAACGTTGAGCCGGTCGGCGAACTTCTGGACTGGCTGTAGTGGGCAGCGGCTGTCGTTTCCCCTGTGCCAGATGAGGAGCGGGGCTTTGATATTGTCGACGAAGTTGATGGGTGAGCGGTCTGCGTAGAGCTGGGGGTTGTCTTCTGGTTTTCCGAAGTATCGTTCGATGAAGCTGCGGAAGGCCGCGTCTGATAGGTCGTACATTTCTCTCCAGTCTGTGATTCCGACGATTGCTGCGGCTGCGGCCCAGTAGTCGGGGAGTTTTGTGGTTGCGAGGAATGTCATGAAGCCGCCGTAGCTTGCGCCGACGAGCGCGATCCTAGAAGGGTCCACGTCGTGCCGTGTTTGGAGATACTTGGCGGCTTCTTCGACGTCCTTGAGGTCCGCGCCTCCGCAGTCGTGTATGTTGAGGTTCTGGAACTCGACGCCGTAGCCGGTGCTGCCGCGGATGTTCGGAGCGAAGAGCGTGTAGCCCGCAACTAGGAACGACTGGATGGCCGGGTTCCAAGCGTCTGCCACCTCCCAGGCGGGTCCGCCGTGTATCCAGAGGACGCAGGGACGGCGGCCTTCCATTTGTGCGGGTCGGAGGAACCATCCGTGTATCGGGCGACCGTCGAACGAGCCGTAGACTACAGGCTCGGCGCGTCCTAGTGGTAGGTCTGTGTAGTGCTCGTGGAGCGTCTCGACTCTTCCGGTAGCCGTATTCAATCTGGACAGGGTGGGCGGCGTGGAGAGCGAGGACCAGGAGAAGACGAAATGATCGCCGGACCGAGCAGCCTTTACCGAGCTGCCGAAGAAGCCAGCATGGTAGCCGTCGGGAAGGGGAACCTCTCTTGGGGGTTCGGAGGTGTCGACGGATTCGATGTACAGACGGGTCCGTCCCTTGTTCGCGGCGAGGTAGTAGATTGATCCTCCGTCAGGCATCCAGGAGAAGACTGGAAAGTCGAGGCCGAGATCGTTGCCTTTGAGATAGCTTAGCTCTTGGGTCTCTGTCTTGTAGAGTGCGAGTTCGTATCTGCCTCTAGCGTCTGTCTTGAACAGGACAGTGGGCTGTGAGGGGTGCCATCCGCCGTTCGTATTCTCCGAGCCAGGCTTTGGAGTGTAGACCAGTGGCTCTTGTCCTCCTTCGGGGGAGAGGAAGCCAAGTTCCGCGGCTGTGGGATGTTCTGTCGTCTTGGCTGAGACACAGATCCGGGAATCGTCCCGTGACCATTCGGGGCTGAAGACCCAGTGCCGATTCTGAAAGATCTGGGCGTGAGTGCCGTTGCTCGAGTCGACGATCCAGAGCCCGTTCGCCTCATTTGTCGCGCCTGCGAGCGTCAGCCGGTCGTCGCCGTTGGACCAGTTGAAGTCGAATACCCTAGTCGAGGGTAGTTGTGTAAGTTGTTCCTCTTCTTCGCCCTCTTCTAGAGGTATTGTGAAGAGCTGGTGTTCTTCTCTTCCGCCAAAGTCTCTTGAGAAGCAGACTGTCTCCGAGTCGTTGGAGATGCGGGCACATGCCACCCGCTCCTTTCCATGGGAAACGGGGCGTAGCTGGCCGCCTCTCGTGTCCAGAGCGGCCAGCTGGTATGAGCCGGTCCTGTTAGAGAGTACGAGCGCCGTCTTTCCATCCTTTGAAAGGTCGAACAGCTCAATGTCTGGAATCCCGATAACGCGTTCAACATAGGACACCCTAGGCGAGACAAGCAGAGGCTCTGTCAAGGCAGCCCCAGACTACAACAGAACAGGTATTTATCAAATAGCGACCAGGACGGCGAACGCGATTTCTGGGTCAAAGCCGTAATATGTCGAGTCTCCCCCTTGATACCTGAATTGGCCACCGCCATACTAAGGAAGCAGGATGTCGAACTCTTGGTTCATACGCGGGAGTTGCTAGACGAGATTCTGGAGACCCTCGAGGTGTCGAGCGATTCTCGCACATCAAAGGCTTCGAGGGAAGGGTTGAGAGACATGAAGGGCGGTCGGGTTAGACCGTACCGTCATTCTTCCAGGAATTTCTCGTAGACCAGGATCTTTCCGGTCTTCTCAAAGCTCGAACGTTGCAGGGCTCGAATCAAGGGCGATTTCGCGGGGAGGAGGACCCGGAGCTTTCTGCGCCTCTTCTGAAGCATCAAGAATCGTGACATTCGCATCAGCCTTCCAACCTCACTCGGCTCTCCCGCAACAAATCCCACTGTCAAGACTTCGTCCTCGGCTAGGAGGATGCAGCAGGCTCTCGTCTGTTTGCTTCTTGATGTGAGGAGGACGCAGCCGTGGGCCGCATGTTTTCTGAAAGCTTGAGCTGTAAGAGGATGCCATGTCCACCCGTCAGAATACATCGCACGGTTGTCTGCAAACTCGGGGCGAGCGCTCAACCACTCCCAGAGAGCTTTTGTCGAACGTCTTGGTCTGGTGACATTCGCAGGTTTGGCGTGGAGTCCTCTGGTCGCGTCTAGCCGGTGGAAGGTCTGCAGCAAAGGGAATTCTATCTTCGCTAGATGTTTCTTGGAGGCTATGTTTGAGCTGCCTGTGCAAAGGCGTGCAACACGTGCTCGTCTCTTTCTCGCCCATTCTACGAGTGCTCTGTTCAGCTTACCAGCGATTCCGAGGCCCCGGTATTGCTCGTGGACCCTGACGCCTTCGAGCCAGGCAACGTCAGGGGTCTGGAGGCTGGCATGGGCAACGCCTACAGTTCTTCCCTTGACAGTCGCGACTATGAGTCTACCGTCTTTGTCGGCGAGCCAGTCATCCCAGACCCCCGGGAGATAGTCGTGGCCGTTCCAGATGTTCTTACAAATCTCTAGAATCGGAGCCTTGTCGACCGCAGTTGCCTTCCGAATCTTGACACGATTAGATTCCGGTCTCTTTGGGCGAATCATGGTCAGGCTTCACGTGTGCTCCAGCAGTGAGGCCGGATGGCTGAGCGTATTCGTATGTACCTTTTTCAACTGTGGTTAGCACGTAGGATTCCGCGGACGGAGCGGTTTTGAGGAGGGCCTAGCTCTGGATAATCCTCTCCACAGACAAGCATCATTTCAGGCAGATTCGAGGAATCTTTCGGGAATTAGTCGGCAGTCCGAGGAAGCAATAATGAAGGTTGCAGATGACGATTCCTAAATACGGTATCTTGGTCGGTCTTGGACTCTTCGGGTGAACCTTGGGTAGACGTCGGTTAGAGATCAGGGTGGACCACGCAAGAGTCACGGTCTCGGATAGGATGCGACTGAGAGCAATCCAAATGAAAACTGAGGCCGACGGAATCACGATTGACCAGTTCTGCAAGGAACTGTCTGGCGAGACTCGCCAATATTATCAGGTGAAACTGTATCCGACAAAGCTTGGTCCCGATAAGGCATACCGTGACGAAAACGGAAGGTGGAGAATGGAGGATGTTGTCGGGCGCTCCCAGCCGTATACTTTGAAAGGGGTCTTGGCGGCGAATTTGTACACTCACATCAGAGGGTACCTAATGGGTCTGCTGATGTCGGAGATGGCGAAGGATCGTAAAGATTGGAAGCCCGAGACCGTGATACTGCGAGACGACAAAAGGATTGCAATAGTCAGGGGTGGAAAACTCGAACTTGTTTCATCTGATGCTTGGTTGAAGACGAATCTGAAAAAGAGAAAGGTTGAATGAAACATGAAGGGAATCAGGTACCCCTCGTTAGAACAGGTTGAGCGCTTACACAATCGTGTCCTAGACGTGACTGGTGGCGAGCACGGGGATCTCAGCAGGTCCAATTTGGAATATGTGTTAGAAGCGGTGAAACAGATCGGCGGGAACGCAGGTGATCGTCACGCGGTCAAGAGGAAAGCATCATTCCTACTCTACAATCTTATCTCACAGCACCCATTCGTGAATGGAAACAAGAGGACAGCATTCGAACTCGTGAAACTATTCCTCCGACTGAATGGATATGAGATCAAAGCCAAATCTCAAGAGACGTATGTCTTTCTAGCGGATATCGCAGCCGGCAGAATCTCACTCGACCGCGTGGAAGAATGGATAGCAACCAATTTAGCTGAGAACAGAGGAGAATAGTGTATACGAACATGTTGGGGCAGAATAAGAAGCCTGATACATTCGCAGACGAAGAGTTCAACCAAGCAATGGAAGAAGCTCTTCGAGAAGACCGAGAGCTTTTGGAAAAACTAGCCAAGACTTAGTTTGCTGGGCGAGTCGACAGACAGCAAGTCGGTAGCTTTTATGATAACGGCGGTTCTTCCGATGTTAGGAATCACAAGAGGGGGATAGTTTGGCCAAAGCGTTGACCATCTCCAAAGTAGAGGAGCTGGACGTCGACTATGATAAGGAGGCTGATGTGCTCTACATCAGTTTCGGCCCACCGAAGCCTGCCTCTGATAGTATCGTACTCAACAATGACATAATATTACACTACAAAGGCGATAGAATCATCGGCATAACCGTACCCAGCTTCCGAAAACGATTGAAATGAGCGATCTGTCTATCAGACCCGGACACTTTCTCTAAGCAGTCTTCGCAGTCTCGGATTATTGGGGAAGGTCCAGACAATCTCTCCCATGTCAAGGAGGATCTTGTTGGAGCTTTCCAGGTAGTCGAGAATACGGTTGAACGTCTGATAACGGAGCTAGAGTCGCGCGAGCACCCTGAAACCCAGCGCTTCAAAGTCGCTGTCATAACTGTAGACGTCTGTTATTCCATGTTTTCTCGCGAGTATTGCAGAAGTACAGTCGGTCAGACTGAGCGGTATCTCTCTCCTCGACTTGAAGAGTTCCCAGGCCTCCAAGAGAGTATCCTCGTCAACTCTGAGCATGAGAAGTGATTCGGAGGAGAGGATGAGGGTGCCGAGTTCGACTGAGAGTCCGTGGTTGTGTGTTCTCTGCCGGCATCCAGTTACAGCCTCATCCAGGATATAGTCAGAGGTGTAGAGTTTCCTGTATGCCGTCTCTCCATCTCTGATCTTGTCGAATGATTGGACGGCATAGGAATGTTGCTTGTCTCTCTTGTTATGCCTGGCCATGAAGGGTCCAGTGTCGATGAAGAGCCGCAAAGAAGGCTGTTCCTATCCGTACACTGTTTCGTCCACTTCTCTAGAGGCGTTCTCTGTGCCTCTGCCCCAATCCCGAGCCTTCACGTGGAAGATGGGATCGCTGGGGTTTATTCCCGATTCTTCCTGGCTCCACCGCAGAGCCGCCTCGCGCAGTGCCTCCTTTATGGTCAAGCCCTTCTTCCGGGCCGTCGCCGCGAGTGTAGAATACTCAGCAGGCTCAAGCTCCGTCTGAGCCACCTTGCGCTCCATTTAGTATCCATCTAAAATTACATGCAGGATACATGTAAGTCTTCCTCTGCAGGACACCTTCACCTGCATAGCTCAGTCTCCACAAGACACTTTTCAAGGCTGTATCGATTGAGGGTTGAGGGACCAACTCGATGGTCAGGAGGAGGCTGAGGACGCCTTCAAGCACAGACCAGTGTCGCGTGCGGGTCTTGCAGCCTCCATGGAAGTGGTGATGGTGGCCTCTGTGTTCTTAGTCTGGAGAGATGGACGAGAGTACAGGCAGTTTCGCTCTCGTGTCTGAGCAATAGCCGAACCCTAGCTCAAGATTGCAGATGTCGAGTCAGCGGAGCGACTGGCGCGAACGACTACACGCCAACCCCTCACGAATGGAACAAGAACTAGCAATCAAACTACAAGACAACCAAATAACGTACTTGGACCGGACCATCGTTTGGTGCCTACTCTTTTGTCTGGTCCCTAGTGGTTGAGAGCCCTGGGGACCCTCTTGCCAGCTTCGACTTGGCGACGCTGGGCTCGGCCCATGTCGTGTCTGGGCTCAGCTGTTGAGGTCGCGTAACGTCGGCTGTCGTTGGTTCTGGTTGGACCCAGGTAACAGGTTTCCGCACTGTTGGAGTTGGCAGTCCAGGTCTCGCATCATTGACTCCCTTATCGGGCGGCGGTAGTGGTCCTTCTCGGGTCTTGTTCTTTGTCATTCTCTCACCTCTGGTGGTTTTCTCCGAACCAAGTTCTTGCGTACAACAACCTCTTCCTTGGGCATAGCGGCTTCACGCCATTGTTGGAGCCAGTAGCGGGCCTCTTCCTGGCTGGGCAGCTGGACCCTTCCATAGCGGCCGGTTCTGATCTCTTGCAAGCCTCGCTCGGTTATCGTGATCTTTCGAGACTCTGTCTGGACCCGGGAGGGAGGAAGAGTGTCCCGGGTCTGCTCGTTCGCGATTATGATCTGTGTTGCGAGGTTCTTCCGTGCGAACCTCCTCGCCGAGTCGAAAGCAAATCGAAAATAGCCTTGCGGTAAAGCAGTATAGATTCGATGCCCGGACGATCGGAGAGACACTCCTCAGAACCATTGCCACAAGAAGGCAAATCTCAGTGGGTGAAATGTTGGAAGTGTGGAGCGTGGATTCATTGCAGAAAGTGCTTGACACATCATCTTTACAACACCCCTCACAAGTGATGAACGCAAAATCGTCGCGATAGTGTCATCAAGAGAATCAGGTCTCCGAGCCCAATCTCCGAGACTTCTTGCAGTTCAACCTGTCTTAGGTTCATGGGATCGTGTGGGTGCAGTAGGGTCGCCGTCGATGATCCATGTTTCTCATTTCACGCGTGTTGCGTCGAGGTATTTTCGTAGAGTTGTTCGTGGAATTCTCGGCAGACGATCTCTTGGGCTTCTGCTGTCTCAATGACCTGCTTGGCATTTGACTGCTAAGACGCTATCCGTTGATCTAGCGGTTTCTGGAAGATAGTTGGGCTATTGCTTCTTGTTTGGCCTCTGCTAGGACGCTGTCCAGGATCTGTTGCGCGTTGCGAATCTTGGCCGATTTGAGGTGGAAGACTATGGTGGCGTCGTCGAAGGGCAGTCTGAGCATTTGACGCACCAGGTCATGGACGATCTCGCTCAATCCTTGCCGATCTGGATCCCTCGCTGTCTTGATGCTTCAGCATGCTGTAACCAATCTCCGTGGCGGAAGGATATCAGACCCCCGAGGCTGGAGACGCTGCTGACCCTGAGGGTGCAAAGGAAAACGCCTAGAAAACGGCCTAGCCGTCTATGTCAGTGATAAGATCGGCTTGACCTTAGAGAGACGCGAACAGGATTCTTGATGGGTCCCTGTAAAGATCCGACTAGCAATAGAGCGTCTCGAAAAATAGGGTATGCGTGCTGGTCTCGCGACGCAGAACTGCCCGGACTGGTATTTCGACCCGTGTCAGATAACTGGTTTGGTCGTCTTCTAGTTATTTCAGTTCCTGAGACTCATGAGAGATAATTAGTCCAATGTTAGGTTCTGGATTCTTTCGCTCATGTCCGGCATGGGCCATAGGCGTCTGGTCCAGTCGTGTCTTCGTTTTGCGTTCTCGATTCATGGCAGCTGCAGCCGGTCTATCTTGTTGAGGTCGTCCAGTTACGCTCTGATACCATCAACCTGGAATCACCTTGGATCTTGCCTGTACGTCTAACCGAGAATCTCTTGGACTCCCGGGTATACGGCTCTTGTTCTCGTAACCGCTCGGGTTAGACTTTCAGTAGTTGGAAAGGACAGTTCGTACGTGGTCCCGCGGCGTCTAGGAGGAATGACCCGAGGCTTTCCTAGCTGCTTGTGGTTCGACGTTGAGGCTGTATTCTGCGAAGAACTCTCCTGTGCCTGTTCGTTCGAGTTCGCCTGGGAGACAAGATCTGCGGAGGATTCCGTGATCGTGTTCAGATCGATGAATCCTATAGGGGATTGTTCTAGTCCGCTGAGAACCGAGCCCTCACCGACTCTTTCGTGTTGTTTCGGTTCTCCTCTGGTCGGGGTCCAAGTCTATGGGAAGAACGACTTCATACTTCTCTTTCGCAGTTTCCGGCGTCAAGTATCCGTCTCGGACATCGTCAGCGACGCGTTTCGGGTCTCTATCGAGCGGATTCCCGTATGCTCCCCCACGCCCGGTCTTCAGCCTGATCAAGTCTCCCTTTCCAAGTTCGACAGCTGCGACTTTTCTTGTCTTGAAAGGCTCTCTTCCTGACTTGTAGATGATGAAGTAGTTGGGTCCTCCGCCGTCTCCTCCGTTCATTCCCCATGGAGGATACTTCGATCTCCCGAAGGATGCGGTGAAGGTCGCGTTGGAGTTGTTGATCCGATAGTCTTTGACGAGACCGAAGCCACCCCTGAACTCTCCGTGAGACACGCCATCTTCTACGTTGAGCGAGTACTGTTCCACTATGATTGGATGGCGGACCTCGATCACCTCATTAGACATGATGTATGTCTCGCCGTCGCCGCTGCAGACAAGCCCGCTCTCACCGTCCTTTCCCTTCCCGGCCCCCCAGCCACCGGCCTGCGGCTCGACGATGGCAAACGGCTCCTTCGACCTGTCGTCTATGCCGCCGACGATGGTCGCGCAGACGCTCAGAAAGTGACCTGCAGTCAGCCTATCAGGCACCACTGGCGCGAGTGCCTTCCAGACCAGGTCGGTCACAAAGGCCATTGCCTCCCAGTACGTGGACGTGGGTGCTGGAGGTTTGGGGTTGAATATCGTACCCTCCGGCGCGACGATCTTCAATGGGTGGAAGCTACCATCAGTCACCGGCATGTGCGGATCAGTAACCGCCTTGAGGATGGTTCTGGCGGCCGAGACCGTGGCTACCCAGGGAGAATTGATTGATCCCTTCGCTTGAGCCCCTGACCCGGTAAGGTCGATCGTGAAGCTCTGATCGCTGATCTCAACCTTCGCCTTCACCTGCACGGGATTGTCTGTGATCCCATCATCGTCAACCCAATCCTCTGCCATGAACGTGCCATGTGGCAGTTCTCGAAGCCGCTTGAGCATCAGTTCCTCTCCTTGCTCGATGAGCCTCTCCATCGCGTTCTCAACGACCCTACCCCCGTACTTGTCGCAGAGTTCCTGGACCCGTCTTCGCCCCACTCTCAGGGACGCGGCCTGGGCCTCCATATCGCCCAGCGTCATCGTCGGGGTCCTTACGTTTGCCCGGATGATGTCGATCACCTCTTGGACGGGCTTGTCTTTGCTGAACAGTTTGATCGTTGGGAACTGGAGGCCTTCCTGGTAGATCTCGGTCGAATCTGATGTCCAGCTGCCAAAGTGCATCCCTCCCACCTCGCTCCAGTGCCCTTTGTTTGCAGAGAAGGCTACGATCTCGTCACGATAGTAGATGGGCATGATCAGAGTAACATCATTGAGATGCGTCCCGTCCGTATAGGGAATGTTCGTTATGATTATGTCTCCGTTGTGAAATCCGTTCAGACCGAACTTCTTTATCGCTTGGACGACGGCCATGTCGAGCGTTCCAAGAAACCCCGGGACCCCGTTCGCTTGCGCAATCATCCTCCCCTGGTTGTCGGTCAAGCCGCAAGCGTAATCGAGAACTTCGTAGATGACTGGGCTCTTGCTCGTGCGGCCGAAGACGGCGAAGATCTCTTCGGCGGCAGTAATGAGCGAGTTCTGGATAATGTCCAAGGTGAAACTTTCGGTAACTCCCTTCCTGACCATCCTCAACCGCTTCCCGGGATACTGATCATGAGATTTCCATAATCATCGACCATGAGCTTGTCGCCGGGACGCAAGATGGTTGTAGAAGTAGGCTCCTCTATGATCGCGGGTCCCTTGAGACGATTCTTTGACGGTAGCTTGTCCCGTTGGAAGACGGGGATCCGTACGAGCTTCCCGTTTTCGAAGACCACGTTTCTCTTCCCCTTTAGGGCGTCGCCGACCGCGCCTGACGCTTTGTACTTCTTGAGCCGGGGTTTCTTCACCTTGCCGTAGGATGCAACGTGAATGTTCACGATCTCCAGGGGATCCGTTAGCTTGAAGGTGTACTCTTTGAAATGACGATCATGGAATTTCTTCTCTACGTCGGCCACGGAATCTTTCCAGTCTATTGGAACGTTGACCGTGTGCTCCTGGCCTAGGTATCTAAGGTCGAATGAGAGCTCGTGCCAGACATCCGCTAACAACACACGCTCTTCTTCAAACCTCTTCACAGCCTCCTCTCTGAATCCCTCTCCAACACCCAAGGCTTCTTTCAGAGCCTCTTGGGACAGCCTAAGCACCCTCGTTTGGAGAAAGTCATGCCGAAGATCCGTCAGAAGCATACCAAGCGCAGAGAAGACCCCTGGAACACGCGGCACGATTACTCTCTCAACGCCCAGCTCTCTCGCCAACGCTGTTGCAAACATGGGACCCCCTCCACCAAAAGCCACCATTGCGAAATCCCTCGGATCGTAGCCTCTCCGGACCGAAACCAGCTTGAGCGCGTTGATCATGTTAGCAATGGCCACCTGTATCGTGCCGATGGCCGCATCTCTGAGGGATCTGCCCAGTGTCGATGCCAGTTCCTTGAACGCCTCTTCTGACCTTGACTTTTGCAGCTTGATCTCTCCGCCCAAGAAGTAGTCAGGATCGATTACTCCTGTCAAGAGGAAAGCGTCTGTGACTGTGGGGCTCTTTCCGCCCCTGTCGTAGCAGGCGGGTCCAGGGTCGGCTGCAGCCGATTGAGGACCCACGTTCAACGACCCGACCTCGTTGGCCCAAGCTATGCTCCCTCCCCCTGCCCCGATCTCGACTATATCGACAACCGGCACCTTCACAGGATAGCCGGAAGAGAAAGCCGACCTAGCGACCTTGTAATCCGTGTTGACCTTCACCTCTCCATCATCCACGAGCGATGTCTTCGCCGTCGTGCCTCCTACGTCCAGTGAGAGGACATTGGGCTCGCCGATCACTCTGCCGAGAAAAGTGGCTCCAATTATCCCGCCGATCGGACCTGATTCAATTTGATAGATAGGAATCTCCCGAGCTCGATCAAAGGTCGAGACGCCGCCGTTCGACTGCATCACGTGCAATGGAATCGTCACGCCCATCTTTCGAAGTTCCGAGGTCAAGGTGCTCAAGTACAGGTCGACTACCGGTTGGACGAATGCGTTCATCACAGCCGTGTTCATCCGCTCATACTCTCTCCACTCTCTCGTCAGCTCATGTGAGAGAGTCACAGGAACCTGAGGAAGAATTTTCCTCGCTGCCTCGCCAATCACCTCCTCGTGCTCCGGATTACTGTAAGAGTTGTAAAGACAAACCGCTAACGACTCCACACCAAATCCCTTGCAATTCTCGAGAGCGGTCTGGACGCTCTTCTCGTCAAGCGCCTTGAGGACGTTCCCTTGAAAGTCGAGCCGCTCATCCACTTCGAAGACGCGATGCCGGGGAACAAACGGTCTCGGCTTCTCATATCTGAAATTGTACATGTCAGTCCTGTTGGACCTCTGGATCTCCAGGACGTCCCTGAACCCCTTCGTGGTGATGAGGCCTGTCTTCGCTCCTTTCCGCTCAGTAATCGCATTGATGACGATAGTTGAACCGTTTCCGAGGAAACTGGTAAAGTCCTCTTTTTTGAGTCCGCTCTTCCGGATGACCTGGACGACCCCGTGCGCGAAGTTTGCTGGTGTGGTAGAGTCCTTGACGAAAACAAGTTCTCCAGTTTCTTCATTAAGGGCGCACAGGTCAGTGAACGTGCCACCGACGTCTACTGCCACTCTGTAGCCCAAGATCGTTCGACCGACTAATCAGATTAACTATAGCGTAACTCGTAGGCTCAGAGCGAGCGGCGATAAGGCATAGAAAGAGTTCGGCAGTCTAGTAGCTGCGACGGTTTCTCAGCCGAGCCCTTTATTTCCTATCTTCGCAGGCTGATTCCTACTCGTCTCTTCTGTCGCCTTGGGACGCCAATACTTGGAAAATATCACAGCGAGGATGAAGACGACGATGATCATCGCTATGGCGCCCGCCATCTGAAGGTCCGTGGGGTCTGCCATTACTCTTTACCTACGCCTTCGTTGCTGCGAGCGCTAGAAATATCACTACGACGGCAAGGGTCCACCACTTCAGATTCGCAAACTTCCACTCTGGCTTTACGAAAGAGGGAAATGCGGTTAGGATCGCTGATGGAATCAGTGCGTAGATGAGGAGGAATATCCAGAAGGCGCCTCCTCCGAAGTTGTAGACCGCAAGCGGTACGACGGTATCAGCGTACTTGAAGACAACTACATACAGCCAGAACCAGCCCCAGTATTGGGTGAAGAGCGCTACCGCACTGACAGCCCAGTACAGCCCGAGTCTGTAAGCCGTGTTCGAAAGCTTGTAGATCTTAGGCCAGAAATATGCTAGAATGAAAACGTGGGGCCAGTAGAAGGGCAGTCCGTAGAATCCGACGCTTGATGTGAACGAATCAAGAATTGTAACAATCATCCCACCCAACGGTCCCGCCGCCATTGTGGCTATCGAGAGGTAGGTTCCGACAAGGTTGAAGTTTACACCAGGAAGATATCCAGGCAGGGAAAGTCCCAGAGCTTCTGTTACAAGTGCCATGCCTCCCAAAATCGCCGATATCGCGATTCCTCGAGTACTGAGGAGCATCTTTCTAGGAACAATCGATGCCACTGCAGGAGGAACTCCACCCGGAGAGGTTGGCACGGCCCGAACATTCTTTGGGCTATCCGACATACGATTCAAGAATGGGATTCAGGATCGATATAACTTTGGCGGATATGGGACAAATCGGACGCAAAATCGGTTTATAAGTACATACGGGGCTCGCGTGGAGGCTTTTCCAGATTTGTATAAAAGCTCCGAGCCTACAAGAGCTAGCCGAGTCCCACACTTTGCAGGAAGGACTGCCACAAACCCAACTCGTCAATTCCGAAATCGATTCCAAGTCTAAAGCTATCATAAAGATGAAGGGACTATCGTGGAAGTACGAAGGGTCGACAGAAGACGCAATCCAAGGAATAGATCTCGAAGTCGCCCCAGGCGAAGTTATCATAATAACGGGGCCGAGCGGCGCAGGAAAGACGACACTCTGCAGAACAACGAATGGTCTGATACCTCATTTCTTTCGCGGAGATCTCCAAGGAAACGTAACGATCGCGGACTTGGACATTAGGGTTTATGATGTTCCGGTTCTCTCAGCCATAACAGGATTATGCTTTGACAACCCTTCAAACCAGCTCTTCAACTCGACGGTCGAGGAGGAACTGGCATTTGGCCCCGAAAACTTCTGCCTGCCATCGACCGAGATAAGAAACCGTGTCAACGAAGGCCTCCAAATCTCTCGGCTTGTGGGAATGGAGAAGAAGAGCCCTCATAGCCTATCCGGAGGCCAGCAGCAAGCGTGTGCGATTGCTGCAATCGAAGTGATGCATCCTCAGATACTGGTTCTCGACGAGCCCACATCAAACCTAGACCCGATTGGGACCACCCTCGTTTTCGAAAGGATCAGAGAACTTGTCAAGACTGAGAAAAGAACTGTGATCATCGTTGAGCACAAGCTGGAAGACGTCCTGCCCTTCGCAGACAGAATGATAGTTCTGTCCAATGGCAGGATAGTAGCCGACGACAAGCCCCTCAATGTCCTCTCCAGAGCCAGCTTGATCGAGGGAATGGAGATCCAGGTCCCCGATGTTACGCGCCTTGCCTACAAACTCATGGAGAAAGGGATCAATCTCGACAAGATACCGGTAACACTAGATGAAGGCATCGAGGCATTCAGAAAAATTCTGAGCCATCGAATCGTCCTTCCGAAGACCAGTCTTCGAAACAGTGACAAGAAGCCACCTATGCTTTCCGATCGCATCTCGGTCCAGTGCGAAGGAGTAGCGTACAACTATCCTGACGGTACGCAGGCGATCTCCGAACTAAATCTTACTCTTAGAGAAGGCGACTTTGTAGGCTTCGTCGGGCAGAACGGCTCGGGCAAAACGACAACGGCGAAGCTCCTGAATGGACTCTACAAGGCCTCGAAGGGAAGGATCAAGATCTTCGGAGAGGATTCATCGGGAAAGGAAGCAGACGAGCTAGCCAGTATCGTGGGCTACAGTTTTCAGAACCCAGACGACCAGTTCTTTGCCCGAACGGTCAAGGAGGAACTGGAATTCGGACCCAAGAACAAGAAACTGCCTCCGGATGAGATAGGCCGTCGGGTCAGGGAAGTCGCAAGGGACCTGGAAATAGAGAATTATCTCAGCCACAGTCCATTCTCCCTAAGCCAGGGACTTCGTCAGAGGGTCGCCTTCGGCTCGATCATGACCCTAGAGCCTCGAGTGCTCATTGTAGACGAGCCGACGACTGGCCAAGACTACGCGCGCGCCAAGACTGTAATGGAGATCTGTAAGAGATTCAACGACACCGGCAAGACAGTGATCATCATAAGCCACAACATGAACCTCGTCGCGGAATACTGTAACTTAATCTTCGTTTTCAGACGAGGAGCCATATTCATGTCGGGGAGTCCAAGAGAGGTTTTCTCAGCACCGGAGAAGTTGATAGAGACGTCTCTCGCTCCGCCGCAAATCACTTCACTCTTTCAGGCTCTCTCATCAGAATTCGATCTGCCGCGCGACATTCTCGATGTTGAAAGCGCAATCGCGTATCTCACAGGATAGCCTGAACCATCGTTGACCCATCGGCAGGATAATTTTCGATGAGCGTTCTGAACCTCTTCAGCTACAAGGAAGAAGACAGTCCGATCCATCGTCTGGACCCCAGAGTCAAGTTTCTCTGGTTCTTTGCATTCACACTTCCCGCGGTCGCATGGACTGATCCTATATGGCTGACGGCACTATTTTTCGCGATAATTTCTGTGGGGCTTCTCGCGAAGCAGAGCCTCAAGGCAATCCTGAAACCACTTGTGTTTCTAACCCCCGCCCTAGTCTTCCTCATTCTGTTCAACATCTTCTTCTACGGACCCACTGGGCTCGGCGTCTCCTCCACTATCCAGCCCCTCATCATCGGCTACATCATTCCCAAGATCGGTAGCTTCGGCCCTTACGGAAAGCTGACCATCGAGAACCTCGTCTACGCGGTCGGAGCCATGGAGAGGCTCATAATAATCGCCACCGCAGGCAGGCTTCTCCTCACCTTCACCTCGCCGACGGAGGTTGCTCTGGCCTGGAGCAAGTTCCGTGTTCCTGTAGAGATAACCACGGCCATAAGCGTGGCCTTCGGATTCCTACCGGTCACCGCTAGGCAGGCAACTACAATATTCGAAGCGCAGAAGGCCCGGGGCTGGAGGATTAAGACCAGGAATCCCGTGAAGGCTCTGAGGCTCTACATCCCAGCCATTATTCCAACTATAGTAAGATCATTTACAAGGGCTGAGTTTCTCGCAGCAGCAATATCATCAAGAGGATTCGGCTACAACCCCGGCAAGAGAACTTCCCTAAGGGTGATTAGAATGACCCGCAAAGACTATCTCGTTGTCGCATTCTTCATCGCCTTCCTAGCCGCAAGCCAAGTCACCGGCTCCTTCGGACTCAACATCGCAGGTTACAAGTTTACGGCCTGTCTCGTCCGGAGTTATCTCCATGCACCCTGCTAGCCAACCTTTGATCTTGGCCCTCCCACTCGTGACAGACCCAGTCGAGTCCTATTTTCCGATTATAGGTCACGCAGGCCAAGCATCACGCAGAAGATTCGAAACTTGGAAACTGTTCCGTTTCAAGCCCGACAAGCGCAGAACAAGCCCGGATTGACGATCGGGGAAGACGATTTGACCTCGCGCAGTTTTCACGCTGACCTGCACGCTGACCTCCACGATATCCAAAGCGCCTGACCAGCCCATAACACGCCCGGAATCACGAGACTCGCCCAGATCTTGTTCAACCAGCTGGACCCCTCTCCAAAAATCTCAAAAACGTTGATCCTCGTGACGCAGAACTGCTCTTTGTACGAGGCATGGACGCGTCTATGAAGAGACGTTCCTCAATCTGCCACCAGGAAATCATCGTGAATCTTGCATGTACGTCTCAGCGAGAATTTCTTGGACCCCGGGATAGGCGGTTCTTATCCTCGCTACCGCTCGGGTTAGACTCTCACTGGTCAGAAAGGACAGTTCATAGCTTATCCCCCGGCCTCTAAGAACAATGACCTGAGGGCTTTTCCATTCAATCAATTTCGGAAAGACGGGTATCCAATCTAGACTTCGCACGACAACCGATCTGCCCTGAATCCTGAGCCAGCCGTGGGTCTTCCTTCTCGTTCGCGCGATTGCTATCCATAGCGGGAATCCTGAGTAACCCATGAGTGCTACTACTCCGGCTACGAGTCCGAATGTCCCGAGAGCGCCTAGCACGAGCAATAGAAATAGTCCGACAAGCACGTTCCAAAAGGCAACATAGGCTAGGAGAACCACGTACCTCGCAGTGATCATTAGTCGGACTTGCACGGGGAACTCCTCGACCGGGACCCACGGCACTTCCAGAACTGTGGAATTCTGCTTGATGATCGACGCGGCCCGAGACGCTTCCTCGGGACTCTTGAATCGCAGATGGCTGCGTCGAAAGGCTAGGCGTCTACTGAGTCCGGTGATGCGAAAACTGTTAGGCTCGGTCCATACGAGCCTGCGTGGTCGCAGTTCGAGAGACCCTTCATTTGTAACAACCCGGACCCGATTCTCGCCCAGGACGACGGATGCCGGGGTCCACAGCCTTCCTCCATGAGTCGCAGCGCTTAGTACTTCTCGGATTGTGAATCGTGACCGTTTGGATTCTGCCTCAAACGAGTCCAGATAGACGCGCCTTGATCGAGACTAAGATCGAGTCATTCTCAGATAAGTCTAGAAGGTTACGGTAAACCGCTACTTCGCTAAACTCTTATTTCGAGTCATGCCGATAAGCGCGCACGAATTATTTTCGGGATTTCGCGGAGAAACGGATACCTCATGCCGGGATTAAGGGTAAAGCGGAATGTTTATTGTAAAGCGTCGCCCATAAGAGTAAAGTGATTGTTACATGGGCTCCATCGTAAGGGTGAGCCGGAAACACCAGGTCGTGGTCCCGCGAGAGGCCCGGGAAGCGTTAGGAGTCGGCGCTGGGGACGAACTGGTTGTCGAGGTTGAGAAGGGGAAGGTTATGATCAAGCCCCGGCCGCGCAGTTATGCTAGGCACATGCTAGGGTTGCACAAGGATGTCTGGAAGGGCGTCAAGCCAGATGAGTACGTGAGGAAGGAGCGAGAATCATGGGCGAGAGAGGCCTCCTCAAAAGCCTAGCCAGGCACAAGCTGGTCGGAATCGACACTTCACCCTTCATCTACCATCTCGAGAAGGATCCGGAGTATTCCAAACTGACACTCCGGCTACTCGAGGAGGTTGAGAACGGCAGCCTCAAGGCCCTCACTTCCACCCTCACGTTGATGGAAGTGCTCGTCAGGCCAAAGCAGATCGGAAACATGCAAGCGGCCGAAGACTACAGATTCCTTCTAAAGACCTTCCCAAATCTCGCGTTGAAACCGATAGATGATAATTGTGCAGAGAGGGCTTCGGACCTAAGAGCCGCCTATGGCCTCAAACCGCCGGACGCTATCCAGATTGGCACCGCACTCTCAAACCGCGCAACCGGCTTCGTTACCAATGACGACAAACTGAAGAGAGTCAGCGAGCTGCAGATAATTGTTCTGGGCGACTATGTGGAGAGATGACTGAGCCCCTACAAGCGGGGGGCATTCGATGCCGGGAGCCGGGTTCCAAACCGACCAGGAGTCAGATCCTTCAACCCTCTCTCGTCACAGATGGGGCGTCCCGAATTTCACGCGAAACGCTATAGCTAGACGAAGTCGGGTATGAGCCGTTTCGTCCGTTTCATGTAGCTGGCGTAGTCTTGGCCGAGCTCGGACAGCAGGGTTTTCTCTTCCACTCTGATCCGGTAGCCGTAGGAGAGGCTGAAGACTCCGAGCAAGACCAGCAATCCTCCCAAGGACTGCACAGCCAGACCCAGTCCGATGAACGTGATCAGGACGCCCGTATAGGATGGGTGTCGGATCAGACGATAAGGACCCCTCGTCACAACCTGGTGGTCCGTGGCTACCCGGACAGTCAAGGAGAAGAACCGTCCCAGGACGGCGATTGCCCACTGCCGGACCAGAACGCCGAGCAGCATCAGGAAAATTCCGGGATAGAAGACCCAATCAGGCAATACAACTACACCAGCGTACCCGAAGCTTAGCGCGAGCCCGATCGAGATGAAGACAGTGAAGATGATCAAGGCCCCAGAGCCACGATCCCTCCTCACCCGTGTCGCTCCTCGCCCTCGAAGCCTTGGAACCAGCACCGCTCCGAACAGCTCACTCACAATCCAGACGAAGTAGCCAGTGTCGAAGAGAACGAGCCCGAGACCCGAGGCGAATACCGGCAAAGCTGCCAAATCGAGCACCAGCTACTCCAGGCGAGTCTATAGAAGACTAGTGAAAGAATCGCGCGGAGCTCGTAATACGATAACTGTAACCGGCCCAGAATCAGGGTCCTGTTGAGCGACGCTTGGTGGTATTGCGTCTTGGTCTCCGTCGATTCTCTCTGCGTGGCTGGCGTAGGTCCATCAGCCACATCGCTTGTAGGCTGGTCAACAGTCCTCGCACTCCCTTCCGGACCCGAGCGGTTCTAGAATCCTTTCGCCACAGTGCTCGCAGACTAGTACTCGGCCGATGAACTGAGGGTCGGAACGGTATCGGACCTCGCGATATGTAGGCTCTCGGCAGCGCGGACAGAAGATCTTCAGATCCATGCTCTGCATGGGAACTGTTAGATCGTCTGGAAGAAGAAAGGTGAGAGAGCTCCGAAAAATTTGGTGAAACTATTGTTATGCCCAAGTATACGCGTCCACTGGCAAAGGCGGCAGCACTCGCTACATCATCGAGTGGGAGACCACACTAGAAAAGTACCAGTCTCAAGTCCCGTCCTACTCAGCCCACGAAATTAGCATAACTCGATAAACGTCTACATCTGCAGTCGGTTCCATTGCATCGAAAGCGTATCGGAGCCTCTCGTCCGGACCAGACACCACGCAGAATTTCGACTAGCTCCAAAAGGCCTCCCTCGCCACTCAAATCTTGATTTCTGCCAGTGTCCTTGCTCTGACCTCTCTTATGTCTCTGAAGTGAGGATCTTCGTGGAGAAGTCTCTATCTGAAGCTATTTCGTCTCTCTCGGAGAAGGTGGTCGATAACTTCGCTAGCGTCCGCAAAGCGAGAGAGGACCCCCGCAGAATCCTCAATGTCGGCGGCGCGCTTCAGAACCAGACCATGCTTCGTCTCCTCGAACACTACTCTGTCGCCCTCCGCGAACCCAAACCTCCTCCGGAGCACGGATGGAATCGTGGTCTGACCCTTCCGAGTCACACGGGAGTAATACCGCACGATCAGCTCATCGTCCAACAGATAACACCTCACACGATGTATTACGGCTATCTAGGTTTGGGGTTTCGCTGAGCTGGTCGGGACTCTACACAAGTCGTGCTAAGAGCAGTATCAGCCCGATAGCGTATGCAGCTCCCCGGTGAAGCTTCAACAACAACCTAGCGTTCCCGCTTGTCTCCGGAGCATACTCTCTCTCATTCGTCAGGACTGCCATGTGATGCATCTCGACCACCGTGATCCCTAGAAAGACCGCCAAGCCAACGCCAACGAGATCAATCCGGAGCCCTTGGATATAGTAGCTAGCCAGCACGGGCATGAAACCCCAGGCCACGCCAAACCCGGGATACGAGTGTAGCCACTTGGGCGTCTCGACCGGATAGAACAACGCGAAGAATCCTCCCAGTACAACGAAACTCAGGAACCAGAGAGAGTAGAGGAGCGACATGTAGACGCCAACAGCAACCCCGACCAGAACCGCCAAAACCCCAACCCATCTAATCGCTGCCCGGTTCATCCTCGGAAAATATGGGAGATACTTCTCCCCACTTCCGGCTATGTCGATATAGTGGGCCCCGATAACAAGACCGAAGAAACCTGCGAGCATCGTCAGAAGATAGCGATCTAGGTGAAACTCCGGGGCAAGAGTCGACGCGACTGTGACCCAGGAGAATAGGACCATGCTGAACGGCCAGCGGAGGCCAAACCACCAGACATTCTTTCGCCAGATCCCGACAAGATCTGGCTCCACAAGAGGAAGAGCCGGGTCACTCATGCGCCGCGCTCAGCTCCGACATTTATAGAAGGTTCCGGCATATCATCCACGACTCCAGTCGTGAACCCTGAACGTGTCCCGATGTAGTTCAAGTTCGTAACGGCCTATCCTTGCCGGGCGGAGCTTGAGTATGAAAATGGGGAGCGTGCCATCCTGTTAACCCAGAACGAAACAATCGGAACGTACCAGACTAACAGCCTGACGTGCACTCCGAGAAACAGCCAGTCCCAGGGGGTAGCAAGCGACAAGAGCACTACCACTGTCAATACGCTCATTCTGTTTCGCGCCGTACGGAACCTTATCATGATCTCTCCATCGACCAGATGCTCCTCTTCCCTCGCGATGATATGGGCAAAAGTGGCCATGATCACCAGTGTACCCGCTAGGTCAGCTGTGAAAAGGATCGACGCATACTCCTGGACACTGTCCGGGTTGAAGGTTGAGACGACCTGGTCGAAGAGGTACGGGAATATCGCCACAAGGATGAGGAGGACAACGTTGAGGAATGTTACAAGTCGGGTCTCGATCGGGAGAACCGACATGTCGCTGGTATAGATTATCCAGCTCGTAATCAAGAGAAGAAAGACGAAGAGAAACTCGAGAACATTCCGGTTGATGTCACTCACTGTCGACGATTGGGCGTTGGTTAGGACAAGACTGATCGCGCCTATCGACAGCGACAATCCATAGATGAGATCGGAGAGCGACTCTAACCTAGGTCGAGGCCGTCGACGCGGCCTGTCTCCCTCTTGCGTGGACAACATCACGTCGCAGAAGTCAGCCTACATATGGGGTTTTACAGTCTGCGAGCACGTTTGCCTACCCTCGCGTCAGTTTTTAATCTGATGCGGACGTCGCTGAGTAGAGACCCATATTGGCTAGGGCGGTCCGCGAAGACGCGGGATGGTGGCTGGAGGCTGCGATCGATGATTACGAGTCCGCCCAGCTTCTCTTCAAGGGTGGAAAGTACAGCAAATGCATCCATGTCCTGCACAACTCTGCGGAAAAGGCGCTGAAAGCGGCAATCCTCTCTGAGAGGAAGAGGCCCCCGAGAGGGGCCAGCGGCCACAACCTGGTCCGGCTTCACGCAATGGTTGCTCGACAGGCGAAACTATCCCCGAAGCTGATCAGAACGCTGGACGATCTTTCCCCTCTCTATCTCCCATCCGAATACCCAGACGCTGCTCTCGGGGCACCGGGGACACTATTCAAAAAGGAGCAGGCCCAGAGATATCTCAGAGAAGTGGGAGAACTCGTCCGATGGCTAAAGAGAAGAATATCAAGAGAATAACCAGGCAATACATTCAACGGCTGGCCCGAAACATGACGATCAACAAGGTGATACTGACCGGCTCTTGGGCCTCCGGAACTTATCTGGAGGATAGTGACATAGACCTGATAATCGTCTCCGACGGCTTCTCCGCCATGCCGGTCCCCGAGAGACTGCGCTATCTTCAGAAGGAATGGAAGAACAGGATCCCCTTAGAAGCCTTCGGCTACACGGTCGAAGAGTTTCGAAAGCTTCGACAGAGAAGCACCTACGTGAAGGACGCTATACGCAATGGAATAGTTCTAGAGGAGACTAGGTTTGAGCGTCCGAAGAAGGTTCGGTCTGAGGCTGTTCGAGGGGGCGGCCTTCACAGCCCAAAATGATATGCAAGGCCCATGACTAGCAATCTCGGCGGCCACAAAGACTAGCGCTCATCCAGGATACGTGTCTCCACTCGGCCCACCAGTACTGTTGCACTAACCAACCTAGAACTCTCGATTGAATACGGTGGATAACTAGGCTAGTATCCTGAACAAACAATGGCCCGGAAGATACTAGCGATTTTAACAATCATTCTCGGCGCTTCCAGCAGCATCGCCTACCTCTACTATGCACCATCACACCTCGCACTGTCCATAACCGACCCTCCCCCGACACCCTACAGCAACAACATCACAGCCATCTACATCACGCTGACCACCATCGAGATCCATGCCGCAAACGCTGGCAACAACAGCGGCTGGCAGACACTGGCCACGAATGTCACGGTAAACCTCATGACAACCTTCTCGACACCAAAACTCCTCGGCACAACTCAGCTACCACCAGGCAGATACACCGAACTCCGGTTCTTCTCCAGCCAAGCGATAATCACCATCAGCGGCACCAACAGCACGTACACAATTCCCAGTGGCACACAGACAGGAATCAAGGTGCCAGTCTCTGGCGGAGGCTTCCACATCTATGGTGGAGAAACGATGACAGTCCAGCTGGACTTGTCTTTCAACAACAACGAGATCATGAACAACCCGACCATGACTCTGACGCCGGTCGCCACAGCCAAAGTAATCTAGGAAGAGAACGAGCCCGCGATTTCAGGCGAGCCTACTAAAAGGGTCAACATGGCCCCCGAGGTCAGGTTTCCTCACAGCGTCTTGTCATGCTCAAAAGAGACCCGCCGGATCTCTGGCTGTCAATGATGCTTCTTTCTTTCGAACGAGTCGCGTCTGTGGTCTTTATCGTCTTTTCCAGAGTCTGGACTCGTCTTGGGCCAGGGTCTCGTGGCGGTGCTCCCATGCTTGGTGGTCAGGCATATGTTCTTCGCAGAACGTCTTTCCGCAGTATTCGCACTGTTTGTTCTGTTTTGTCTCTTTGCCGCACTTGTCGCACTTTGTCATTCTGGCCAGGTCTGAACTAGTCTCGATCATATTGTAGTTTAAACCTGTCCGTCGATCATTCTCGGATTCGTACTGTTGTCCCATTCGAGGATCAATTGTCGCAGGATCTTCGCCCGCGGATTTTCCAAGTTCAGCCTAAACATTCGGACCCGTCCATAATCGTGCTCCTCGACAATCGAGGCCTCCGACAGTTCTTGTAAATGTCGATCGGTGGCGCTGTAGCTCTGGTCAGTCTTCCTCGCAATCTCGCTAAGGTGCAGCTCTCCCACGTTGGAGAGGACGGTCAGTATCTTGATTCTGCCGCTGCTGGAGAGGACATTTGCGAGCGAGGCTTTCTGGGGCAAGGTCCTGTTAGGGCCTGCGTACTAGGCTCGACTCTAGCCATCGTCGTATCGCCGAGGCCGGGGCTGTGGGCAGTCCCAGCAGCGTCGTCTTTCCTCTGAACCCCGCGGTCGAGGGCTGGGTCGAGACTATTCCCGTGGCGCTGAGGTTCTGGACATACTTCCAGACCTGGGTATGCGCTCTGAACTGTTCCTTGTACTCCTCGCACGCCATCTTGTAGGCTATCTCACTCTCGCCCATCGACGCGTACGTCTCCTGTGTCCGCTCCAAGGTCCTAGCAAGGCCCAGGAGTAGCAGCTTTTCGTGCAGGTTCAGGTGCTGGGCGTAGTCTGTCCTCATCACCGGGTAGACGCTCTGGGCCGCGGCCCGGACATGCTCCGCCCGGACCTCCCGCGACCCTTCAGTATCAGCATATTTTCCAGCGCGCCAGACCAGTTCGATCGCGTATCTCGCATCGCCTGCCGGCGCCGCCATGTCCGCCACGAAATCCACGACCTGTTCTGATATCGTCCCTTCCTTGAACGCCAGCTCTACTCGTTCTCTGAGGATCGATTCCAGCTGGCTGGCCGAGTACCGGTCGAGCCGTATCAGGTTCCGCTGCAGTGTGCTCTGCGTACTCCTATCGAGATCCTGTAGCTTCTCTATCTCGCGCAGTACCACTATCAGCGACAGTCGTATGGGACGACCGGGCCGCTCCTCCTGAATACGCGTCAGGTTGTAGAGGCTTGTTGATCCTTCCGCGGCGATCAGGACATCGGCCTCGTCTAGTGTGAGAATAATGTGGAGGTTCTTCGTCTCCAGCTGGTCCAGCAGTATATGCAAGAGTTCTTCGCTGGAGAATCCGCGCTGGGGAAACTGCGGGGTGAACTTCTGCAGTACCTGTTTGAGGATCATGAAGAGGCTGCCGCGGAACTCGCGACAGTTGACGTGGATGTACTGGAGGTTCTGCTTCAGTGTCCGGGCGGTGCGTTGAATGTCCATCCCGAACCGTTGCGTCAGAACAGTCTTTCCTGTTCCGATCTCTCCGGTTATCAGGACCTTCGGGCTGGTGGTTCCGGGCTTGTCTATGACGGATCGGAAGAGTTCTGTTAGGAAGCGTAGCTGGGTCTCCCGGTGTGGGAGGCGGGGCGGCAGCCACTCTAGGCTGAGCGGCTCTTCGTTCTTGAATATGGTTGGTTTGGAGAGCGCTTCTCGGACGATCTCGCCGGGTGCGGCTAGGCTGTTCTTCTGCACTTTGATTACTTCCACCGTGTAAGCTCCTAAACTGTACTGTTGAACGTATAAGATGAGCAGAGAGGGGCGAAAGTAAACTCTCCGGGAGAGGAGCAGGGCAGAAAAACAGCCGAGACCATACTACTTTTCGGAGTAGAAAAGATAGCATATCCGATCCGGCAAATCGCCCCAGAATAAGCCCTGATCAGCGATCCGGGAGTGGGGTCCCACGCGGCGGGTTTCGCACGCTTGGAGGCCGCCACACGGCAACTACTGAAAACAGCCGATAAGCCTGTTCTGCGCGACAAACCGGGAATTTCGCGCAATTCTGTTTCAGATGGCGAGACGACACTCTCTAGGATTTAGAAATAAAAAAATTCCCGCGACACAAACGTGCTCTTTGGGAAAGATCCCCGCGATAGAAAGATACGGTTCTTCTAATCCAATCCGTCTTCGTGTCTAGCCGAAGTATTTCTTGACCATCTTCACGCCCACATCGCTCGCAGCCCACTTCTCACCGTTAAACTTGACAGCCCCCAACCGTTCCAGATTCGCCAGATGCTCGCCCAGCTTGTCCGGCGGAAACCCCTTCTCCTTATGACCAGGATAGACCTCACCCAACCCCCGCGCAATCTCACGCGCACTCCGCGGAGTCTCACAAATCCGAACAATCTGAATATTCACCTCAGTGGTCGTGAGTATCCGGAAGATCTCCTCTTCAGACATCCTCGGCTTCGTCAAACCAAAACTCGTCGTACCAGACACCTGCGTCGGCAAAACAGCAACGTCCGTCAGCATTTTCTTATCGCACCCTATGCAACGCCGCCATCTCGATACCCGCCGCGCCGACCCGGTAAGCGTAGACTTTCATGTCCGTGAACGCGCCCGGCATCTTCAACACGCGCATCTTACGCGCATAATCCTCAGACCCGAACGGTTCCGTAGAAAGATCAACAACGCCATCACTCAAGTGCTTCACCGTATTCTCGATATGATCAGTGTGAATCCCCTTGTTCGCCATTAGAACATACAATCCCCCGCTAGCCCGCACATGAGCTTGTAACAGCTTCAAGGTCTGCTCGACCGCCGGAAAAGGAGCACTACGAATCACATCACTCAAGCTATCCACAATAAGCGTACAGGCCCCCAATGGCGCAACAACCCGTGGAAACTCCTTCGCCAAGAGATTCGCCGGACCAATATCCCAGCTAACCTCCCCCGCCACCTTCTCCCGTTTCATCCCGAAACTGTCAATGAACCACATTTTCCGCTGCTCAAAGAACCGTTCCAGTGTCCAGCCGTACACACCCATCTCCCCGACAATATCCTCCCAAGACCGGCCCGTAGTGAAATAGACAGCCGGCCGACCATCCAGCAAGCCTTGGTACATTATCTGCTGCGCACACGTCGTCATCCCCGTATCAGCCTCGCCGAGAAACAGGATAATACTCCCGCCGGGCAGACCGCCCAGTGACTCGTCGAACGCTGAGATCCCGCTCTTCAAATTCTGCACCATTCTAGATCACACCTGTCGTCGCTGGCCCGTCCAGCCTAGCTGGTCGATAGCCGTCCCTTGTCCTTGAACCCCTTGTTCCACTACCCTCCCCACCTCGGATACTGGAACAGTCCCCGACTCGGCTTCTTCGTACGTGTCAGCGCCGGCTTCGACGCTTTCTCCGCGGACTATGGAGGCGTCGTTGTCGGCTAACACTACGAACACCAATCGGCCCCTTCAGCTCGACACCCTCACGGCCGATGGTGAACGCAAAGTCGTTCAGGCTGTGACTCGTCCCACGCATCTTCCGGACATACACCTTCCGGATAACCGAGGACTGCCGGACCAGCGAGAGGACCATCACCCCGGTAGCGAGGAACTCCTCGATGCCATAGCGGCTGATCAATCCCGAGCCCTCAACGATCTCCGTCGTCATCAAGGTCGTACAGCCAACATCCTTCAACAGCAGCCCGACCTCGAGGAAGATCTCTCGCAGCGTGTTGAGATCCGTCACCCGGAAACCAAAACCGGGAAGCGAATCCACAACCAGCCTCGTCGCGCCAAGCTGCTCAACGAGAATCTTCACCTCAGACAGTTTCGACCGGAGATTGTACAGTATCGACTGCAACGACTCCTGCTCCGCGATCTCCGTCTCGACACGCTGATAGACAGCATCGACCATACCGATCTTCCGCTCCGCCTCAAGCTTCTTGAAATCCCAGCCGAAACGGAGCATGTTCGCTCTGAACTCCTGCGGAGGCTCCTCAGTCGAGACATAGACACCTGGCTCACCGTAGCGCGTAGCGCCCTTGTACAGATACTGGCCGCAACAGATGGTCTTCCCACAGCCAGCCCCCCCAGCCAATAAGACCCTCGCGCCCTTCGGGAAACCTCCCTCAAGCACGTGGTCCAGGCCAGGGATTCCAGTGTGGACCCTTTCGATAGCAACTGACTCTGCCATAATATCCCGCTCGAAAGCAGGAAACACCGACAATAAGACTAGAGTAACCAGTCCCGAACCGTAGAAGTAACAACGACACGCGACGACCTCAAGCCACGATACTCGACTCGAGACCAAGGAACCTTTTTAGGGCAAGCCAACCCGCAATCCCAACCTTCGTGACAGTGGATGCCTGAACGGGGATACTCGATAACAGGCCTCGACCCAGACCGGACGGTAAAATGTTCAGGCCGACAACTCAGAATATCCCCCAAAGCATCAGTCGAGATCTGCAGAACAATCAGAGGAATGAAACTCTCCGACGCGAAAAAACTTCTAGAACGAGTAGTCGAGAAGAAACAGGCTATAGCATACCGACACTACAAGAAAGAAGTCCCACACCGGAGACAGCTCACCGAACCATGGTTCGCCGGAAGATTCCCGCAGAAAGCAGCCGGCAGACTCCTCCGCCTACTAGAAGAGCTCGAAGCAAACGCCGAATACCGTAACTTGGATACTGAACGGCTCAAGATAATACACGCAGCCGCCCAGCGCGCAAACAAGATCCCGAGACGCAACCCGAGAGCCTTCGGACGCTCAGACCTCCTAAAAGCAACAACCACCCACATCGAACTGGTCGGCTTCGAGGCAGAATAGCCCCATGTCAGTAACCAAATACTTCATCAAAGACGTATCCCGCCGACTCGAGATCGACGAACTACTCCAGAACGATCTCAAACGAGCAGGATACAGCCACGTAGAACTCACAAAAAGCCCCGTCGGAACCCGCGTCGTAATCTACGCGGCAAAACCCGGGATGGTCATAGGCCGAAGAGGCCAGAGCATAAAAGATCTCACAAAACTCCTCGAGACAAAATTCGGCATAGAGAATGCCCAGCTATCCGTAGCAGCCATCGAAATCCCAGAACAAGACCCGAAGGTAGTCGCCTCCCAGGTCGCCCAGGCCCTCCAGCGCGGAGTCCACTTCAGAAGATCCGCCTACTGGGCAATACAGAGAGTCATGGAATCACAAGCCCTAGGAGTAGAGATCATTATCAGAGGAAAACTCACAACCGAACGCGCCAGATACGAGAAGTTCAGAGCCGGATACCTCCCACGGGTCGGAGACCCAGTCCTCAAGAGCGTGAAGGTCGCCGTAACGGACGTCCAGCTAAAGCAAGGACTCTTCGGGATAAAGGTCCGAATCCTACCCCCCAACATCAACTTTGTCGACAAGCCCACGATGAAGATAGTCGCAGCGGCGGTAGCACAACCAGTCATAACGGAAGTGTCAGTACCAGCTCCCTCGGCCCCGGAAGTCGAAACAGAGAAGGAGGAGGCAACAGTTGGCAATCCTACGCAAGCGTGAGATAGGACAGATGCTTCCCGAGGAACGGGAAAAGAAAGTCTCAGAACTGAGAGCCGAGCTCACCACAATCCGAACCCAGGTGAACTCCGGCGGCACAGTCGACAACCCGGCCAGAGTAAGAGAACTACGCCGGGCCATAGCAAGACTCCTCACCGCCCAGAACCTCAAAGCCCCAACGGAGAAAGCGTAGTAGATGCCGATCACTTCCCGGAACATTCTAGCACACGAATGGATAGGCCTCGAAATCACCATTAAGAAAAGTCCAGATACGAAACTGGAGGGTCTCTCCGGACTCGTTCGAGACGAGACAAGGAATACACTGGTCGTAGAGACACATGGGAGGACTCGCAGAATCGCAAAACCCAACACCGTATTCATCGCCAAGCTGCCGACAGGAGAAACCATGACAGTTGAAGGAAGTATGCTGAAGCACCGGCCAGAAGACAGAATAAAGAAAGGGCTGAGCAGATGGTAGTACGCAACATCGGACTAGACGTCAAACCGCCAAAATCCGGATGCAACGATCCTGCATGCCCCTACCATGGGAACGTCTCCGTCAGGGGAAGAGTCTTCGAAGGAACGGTCTCAACTTCAAAATCCCCAAGAACGGTCTCTGTAGAACGAGCCTATCTCCACTATTATCCGAAATACAACCGGTACGAGCGGCGCAGGAGCAAGACCCTAGCCCACAACCCCCCATGCATATCCGCAACGACAGGCGATCACGTGACAATCGCTGAGTGCCGACCGCTCAGCAAGGAAGTCTCCTTTGTAGTGATCGACAGAAAGGGAGTGGCAGAGTAGACATGCCAGCACCGAAGACGAGGGCCGTCAGCGCCCGTGGAATGGTCGAATACAGGCCAAGAATCGCCAGAGGCCTACCAGTCGGCTCCCGGATGACCTGCGCGGACAACACCGGAGCAAAAGAGCTGAAGCTGATAAACGTACGAGGATACCACGGACGCCTCCGCAGAGTACCGGCCGCCTGCGTCGGAGATATGATAATGGTCTCAGTCACCAAGGGTGCCCCCGATCTTAGGAAACAAGTCTTTCCAGCGGTAGTTGTCAGACAGGCAAGAGCATTGCGAAGGCCCGACGGCACGCGACTCTCCTTCGAGGACAACGCCGCCGTAATCATGACGCCCGAGGGAGAAATGAAAGGAACAGAGATCAGAGGACCAGTCGCGCGCGAAGCCGCAGAGAGATGGCCCAGAGTAGCCAATCTAGCCTCGACAGTGATATAGAGAATGAGAAGCTCAAAGCCGTCAAAACAGAGAAAACTCCTCTTCCAGGCACCGAAGCACAGACAACGGAGAAGGCTCTCAGCTCGACTCTCAAACGATCTGACCGGTAGACACAGAATCAGACGGGTCCCACTCAGAACCGGCGACAGAGTACGCATAATGCGGGGAGAATTCGCAGGACTTGAAGGAAAAGTCGAGCGAGTGGAATATTCTACCGGAAGGATCTTCGTCGAAGGAATGACACGAGAAAAGGCCGCGGGGGTCTCATCAAAGCTTCCAGTACATTCCAGCAAGGTGCTCATTACCGAACTGAACCTATCCGACAAGTGGCGGAGCGGAATATTGTCCGAGAAGGCAAAGAGCGCGGAGGAATAGAAAGTGGCGAGAAAATCTGGACCCAGACAGCTGAAACGAGAACCAGCCCCAGGATTCTGGCCGATACACCGAAAGGAAATGGCCTGGGCACCCATGACCAGACCTGGTCCGCATCGTCGCGATAGAAGCCTCCCACTCGTCATCGTCATACGTGAAATCCTGGGATACGCAAGAACCGCGAAAGAGGCGATCCACATCATCAGTACTGGCAGAGTCAAAGTCGACGGAGTCGTCCGAAGAGACCATAGATTCCCAGTAGGCCTAATGGACGTGCTACAGATCGAGGGATCCCCCCAGAGCTTCCGGGTTCTACCCAGACCCGACAAAGGACTGACCACCGTACCCATCGAAAAGGGAGAGTCCGGATTCAAGCTCTGCAAGATAGTTGGAAAGAAAACCGTTGAAGGCGGCCGGACCCAGCTCAACTTTCACGACGGGCGCAACCTAATTCTTCAAGCTCGCGAGCCAAGACAGAGACCTGGGGAGGAGTACGCAGTTGGAGGCGCAATACAACTAGGACTCCCCGAACAAAACATAGTGGGCCACATCCCATTCCAGACGGGAGCTATCGGACTCGTCGTCGATGGACGAAACCAAGGACACTTCGGCAAGATCTTCTCAATAACACCAGGAACCCACGCGCGTCGGAAGGGAGTTAGGATCGAGACGACTGACGAGGCATTCGAGACCCCCGCAGCCTACGTGATACCTATTGGCATGGGAACACCTCTCATCGGGCTAGGAAAACAGTAGGGTGTCCAAACCCAAAGGTGACGATGAAGTGAGTAATCCCTTACGCGTTGTAAGGATCGAGAAGGTCACCCTGAACATAGCGACAGGCAAATCTGGGGAACCCTTAGAAAAGGCGAAGAAAGTTCTCAACCAGCTGACCGCAAGGACCCCAGCAACAAAGAAGGCGAAAAAAGCCATCAAGGACTTTGGAGTGAGAAAGGGAGAACCAATAGCCGCGGTCGTCACGCTCAGGGGAAAAGACGCAGGCGAATTCTTGAGAAGAGCCCTAGACGCTGTCAGCAACAAAGTCAACGAGTCCAGCTTCGACCAGTTCGGCAACTTCTCCTTCGGAATCAAGGAGCATATCGAGATCCCCGGAACCAGGTACGTCCCCGAGCTGGGAATATTCGGAGCAACCATTCACGTCACTCTGGGACGCCCGGGATACCGGATCAGATCGCGCGGAATACGCCCGGCCAAGATAGGGCACAACCACTACGTGTCGCGGGCGGAAGCAGTAACGTTCATGCAGAACAACTTCGGCACAAACATAGCAAGCTGAACCGGACATGGCCAAGATCAAACCAAGGAAACAGCGGAAGTATGGGAAGGGTGCTCGCCCCTGCAAACGATGCGGCCAATACGGTCCCATCGTTAGAAAATACGGGCTCAACTTTTGCAGACAATGCTTCAGAGAAGTAGCAGTAGGCCTCGGGTTCAAGAAATACATGTGACAACTCATGGAACCAATATCAAACATGTTCTCATCCATCCTCAACAACGAGCGGAGACACAAGCACGAGTGTATCGTCTATCCCGCATCCAAACTGATGGGCCAGGTTCTCCGGGTCATGCAGAAATATGGCTACGTGGGAGAGTTCGAGTTCGTGGACGACGGCAGAGGAGGAAAATTCAAGATCCAGCTCCTAGGACGGGTCAACAACTGCGGCAGCGTACGACCAAGATTCTCCACCACAATAGGCGAATTCGAAAAATGGGGCAGACGATACCTTCCCTCGCGAGATGTCGGCATCCTCATACTGACAACCCCGAAAGGAGTCTTGGCACACAAAGAGGCACGCGAAGCGGGCTCAGGCGGACAACTCCTCGGATACGTCTTCTAGAGGGCGAGGATCCACGGCACGATTTGAGACTCTTCAGAGAACCCTTCAGGTACCAGAAAACGTCAGCGTACAAATAGAGGGCCGAATTGTAAAAGTGAAGGGCCCACTAGGCGCCCTCGTCGAGGACCTTTCACACCTGCCAGTCTCACTCAGCGTCGAACAGAACCAGGTCCGGCTACAGACCGTGTGGCCGCGGAAGCGAGAGATTGGAATGCTGGGAACCGCCGCCGCCCATGTCAGAAACATGATCAAAGGGGTCACGCAGGGCTACAAGTACGATCTGCGGACGGTCTACGCCCACTTTCCAGTAACCGTCAAAGTGGACGAGAAGGCGAAGGTCTTGAAGATCGAGAACTTCACAGGCGAGAAAACCCCCAGATACGCGAGGATCCTGGAAGGAGTGAAAGTTGCCATCAAGGGCGATGACATATCAGTTGAAGGGGTAGACCTGAAATCTGTAAGCCAGACGGCTGCGAATATTCAGGATAGCACCAGGATCAAGGAGAAGGATCTGCGGGTCTTCCTGGACGGAATCTACATCTCCGCAAAAGGGCCCGCGCATTCGCCGCATAGCCCGTCAAAGTGAGAATGATGAAGAGTTCAAAGCCCGAATTCAAGCGCCAGGAGAGCTGGCGGTACAGGAGAGTGGCGGAAAACTGGCGTCGACCGCGTGGGGTCACGAGTAAGATGCGGAAGGAGGAGAGCGGGTTCCCTCCGAAAGTAAAGGTGGGGTACGGATCCATCGCATCCGCGAGAGGCCTCCATCCCAGAGGGCTGGTCGAACATCTCGTGTGGCGCGAGTCAGAACTCGAGAAGCTCGATGCGAAGATACACATCATCAGGATCGCCGCGCGGGTTGGCGAGAGAAAGCGGATAGGGATCGTCGCCAAGGCGAAAGAGCAGAATTTTCATATCGCAAACCCTGGAAAGGGAGAGAGTCGACCAGTAGCTGAGAGGGTCGAGGAAAGGGAACCTGTCCCTACTGAAACTCCAGTTGAGGAGCCAACTGAACAAGTCGAGGTTGCCGAGGATGGCGAAGAGGAGTCTGTGACCGGAGAGGATTCTGAATGAGCCTCAAGAGCCAGAGGAGACTCGCCGCTGATCTTCTGGGTGGAGGCTTGAACAGGGTCTGGATCGACCCTGAAGATATCGATCGGGTTCAGTCGGCGATAACGCGCGACGAGGTCAAGAAGCTTATCCGCGAGGGGAGCATAAGCTTGCTACCGAAGACAGGGGTCAGCAGAGGACGCGTGAGGGCTCGGTCTGGCCGGCGTAAGGGGGCGGGGAGCCGTAAGGGCGGCCAGAAGCCTGGCAAGGAGGCCTGGGTTCTCAAAATACGAGCGATCCGCCGCCATCTACGCTGGCTTAGAGACAAGAGACAGCTAGCTCCTGGCGGCTACAAGACTCTGCTCGCCTTGGCCAAGGGTGGCGTGTTTAGGAGCAGGTCTCACGTCGACGAGTATGTAAAGGCCCATCACCTGGTGAGGAAGCGGTAGGACTTTGGCTGACGGTCCACGTTATGCGGTCCCATACCGGCGTAGGCGGGAGGGTAGGACGGACTATAAGCTTCGCCGCGCCCTAGTCAGGTCGGGAAAGCCGAGGGCCGTCGTCCGGCTTACCAACAAGTACGTCATCGTTCAGGTCTCAGAGGCGGACATCCGGGGGGATATTGTTAGAGCATCGGCATCCTCGCGAGAGCTTGCGAAGCTTGGCTGGAAGGGCGGAGCTGGGAATCTGCCTGCGGCGTATCTGACGGGTGTTCTTGCTGCGCGACGGGCGGTTGATCGGGGTGTTAAGGAGGCAGTTCTCGATATCGGTCTTAGGGGTCCGACTAAGGGATCAAAAGTTTTTGCGGCTTTGAAAGGATTGGCCGACTCGGGGCTGATTGTTCCACACTCTGATGGTCCATTGCCTCCGATGGAGAGGATCAACGGCTCGCACATTGCGGCCTACGCCAAGTCGTTGGTTGGGGAGCAGGAGTTGTACAGGAAGCGATTTGGCGCGTATCTGGCTCGCGGGTTGAAGCCGGAGGACTTGTCGGGGCATTTCGAGCAGGTTAGAAAGAGCGTACTGTCCACGTCGTTGGGGGCTTCTTGATGGGTCAGCGTCCGGGCCAAGAGGTCGGCTGGGTCCCTAAGACGAAGCTGGGCCGGCAGGTGCAGCAAGGCGAGATCGTCTCGATGGAGGAGATCTTCACGCAAGGTTTACGGATCAAGGAGCCGGAGATTGTGGATACCTTGTTGCCGAATATTCAGCAGGAGGTTTTGGGCATTGGCTTCGTGCAGAAGCAGACTGACGCGGGGGAGAGATCGCGCTTCCGGGCGATCGTTGCTGTCGGGAATGGGGATGGCTATATCGGGCTGGGAGAAGGGAAGGCTCGACAGGTCCGGACGGCTATCGACAAGGGGACTGTCCAGGCGAAGTTGAATGTTATTCCTATCCGTCGGGGTTGTGGGAGTTGGGAGTGTCGTTGTGGGACGATGCATACCGTCCCGTTTAACGTGACTGGCAAGACTGGCAGTGTCCGTGTGGAGGTGTTGCCTGGGCCTCGGGGTCTGGGTCTCGTGGCGGGTGAGATTCCGAAACAGGTACTGCGGCTGGCTGGGGTGCGGGATTGCTGGACTCGTACGTTCGGCTCGACTTCGACACTGACGTCATCTGCGCTCGCGGTCTTTGACGCGCTGACGCGGACATACAGTGTCGTGACGCAGGGTGACTGGGTGAACTAGTTGGAAGAGTCGAGCAAGGGTTTGCTGTTTGCGGTCCGGTTGCGCGGGACGGCCGCTGATAATCCGGATGTAAGGAAGACTATGGAGTCGTTGAGGCTGGAGCGGACCTTCCAGGCCCGGCTGCTGGAGAACACGCCGTCGAATCTTGGTATGCTAAGGTCGGCCAAAGCGCTCGTTGCGTGGGGCGAGGTGGATCCGGAGATTCTCGGCCGGCTGCTGGTCAAGCGTGGGGAGCGTGACGGTGCGGACGGGCTGGACGAGGGTTTTGTCAAGCTTCTAGGCAAGACGAGCTTCGAGGATCTGGCCAAGGCGGTTGTGGCTGGCGAGGTCGGGGTCCAGGCGTTGTACCGGGCGGGTCTGAAACCGCGTTTCCGTCTCCACCCTCCGCGGGGCGGGTTTAAGCGGAGTCTGAGGAGGGCTGCGACTGATGGTGGTGAGCTGGGCTACCGGGGCGCGGATATCAACCATCTAGTCAAGCGCATGATCTAGCCCGGTCGAATCGATTGTTCTGCTAGCTCAAATACGACTGGAATACTTGTCTCGAAGGATGGGTCGCTGAATATTGGCTCCTAAGAGAGAGTCTCGCCGTCGCCACAGCCGGTCCGGCTGGTGGTTCGACGTGTTCGAGGAGATGGAGCGGATGGATCGTTTGATGGATGATATGATGCGTAAAGCGGTGGAGATGCCGAAGACGCAGGAGGGTGTCTCGCCGTTCGTCTACGGCTTCTCCATGTCTCTCGGTGCTGATGGGAAGCCGGTCATTAGAGAGTTCGGGAATGTCGCGCCCAGTGCGCGTGGGCCCTTGGTCAAGGAGGAGCGCGAGCCGTTGGTGGATGTTATGGACGAGGGGCGCGAGATCGTGGTCGTAACTGAACTGCCGGGCGTGGAGCGGGACGAGATACGGTTGGAGTCTACGGACAGGTCGTTGAAGATAAGCGTGGACTCGGCGAAACGGCGTTATCTGAAAGAGCTCGACCTCGGGCATCTGGTCGATCCTCGTACCGCGAAGGCCACGTACAAGAACGGTGTGCTGGAGGTCCGGTTCATCAAGAGCGACGAGAAGAAGCCGAGCCGGCCCATACAGATAGAATAGCTACAGACCACAAAGACCACTCATGTGTCGCGACGATCAACGCTCTGGAAATTTTCTGGAGAGAGGTCGAACCAGTTGAAACTGATCTGGGCGAGACCGGCGATTCTGGGCGCGGAATAGGCCGGTCGGAGGTTTTCGTAGGTGCGAGGTATCCGCATGACTCAGCGCGGAAAAGTCGCGGTTTCAAATCGGATGCTTGGATTTGCGATCTGGGCTCGTTCCAGGCGATTTCCTAGCAAAGGATCGTACTCCAGAGAGCACTCTTGTGTCGCGGGAATTTTTTTATTTCTAAATCCTGGATGGGTCGTCTGGCCATCTGAAACAGAATTGGGCGAAATTTCCGATTTGACGCGTAGAACGGGCTGATCAGCGTTTTCCAGTACGTGTTGGTGAGGGCCCTTCAAGCGTGAATAAGTTGCTCAGTGGGACCCCCCTCCCTGATTGCCGATCAGGGCTTTTCTAGGCGTTTTCTCGTGCACATGTATTTCCTTTCGTCTCTTATCCGAGAGGACTTCAATTCTACTATTCGAACTCTAAAAAGTGCAGGTCTTGCAGATGAAAACCCTGAAAACTCAGCGCGCGTTAGACCAATCGGACCCGTTATGGAGCCATCAAATCTCCCAGATCCTCTGCGACCCAGACCCATAGGGCCGATGCCGTCACCACTGAGACCTGGACAGTACATCGGACCACGAGAAGAGGAGCTGGGAAGAATATTGAAAGAAATACTCGACAAGATAACCCTGATAGAAAACAGGCTCAAGGCAATAGAAGAACAAATCAAGGCCAGGAAATAGTCCCCGGCTACAGCGGACTCAATGGCTCTCTCGGCTTATGCTCGGACGGATTTGTGCGCGAGTCCTAACGTGAGGCCAGGTTAAAGCGCATGCTGTGGGTGGTCGTTGAACTTTCCATATTCTGACTCTGACTTCGCGGCCATTATCATGTCATTCTGACTGAGGCCACCAATCGAATGAGTGGACCAAGAGAGCCTGACTCGTCGCCATCTGATCGTCAGCTCGGGATGATGATTCTGCGCGTCAGCAGTCATTCCAACGTCATAAGCGAATTCCAGACAAGCCCCGTACGATCCAACGAGACTCCTTCTCAATCGAGTCGTCTCTTCGAACCCACCCGGGCAAATCTAACAATGCATTCTCTACCTGCCCTTCAGAGAGACGATCGATACCTTCGCAAGGGACACATTTCATCGCCGCCAATCTCTCGATTAAAGAACTAGCTGTTCGCTGTTTCATAACAGCCTACGTTGGAAGGATTGCAATAATCTTTGCAGAAAAGACGAGCAAAGTGATAGGGTTGTAGTCACCACTGGAATACCCCGTCCCGCTATGCTCTGGAACGGCTTGGACGCGAAGAGGCGTCGCAAATCATGAGTCGAATGATTATGGAAGTTATTCAAACGAGCGCGGGGTTAGATTTATGGCAATGAAAACCAAGGCGGTCTAATGGACTTGCCGGCACTTCTCGATGTTCCTGGTAAATTACTCGTCGTCAGGAGATTCAAGGAACGGAAGAAGCAAGTTCACACGCTTGAAGACGCGGTTGCCTGTGCCTATGAGTTCGAATTTCACGGGGTAACAATAAGGCCGCTTCAGGTTAGAGAAGAAATCATGTCGCTAGTGCAGAAGCTCGAAAAGTTTAGTCCTAGAACAGTGTTGGAAATAGGAACTTCGCATGGCGGAAGTTTGTATCTATTTTGCATGGCCGCTTCGCCTAGAGCATCAATAATCAGCGTCGATCTCCGCGGCGGAGTCTATGGGGGAGGATATTCGAGGTTAAGAATTCCACTTTACAAATCGTTTGCGAAAGGAAAGCAAGAAATTCATCTCATAAACAGCAATTCGCACGAACCATCGACCATAAGAATAGTAAAAGACATTCTGAAAGGAAGGCCTGTAGACTTCCTGTTCATAGATGGCGACCACACATACGAAGGAGTAAAGTCTGATTTCGAATCTTATTCTCAGCTAGTCAGAAGTGGCGGTATGATAGCACTCCACGACATAGTTGAGCACCCAAAAGATAGGTCCGTAGAGGTTCAAAGATTCTGGAATGAGATAATGCCAAAATACAATTATCAGGAGATGGTCAAGGATTGGAATCAGGGATGGGGAGGAATAGGACTAATCTATCAGAATCACGGATCAGACGCAATCAAGTGACATCCTAAGCGCTCAGTTTGCTAGGAGGTTGCCTCCATAAATAGCGAATGGGCGGTGGGGATGTACATCCCTTTCAGTCAGCGCCAGCGTGTGTACTTTGTTTTCTTTCGGACTCGAGTCTACGAAATCCTTTCTCGTGGGTGTCCAATCATCTGGCCCTTTTAGGAGGTTGTCGGCTTTGGCGAGGATGCTGTCGAACTCTTCCTTGTCCTGCCGGCTCAGTGCGTTTTGTTCACGCATCACTTTTGGGAAGACTATGGAGTCGTTGAGGCTGGAGCGGACTTTCCAAGCTAGGTTGTTGGAGAATTCGCCGTCGAATCTTGGCATGCTCTGGTCTGTCAAGGCCCTCGTCGCCTGGGGCGAGGTCGAACCGGAGGTTCTCGGCCGGGCGCTTGCCAAACGCGGTGAGCGTGACGGTGCGGACGGGCTGGACGAGGGTTTCGTCAAGCTCCTAGGCACGACCAAGATCCATAAGCTTGTAATAGAGAGAGGAGAACAGTACGATTCGTGGTACTCTGAAAGTGCTATGAAGCATCGTCTTTGTGAAGGAGTAGCGTAGCTCGCTCTGCTCTTCCCGTCTCGAGCTCGAATTTGATCGAATGCCGCAAGCTAAAGTTCTGATTGTGAATAACTGTCAAGTCCGCGACCGCTGTTTTCTTCGTCTGCATTAGGAACCATGTCCCTGCTGTTTCTACCTCTGGGATGCTCCCGACGCGCATGGAAAAGTCAGTCCGATAAATGGTCGCACAGTCTCTGACCCTTTCCCGAAGTCTCACCCAGAACGTCGCTTTCTACCGCACTCCTGAATACCGGTGAGGAGGGTTCGACATAGACTTCAATGATGTCGGCGTCGAATTTTTCGTGAAGGGAATAGAATTCTGCTGGGACGGTGACATTGTTATCAACGATTGCGATATGGCTGTATTTACCCAACAATTCGGGGGTTATCTGTTTCCCAGATTCTCATACAGAGTTCTGGATGAAAAGTCAGGGTGCACGCACCACCATTGTTCCGCAGGGATATTTCTCAAGCTCTGGTCCTAAGAGTAATGGTTTTCACTATTCCGTCTCTTAGAACAGTCTTTGCTTCGAACCCAAGTTTCTTTCTGGAGTTCAGGAGGCTTGCGGTCCTTTTCCTGACTTCAAATTCGGGTAATCTCTTGGAAGGTCTAACCAGAACTATTTTAGAATCGGATCTTGTCGCGGACTTGACAATCTTGGCGAGACTGATGACTCGGGTTTGGATGCCTGTTGCCACGTTGAAAACTTCTCCCAAATACTTCGTCCCGCTTGCCAGGACGAAAGCCTCGACGACATCGTCAATGTACGTGAAATCTCTCGTCTGGCGTCCGTCGTCATAGACTGTTATCTGCTCGTTTTTCAGGGCCTGGTTTATGAATCTGGCTACCACGAATCTCTCATCCTGACCTGGGCCGTATGCATTGAATATGCGCAATGAAACGCTCTCGATCTTATCGCCGAAGGCTTTCAGATAGTGTTCGACTGCCAGCTTTGAAACGCCGTATGAAGACAGGGGGGAAGGACTATCGGACTCGCTCATCGGAAGTAGCGCGCGGTTCCCATAGATTTCCGAGGAAGAAGCGTAGACTATTCTTTTGACGCCTTTCTCGACGGACGCTCTGACGAGGTTTCGTATCCCAATCAGTTCCGTGTCCATCACGTCTATCGGGTTGGCAGAGGCCTGTTCCACGCCTACGACGGCGGCTAGATGGAAGACCGTATCGACGCCACGTATCGCAGACTTTACGCTTTCATAGTCTCTTACATCCCCACTATTGTCTTTGACGTCTAAGACGGATACGTCATGCCCGTCGCCCTTGAGCCTTCTGGTAAGATGTTGTCCTAAGAACCCGAGTCCACCTGTTATCAGCGCTTTCATCTTTCAACCACCGTTTGCCTATTGTCCGTGATCCGGCCCTTCGACTTTGTGGGTCGGGCTGCTAATTCTCTGACCTACGTAGGCGAAGAAAAGCGCTGGCCTGACCCTCACGATGGAGTGCGCTAAGACTCTCCAGAAACTGTCGTGAAGTTTCGCCCTCGCTCTGCCTTGCCTCTTCTGCCTTTCTATGGACTTTCGAATGCTGAACTTTTCCATGTGATAAGCTATCATCTTCTTGTATTGGACGACGGCGTTCGCCTTCCTCAGGATGTACGTGTCCTCATACTGTTCTGTCCAGGAGGGATATCCTCCCATCCGTTTGAGAAATCTCGTGGAGTATATGACAGCGCAGCCTCTGGCTCTCACACGGCTTAGACGGAGCCAGTAGGTTAGCGTTTCCCATGTTCTGTATATCCTGGAGCTTGGAAGAACTCTCGGAACTATGATGTCCGCGTCCGGATATTCCTCCGGTAATTGGAAAAACGCTTCAGGAACGGACGTGTCGTCATCGACTATGGCTATGTGCGTGTAGCTGTCGAGGACCGGATTGACGATTCTCGCGACGCTCTCCGAGTATGTTTCCGGGGGCCTGAACTTCGGAACAACTCTGAAGACTTTCATTGTTCTTGTTCTCTTCATATGAACGCTCCGATTACCAGCGGCAGAAAGAGGCGAAGGATAGCGGTCTCGATTTCGAAAGCCACTACGCCTGGGCCTGCCAATTCCTCGCTCTCTTTCGTATCATACGAGTGACGCTTTTCCAGGGTTGAAAGTCCTTGCTGCATTTGAGACTTCTTCAGTGTGAGGCTCTTGGTAGGCTCAATATTCCTTAAGGACAGGTGTAATACATAAAAACGAGTCAGGGTGCACGACAGCTAGGTCGAACGTGAATAGTTTAGAGCTTGACCATCTCGTAAAGTTTCTCCCTAAAATGGAGAATCTCAGCCTTCATTGTGCGTTTAGCCGGAAAACTCCGTATTCTTGCCTCTGGTGATTATTTGCTCTTGCCCAGTTGCAAAATGAACTCTGCTTGGGCCTTTTTCACGCGCAGGTAAGGCAGAACCAATTCCAGGAGCTTGCGCGCACGTGCATCGGACAGAATGAGACACCACATTGGCTTGTTCGGCGTGATGCCACTCTTGCTTGGGTACGTCTTCTCCTATACAAACTGCCATGAAACAGACGGTGGATGAACCTTAGAACGCTCTCTGAAGCCGTCTTTTCCCTGGACTCGCTCGTGACGTAGCGGGCTCTTCGAGTAACCCATCCTGATGGAGGATAGATCCTTCTTGATTCCTAAGGAACCCTCGCCATCAATAATACCCGCGACGTAGGCAACATCCTTCTCATCGATTTCCTCAGACGCATCACGTTCAACTCTGCTCAACCATGTATGGTGGTCAAAATTTATCCGATTAACGGGCCTATTCTCGAGAGTACCCGCTGAACTGACCATTCGAGACCACTACTCGGATATCGGAAACATCAGCACTTCTCCTGTCCGCAATCTAGAGTGTTTTCGTAGGTCACCAATGGCGAGTGGTGATAACATTTCATGGGTCAAACTGATAGTCGGGAACGCATTGACAAGTTTGCAAGGAATGGACGGTGAATCAGTGAATCTAATCAAGACCAGCCCTCGATAAGCGGGGCGTGGGTTGGGAGCTAAGAGATTACTGGGCTGAAGGGCAGGTTGGGATTGAGCAAACCTACCAAGAATATGTCGACCACATTCTTGCCATGCTTCAAACGCTATTCGGGTGCAGGAATCAAGTCTATGGAATATTTTTCTGTCTGGGGTTGCCGATCATCTGGCCTCTAAGGAGACTCTCGGCTTTGGCGAGAACAAGATCGAACTCCTCCTTATCCTGCCTTGTAAGTGCGTTCTGCTCCCGCATTACTTTTGCCAATCCCTTGGCCGTCAGAACCATCAGCGGTAAGAAGACCTCCCGCTCCTTTCCCGGAATCACCTTGTACACGTATGGGTTAGCTTCAGTTGAAAGGGAGGCATCTGCAGCATAGGCTCCGGTTCTCTTCACGTGAAATAGCCCCAGAAGAATGGCGGTCGGCACAGAAATAAGCACACCGAATATTGCGAAAACTGTCAAGGAGTAGAAGACGACCTCCAGATACTTGTTGCCGACCACTGCGAGCTTGTAGATTACGACCAAATTGCCAGCATAGCCCATAAGCAGAGCGATATACGTGCCATACCCTGCCCTGAAATAGAACCAGCTTCGCCAGATTGACCTACTCAACCAGTGGAATAATTTCATGGGGCTGCTGGGGGCCTCAAGGTATATCAATGTCTTTCCGGAAGGCGAGACGAGAAGTTACTGGATATCGCATTCGCAAGTCGCCTTCTGGTTACAGCGAGTAGCTAGTCCAACATTGACTCGCCCTTGCATTGAGAAGGGTTGTGGGTTTTCTACGTGACCATACGTTTCAATTTCGGGATCATGGAGAGCTTCCTCCTCAGATAGGTTGCATCTTTGCGGCTTATACCGGCTGGAAGTCGGACAACTGTTGTGAAGATGAAGGCGAGAAATGGCATGAACCCAAAATATCTGAATTGTATATATGCGAAGTAGACCTGCCACGGCGAGATCTTCACTACCATGGACGCCGAACCATGTCTGACGTGATATACAACACTCTTAGGACAATATACTATTCGCCATCCGTGTCTGGCTGCACGAAGGCAGAACTCCATATCCTCGCAGTAGAGGAACATCTTCTCGTCCAGGAGACCCGATGTCTCAAACACTCTTCTCTTCACAAGGACCGAAGCGAATGTGCAGGTCTTCAGTTCGGTCTCAGAATCATACTGGCCCCTGTCGACTTCTAGAGCCCCTCTATCGCCGGGGATATAGACCCCGTACACGAAAGTGTATCGATGACCTGTGCTATCGAGGAGTCCGTTTGGACGAAGGGTCTTTGACTGAACGACACCTATCTTGGGATCCGATTGAGCTGTCTCGATGAGCTTTTCGAGCCAACCTTCAGTTACCCAAGTATCAGGATTCAAGAGAACAATGTAGTCGCCTCGGGCTTTGCGTATGAGTAGGTTATTCGCTCTTGCAAAGCCCAGGTTGGGATTGGGGGGACCATTGTCGTGAACGAGGACCTCATAATCACTCGTGTGCTCGCGAATGCTTTGCAAGCACTTTTCCAAAAGGTCCGGGACCTTATAATTGACGATTATGATGCTTGTCTTCAAACTGACGATTCAGGACACGAGATTGCTTTAATCCTTGAGTTCTAACGACCTAGGCTGTCGAACTGTCTGCAACCTCGCAATGAACTCTTGAAAATATCATTCATGAACAGGTGATCTATAGATGAGGATTCTGGTTGTTCATCCTAGAATGAGCATTATGGGCGGCGGTGAACGTGTCGCCATTCACTCAATGCTTGCTGGAATGAATATGGGACACGAAGTCACGCTTTTGTCAGAAGAATTCGACGTTCAGCGGTTTGAGGATTTCTTTGGATGCTACGGGCTTTTTGAAAAGGTCTGGCAGCTCTCTTACCCAGAATTCAAACCATTGATACGATCTTGGGCTCTTCTTTACCAGAGGCTATATTACTACCAGAACCAATTTCGTAAGGTTCTCTCAGGGAAAAAGCAGTTTAGTCTTGTTCTCGGTACTCAAGATGTAGGATATGTTCCGAGTATCCGAGCCCCTATAGTCCAGTATTGCTATTTTCCAGAATACTTTAGGCATCTGCAATCCGCGCCATCATCGCCCCTGTGGAGGCTATATTATTCACCAGCCAGACTTTTTTATCGAAACCGGGCTAAACACGTAGACAGGTTCCTTGCTGTCTCTGATTATTCACGAGAATTTGTGAGGCAGATCTGGCGCAGGAATTCGACTACACTCTATCCGCCATGCCCCATAGAGCTCTACAAGTCATCTAACAGCGATCGGGAAGACATCGCGATAGCTACCGGCCGGATAGTGCCCGAGAAACGATTTCATCTTCTCGCAGAGATAGCACGGAAACTTCCGAAGACTCGATTTATGATAATCGGAAGCGTACCGAACACAGATGACCCTTACTATAAGTCTCTCGAAAGGAATGCGCCCCCCAACCTCTCGGTGGTCTTATCACCCCTGAGAAAGGCAAGAGACGTTGTTTCGAGGGCAAAAGTCTACGTCCACTGCGCTGAGAACGAACACTTTGGAATCACGATTGTCGAGGCCATGGCCGCAGGCTGTGTCCCAGTCGTGCATGACAGCGGTGGTCCACGTGAAATAGTGACCGAGGATGTGGGATATAGATGGAAGAACACCGACGAGGCTTCTCAACTAATCTCGAAGGTTATGGGGAACGAAACGTTGCGGGCTCGGCTTTCTCACCATGCTTCGACACGAGCAGAAGCGTTCAACACGAAAGCTTTCGAGTCGTCTCTTGCTATTACCTTGAAAGAATATGAGGTGTGAGGGTTGCCAATTACTTCGGATGTAAGGCTCCACTTGAACGCCTCCTCAGGTATAGATACCCCAAAAGAGGAGCCCATGCGAATCCAAACGCGACTATTGATAGATCACGGATCGCTTGAAGGAAGAGATCGAAGAAGACAATCAGCCAGAGTGTTCCGAGCAGGCCATAATAGATGTAGTTGTGTTGATAGAAAAGCCCGCGGCCAGTATCCCCGAACGCGTGCAACGGCAGACCTATCGGCAGCTTGGCGATTGGCGCAATGATTAGGAACCACCAGGCAATGGGTCCCAAGACAATAATCCAGTCTATCGTTACATTCCAGGGAGCGCGAAGGAGTTGGAAAGTACCTATGAACAGGTAAGCGGCGAATCCTAAGAGACCCAAGGTCTGGCTTAGCCAGAGAAAGAGACTGTCAACGAGCGCGAGTGCGATCATCCATCTTCGACCGTCGTAAGCGGCAAGTTTGGCGAAAGGTAGATTGATCCCATACCAGACTAAGCCATAAGGCGCATTCCCTTCGACCTTGACCTCACTACTAAGAACCCGCAGAATCCTTCGCAATCCTACCATGATGGCCGGCTGCACATCGTGCGGGAGTGGACGGGTGGCAATCCAGAACGTTCTTACCGCCGTGACGATTGCTATCGTTGCAATTATCTCCCCAGTCATTCACATGGACCTACGTTGGCGAGTTGAAGGTGGGCTTAATTCAAGATTCTTGGTTCTGGAAAGGGAATTATGAACTTTCCACCCGACTTGAGGTATTCCTGCTCCTTCTGAACAATTTCATCCTTGAAATTCCAAGCTAGGAGAAGGGCGTAATCAGGCCTTGATTTTCCCAATTCGTTTGGCGAAACTATGGGGATTCGTACTCCTGGAACGAATCTGCCCTGCTTCAAAGGGGTGGTATCGGTAACGAAATCGAGCACAGACCTGTCTATGGAGCAATAGTTCAGCAGGATCGTGGCTTTGGCGGGGGCGCCGTAACCAACGATCTTCTTTCCTTCTTTCTTCAGCCTGTGAAGCATCTCTGATAACCTAGTCTTGATGGAGTAGACCTGGTTCGCAAATTGTTCAAGCGCTTGAAAGCTTGCCCCCCTTTCTTCATTGAGGAATGCTTTCTTGAGGACGTCAGATCGCTTCGCGAAGGCATCAGTATGTGATGCCAATCCTCGTAGAGTGCCTCCATGTATTTCGGGGAATTGTTGCAGGTCGATCAGCTCCAGGTTGTGACTCTCCAATACTCGTGCTAGAGGCTTGAACCCAAAATAAGAGAGGTGTTCATGATAGATGATGTCGAAATTGTAATTGTGCATGACATCGACCACCCAGGGGACCTCGAACGCAAAGAGCCCTTGGGGGGCCAGAAGCATGGATACTGTTTTCATGAATCCGTTCAAGTCGTTGACATGCGATACAACATTGTTTGCTGTTACCAGTCGCGACTGACTTCTCCCAATTCGTTCCACCGTTTCCGGTCCAAGGTACTCGTTAAGGGTGGGTATCCCCTCTTTCGTAGCTCGGATGGCTAGGTTGTGGGCGGGCTCTATTCCCAAGACTCGAGTGCCTCGTTGTTTGAAGGCCTTAAGCAGGGTACCGTCGTTACTCCCTATGTCAACCACTAGATCCTCCGAGTTCAGAGATAGTCTCTTGGTCAGTTCTTCGGCATAACGGTCGAAGTGAAGCACTGTCGTTCTAGCAGTTGATGTTAGGAAAACGTAATCGTCAAACATCTCTTTCTTGTCAACCACGTCAAGGAGTTGGATGAGCCCGCAATTCTCGCAACGAAATACTCTTAGCGGATATAGTGGGTCGGGGGTCGCGTCCATGGCACGCTGGCGCGACAGAAACGAATTCGCAAGCGGGAGCCGGCCTAGGTCAAGGCCAAGTCTCAGTTGAGAGCTACCGCAAGCTCTACACGCCGAAAGGTTCGATAGAAGCATCATTGTTGGGCCGTCTCACAAGGCGGGACCATTTGAGGATCGATCATTTGAAAACACCCATTTCATCGATTGGAAAGATTGATCAGACTACTAGATTAGGATTCTCAATTGTTTACTGGAATACAGTTAGATGCTTTTTAATAAACGTGGATCAGATCCGTTCTCATGCTACCAGGCGTTAAGGTTCAGGACATCAACAAATCGGTGGACGAACGTGGCTTCTTTGCAGAAATAATGAGAGAAGACTGGAAGATGCTATTAGGACAAGACAGAATCATGCAATCGAACTTGTCTTTTACCTATCCTGGGACAATCAGAGCTTGGCACAGACATGAGAAAGGCCAAGTGGACTACCTGATTGTCCTGAAGGGCACGATGAAGATATGCGCCTACGATGATGAGGAAGACTCCCCAACTCAAAAACAATTATCGGAAATCATCGCAAGTAGCGAGAAGCTTCAGATGGTTCGAGTGCCGGGACATTATTGGCACGGTACGAAGACACTAGGGCCAAAAGCCTCGTTTACGCTCTACTTGGTAACTCGCCTCTATGATGCCAGTAACCCTGACGAACAAAGAAGGCCGTGGAATGACCCCCGGATTGTCGATCCGAGGACATCGAAACCTTTTGAGTGGAACTCGGCGCCGCACAAATAGTCAAGAAAACTCGGGTAGAATCAAGTCTATGGCTTCCACTTACAGACTTTCTGAAATTTCTGGAATCAGGGAGCATTGAAGGCGGGTTTCCTAGTCTGCTCGGTTCTTATAATCGGTCGCACTGCCACATTTTTAGTATGTCAGAACCCACTCACGCTTTATTCTAGGAAAGGCGAAGCCTCGAAAATAGTGGGCCTTCCGGCCGCTGATCGGAGCGAATAGGAAGTGATGGTTCAGCCTGACTTTGCAACCATGCGCTAGCGAGTCTGGATGAATCTTCCAAAGATGGGCCCTTACGCTGCGGGTCTTTATGGCACCCCAGAATATCATGGGTTGAAGGATCGAGATTCCCCAAATCGCTTCCCTCTTGAAACCGTCATCATACGGAAACCTAATTTCGCCATGACTTGAGACCCTACGTATTTCTCTCAAAGCTTGATGTGGATTCTTCAAGTGTTCCAAGACATGCCAACAACGAGTAAACTCAAATGAAGCATCTCGAAAGGGCAGGTTGTGAGCATCAGCAATCATGTCAGGATGCGAGGGTGCACCGGTCTGAGTCCTGAAGGAAATGTCAACCTTGACATCTCCCCAAGGGTCGTTTGCGCATCCCAGATTCAGGGTAGTCAAGCTAAACGACTCCAGTTCGAACCTGCAAATCGATTCTTCATGCAAATAGTCGATGAATAGTCAAATTCAATTTGACTAATTTGCGAAGTCTTTGCAATTGTATTCTGCCCTAACCAGGCGATGATCATAAAGTCATGGGATAACGTGAATACCATGAGAGATCTCGACACAGGCTTCAATAGTTCATGGAAGCCCCAAACTAAAAAATGACACTGTAAAATCATGGCGAAACCTCGCAAAACCTCAAGCGAATCCCCAATCGCCCGACAGCTAGGCATGGTTTCAATATTGATCGTCACGTGGAATTGCAGAAATGCGATTATGACCTGTCTCATGTCACTGGCCAGACTGAAGGATCTTCCTATTGAAATAGAAACCCTGGTAGTTGACAATGGCTCAACAGATGGTACTGTCGAATACCTTCAAGAAAGCGAATTGACCTTCAAGGGTATAGGGCTGAAGGTAGCGTACAATTCGAAAAATGTGGGTCTATCAAGGGCTACAGACCAGGCGTACCGGAAAGCAAGAGGAAATTGGATCTTGCTGTGCAACCCTGACGTTGCTTTTAACACAGGGTTCTTAGAATTATTGCGTTACGGAACCTCTCACACGAATGCAATCATGACGACAGAGATGGTTCACGAAAACGGCAAGACCCAGAGGGTAGTCACGAGGCGTTTTCCCACCGTCACACGAGTCTTCTTCGACTTCGGCTATGTGGGGTCTTTTCTAGATGGGAAGTTGATGAACCATCTCGTCCGAAGAAGATACACCTATCAGGACGAGAATTTTCCTGAAACAGTTTCTGTCGAGTCACCAGGAGCAAGCTTTCTACTTCTAAGCCGTCGCGCGATTGAGAACCTCGGGATCATCTTTGACCCCCGCTTTCCCGTCTGGTGGAACGATGTAGATCTTGCCAAGAGGGCTGAAAGAGCGGGAATCAAAAGAATCCTGCTCTCTAGCGTTAAAGTGGAGCATCGTCAGGGTCATGGAGGTGTACTACAGATGGAGAGCGCAACGAGAAGGTATCTTTTCTGCAGGAGTATGATCTTATTCGCTCGTAAATGGAATATGCGTCCGAACCTTCTGCAGTTCCTCTTCTTTGTCGATGCCATTCTTGGGCTCCCTCTATCTACGGTGGTAAGGCAGATCAGGAACCGCAACTTTAGGGTGGCGATAAGGAAGTCACTTCAGGACTCGGCATTGCAAATCAGAGGTGTAATCAGTGTGTAAGAAGGATAACGTCGAGAACAACCAAATTCCTCTCTCCTCGCCTTCGGATATGCACATTCATGCGGACGTATATCGCCCGCTCCGACGCCGCTTATTCGAACCAGCAGGCATTCGATTCAACGGTCATTGGGCTTGGACCGGGCCTGTTTCTTCATCTCAATCAATCCCTCTTGCGCAGTTAGAAAGTGCATTTTTAGGGCCTTCTCCGCCTTCTCGACTCGGAGGCAGCAATTCTTTGGCCTTTGGGCCGCCTGATCGAATTCACCAGTAGAGACAGGTTGCACCAAATCAGGCGGGTACCCGAAAATCTTGGCCAACAATAGGGCAAACTCGTAGCGGCTAAGACATGACCTGCCTGCCGTATGAAAGATGCCATTCTCGGTTAGCCTTGCGAGTCTGAGCAGTGAATGAGCCAAGTTGTCTGCAAACGTGGGAGAACTATACTGGTCTCTAACGACCCTAACCGGCTCACTCTTGCCGAGCCTGTCCAAAACAAACATGGCAAAGTTCATCGCTTTCGTCGAACCGGAAGGTGTTCTACCAACCCGAGCATGCCAACCATAAACGACGCTAGGTCTAGCAATCGCGTAGCTCAAGAGCTGAGCTACAACAGTCTCGGAATCCAGCTTAGTCTTCGAATAGTGGTTGATCGGATTGGGCATATCGTCTTCAGTGTAGTGGCCATACGTTCCATCGAACACCGAGTCGGTTGATACGTGGACAAATCTGCTGTTGTTCTGACGCGCCGCATCAGCTAGGCTCGTAGCCCCGCCAACGTTAACCCGTTCAGCTTCTTCCTTATGAGTCTCACAATAGTCCACATTTGTCAGGGCCGCAACGTTGATTATCGCATAAGGGCGGATCTTGGCCAATAAAGTCATAGTGGCGTCTCGGTCCGTAATGTCGAGCTTTGTCGAGTTTGGAAAGGGCGAAGGTCTGGAGTTATGAGTGTTATACGTCTCAAATTCATAACCATGAGCCAAAGAGGCAATTTTCGATCCTACTAACCCAGTGGAACCAACGACAAGAAGCTTGTCCAAGAGCGAAACACAACACAGGATGCATGCCTTTTCAAGCTTGAGTGAAAGGCAGCGAGTGGCTGAAAGTGCCATGACCGGAATGACAGAGGCCACCGTTATTTGACAGATCAAATCATTGTAACTGGAGGTCTAGGTTTCATTGGAAGCAACTTCGTTCATCGTCTGCTTCGATCCTCTCGTAAGAACCTCAGGGTCACTAACATCGATAACGAAAGTCTCGGAAGCAACCGTGCAAGTCTTCAAGACATTAGCGAAGACAAGCGTTACCATTTCGTCAAAGGGGACCTCGCCGACTATGAGTTCACTCGGCGAGTCGTGAAGAATGCTAACTTAATCGTGAACTTTGCAGCCCAGACTCATGTGGATAGAAGCATTGCGAACTCAGAGCCATTCTTTGAGAGCAACGCTAGGGCAGTCTTCAACCTCGTTAGAGCTGCTAATGAGGTGAACGTTGACAGGTTGGTGCATATTTCGACGGATGAGGTCTATGGATCGATCGACCGTGGGTCTTTTGACGAAGAGAGTCCCCTTAATCCGTCCAGCCCTTACTCGGCAACCAAAGCCGCCGCCGACCTAATCGTGTGTGCTTGGGCCGCGACATACAAGCTTCAAACAGTTATTCTTAGGTGTACGAACAACTTCGGACCTTGGCAACACCCCGAGAAGTTCATTCCCAAAGCCATCATTCGATCCATACGAGGAAAGGGCATTCCCATCTACGGTGGGGGAAGACAAATTCGAGATTGGATATACGTGGATGATTTCTGTGCCGCAATAGAGCTCGCGATACAGAAAGGAGATCCGGGGCAAGTGTACAACATTTCTGCTGGAAATGAATTGTCGAATAGAGACCTGGCGCAACGTTTGCTTCGTTTGCTTGACATTCCCTCGGCCGAGTTAGTTGAAGTTGATGACAGGCCGGGGCACGATTTCAGATACAGCCTGAACTCCGCAAAGGCACGTCGCCAGCTCGGATGGAAGCCCGCAATCGAATTTGACGCCGCATTAACGAGGACTGTGAATTGGTATCGTGAACACTCTTCTTGGTGGGGGCATTTGGCGACTGAGAAGGTTCTTTCAGAGCTCCCATGGAAGGAAGAGTGGTGAATTCCTATCGACTAGTCGGCGACAGAAGCAGAGGTAGACAATGTCTTTCCTATGAGTACCATGTCGAAGGATAGGTTACAAGGAGGTTCCGGAAAAAAAGTAGAAGAGGAAAATTGCTGAAGGAACTTGCCCATTTCCACCGAGCTTGGAAATGCCGAATGGATGGCCCCCGAATGCCTAAGGATAACCCTCGGTGGGCAAGGCATCCATTCTCACCCATGTTCCTCCCGAGGACCAACCTCGAGAGATGCTCACATCAGAAAGTAAACCAGGGCAAACGCCGAGCCAACTAGAGGCATCCGAATACTATATCAATATCTCGTAGTGGACTGCGATTGAAGATTCGATGCAGAAGCGAATCGCCCTTTTACCGATTATTTGGGGCTCATACGGCCTCGGAGTAGTGGTGATCGTCAACTATCTCCTAGGGCCAATACTCAACAGCCTCCCCACCATTCCCAACGATAAGCCGATCGGAGGCTCATATTTTCCTGTTCTGTTTTTCAACATCGCTGCCTTGTTGGCAATGATTGGATTCAGTCTTTGGGCTCTAGGTGTATGGACGATTGATTTGGCCAATCCGAGGGCGAGAAGGGACATTGCAGCCCTTGGAGTAATGTTCGCAAGTGGCCTCCTAGTCTTCTACTACGCGATATTCCTCTTTCCTCTCGCAATTTCATTAGTGTATTTTCTGGCGACGAACATAGAGTAACCTTGGTTGACTTCTGCTACAGTCCTCGTCTGTGCACATAATGAAGAGGACTACATAGGCGACTGCCTAGAATCAATTCTAAGACACAAACCATCCGCCGGACTTATCATCGTCGTTGCAGATCGATGTACCGATCGAACGGTGGATCTTGCGAAGAAGCAATTGGAGCGAAGCCCATCGTTGATTCTTCGGAAGGATCGTTTGAACTGGAGGAACAGCATATCAGAAAATCTACAACTAGGCTTCAGCAGAGCGATTGGAGACGCCCTAGTCGTCGTTGACGCGGACATGACCCTTTCTCCAAATTTCTTGGCGATCATATTGCCCCAGATGGATAGGTTCGCAGTCGTTTCCGCAATTGCTAAAACCGATTCATCGAGAAGCGTGCTGAACAGGCTCATTTCATTCTGGGAACTAACATATACAATCTCTCCTTTGGGAGAACAGTCATGTGGAGGGGCACGAGCTATCTCGATCGCGGCTCTAAAGGCGGTGGGAGGATTCAGAGACGTCTACGCGTGGGAGTCCGACCTTGACCTACGGCTCCGGAGAGCGGGCTTCAAGGTGAAGCTGGACAAAGGAGTAGTTGTGTTGCATCGACGACGGATGACACTTGCGAGGTCTATTGCCTACCAAATACAAGCTGGTCGAGCACGAAAGGAGCGGGGTATTTCTCCAGAACGAACTCTCCTGCATTCGATCCTCAGAATGCGTCCTTTCGTCTTGATAGGATATCTCACCCACTGATCAACGGGAGTAACGCGCGCTCGAAGGGCATGGGACTAGAGGCTCACGAAAGTGCTTTCGCCCACCACGAACTTTCTTCCTGCCGACTGGTGGGCGGGATCTGAAACAATCCGTGAATTCTTCCCGATAATGCTATCCGTAATCCTTTCCCTACAATTCACTACGGTTCCGTCGAGAACTATGCTGTTCTCAATCTCAGCTCCAAGAATCTTTACTCTGCTCCCAATGGAGGTATAGGGTCCCACGCGTGCCCCGTCCCCGATCTCAGAATTCTCACCTACGATAACGGGCCCGCGCAATGCTGTGTCAGTGTGTACAATGGACCCTTCGCCAACTTCCACATTTCCCGAAACCGAAACGCCCTTCTCGATCTTGCCCTCGACGAGTAGTTTCAAATCTCTCAACACAAGCTGATTGGCCTCCAGAATATCTTCAGGTCTTCCCGTATCCTTCCACCAGCCTGATACTTCGTGATAGCCAATCTTTCCCCCCATATCTAACAGCTTTTGTATCGCATCTGTGATCTCCAACTCATTCCTCCAACTCGGCTTCAGCTTCTCAATGGCCGCGAATATGCTAGGTCGGAAGAAGTAGACCCCGGCCAAAGCAAGGTCGCTAATGTATTCCTTCGGCTTCTCCACTAGCTTAACGATTCTTCCGTTCTCTATCTGGACGACGCCGAACCTGCTCGGATCCTTCACCTTGGTTAATACAACAGTCGCGTCAGAGTCTGACTTGAGAAATTCCTGTCCTAGTTCAGGAACACTGTCCTTCAACAAGTTATCGCCAAGGTGCACCACGAAGGGAGAGTCTCCTAGAAAGCCGCGTGAGATCAGGACTGCATGGGCTATGCCTTTCGGGTCAGGCTGGTCGATGTAGGTAATCTTGACGTCATATTTCGAGCCGTCTCCGAGAGCTTCCACTATGCCTTCTTGTAGGGGTCCGAGTATGACTCCGATCTCTTTGATCCCTGCGACTCTGATCTGGTCGAAGCCGTACATGAGCATCGGCTTGTTGGCGATGGGAAGCATGTGCTTGTTTCCCGTATAGGTCAAGGGACGGAGTCGGGTACCATGTCCCCCGGCTAGCAGTAGTCCCTTTAGATTCGTCAGGTAGCCATGCCTCCAGAGTTGTGCGCATTTATCGCCTCAATAAATGAGTTCATGTTCACGTATGGCTTGCCATTACAAAACAAGAAGCACCCTCCGTTCGACTCCGGGTGCCTAGAACCAATCCTCTGGCGAGGCCGCTCATCGACCGAAGCTACAAGGCCTAAGGGTGTGTGTCGAGACGCTGGCTAAGCAGGGTCGACGCTGAGAACACTAGCGAAGTAGACTCCGGGGGCGTCTGATTTGAGGACAATAGCTAGCGTGACTTGCTGAGGCGTGTTCCATCCTTGGCTTTGCCAGATCGATACTGGGTCCATCCTCACGGTGTTCCAGGCAGATGCCTCTGTAGGAACGACGACGGTAGTGTTGGATGAGTATGTGGTTATGCTCTCCCGGTTCGTCCGGTTCGAGAAAACGAAATACAAGATGTGAGTTCCGTCTGTCACGCTGGCGGCGAACATGACATTCGCCGCAACGCTCTTCGTGCCCTGAGGCTCGAAGTTGATGTTTACGCTGGTGGCGTTGAAAAGGACCCTCTGCGAGAGTGCCAATTGTTCGATCCCGATACCGGTATTCGTATAATTCAGAATCATCTGTAATCCGCCTGTCCCGTCTACGCCCAAGGGAGAGATTCGGGATGTAGTAAGGTCAGTGTTGATGGGGGAGAGTTTCCAGCTGAAGGGCACTTTTTTCCCGACGCTCGCGTCTAGTGCCCACCACTTCAGGCGCGGGTTCGCAACTGGAGGGGCTGGAATGCTTGCCTTGTAGGACGAGGATTCGCCCAATAGCTGGTTGGTCAGCTTGTCATAGATCATTACGTGGAACTGAGCTCCTCTTGGGACGGCGCTCAAGGCGTCGGGAGCAGTTATGATGTACGAGTTCTGCGCTCCCGATTCTAGGAGTGTGGTCGAATTGGTGGTCCAGAAGTATGTCAGCGGGTTCCACCATTTCACGAAGAAGGTGGGGGACACCGGTGTGGAGAATAGGTTCTTCAGAGTGACGTTGATCATGGTCGCGGCCCCGATATTGTCCGGGTCCATCACGCCGTTGATCTGGATCGATGCCTGCTGCGTTGCGGCTTGAGATATGTAGGCACCAGACGCGCCGACGAAAGCGAAAGTGAGTGCAACCAGTACCAGCAGTGAGGGAGTAAGTCTCCTCCTGGTGATTCTTAGAAGTGTTTCGGTTGGCGGCCGCCAGGCGATGTTCGGTAGCCTCATTGAGAATAGCGCTCGCAGATTCGGACCTCCGAGGCGCGTTAGTTCGATGACAAGAGGGAATCCCCAGTAGGCCATGTAATTGGGAAAAGAGCGGTAGTAGAGGAAGAAGATGAATATCGGGAAGACGAAGACCATGCTGTTCAAGCCCTGATAGTGTCGAGCGTAGCTGTAGAGGAGGAAGCTGGAGGCGCCGAGTACCAGGATCAGATAGAAGGAGGAAGGTAGCGCAACACCCAGGTCTAGCAGGATGTCCGAGAGACCTACGCCGCCCGGAACCTGAGAGGGAGAACTCGGCAGGTATGGAACCACGACAGCGTTCCACCAAGCATTTGGAGAGGCGATCATGAAGGGAAGATTGGGCAGGAAGAATGCTGCGGTCATCAGGGCAAAACTTGTGAGAAGACTACGCGTTCTTGACTGGGGGGTTTCGTGCCAGAGTCGAATAAGAAGGAAAGGGGCGACGACGATGGCAATCTGTTTGGTTGCGATCGCCAAGCCTAGAGTGGCCCAGCTGGCCTTCGGGTGACGGTACCAGAGAAATGCTGTAAGGACGAGGAAGAAGGCCCAGACACTATCAGTCCAGCCACCAGCGATTACGACTGGAAATAGGCCGAAGGGTGCGAGACTCATGTTCTTGAACTTGGCCGGGGCCAATGCGAAGACGATTAGGACTGAGAGAAGGAAGAAGATGAAGACGGTATCGCGCAGATCTCGGATTCCCAAGACATAGAATGGGAGGACCGACAGGAAGCTTAGCGAGGGATAGGCTAGGTGGAAGTCGAAGGAACCGTCAACGCCGGGCGTGTAGAATGAGGGTGAAAAGCCAAACGCGTCGAGCAAAGGCTTGATCGAAACACCGTATGGACTCTGCACCTCGAGAACCTTCAACACTCCCATATAGGTTCCAACAACCGTGTCCGTCGTGTAGCTGACGATGAGAACTCTTGAGACGATAACATATAGAGCAATCATCGCGGTAAAGTGACCAAGCAAAGAGAGCTGATTCGCGCGAAGCATGGTGAGCTTCTTTCCATGCGCTGAGATCAGATTGAAGAGGCCAAACCCGATCAACCCTGCGGATAGGCCCAAAACTTCGACTACCCATGGTTCGACTGCTAGTAGCAGCACGCCTGCGAGAATCAGGAATCCTGCTGAAGCTCCCAGACCGACACGAGTCCACCTTGCAGCGGTGGAGAGGCCTTCGCGTAGTCCAAGATAATTGTAAAGCTTGTCAATGGCCCATTGCGGTGCACCGAGTAATCTCGTCAAGAACAAACGTCTTCTCACTCTCCTTGCCGCCCATCGTCTGAAATGGTTGTGGTGCTGGAATTTTCACACTTAAGGATTACGCGGAAAGTAGCTCTACGGCTTTGGAACAAACTCGTTATGAAAGGAAGAATCGCAGCAACGTGAATCTTCAGTCGAGACTCTCTTTCCAGGAACTAGTCTCGCTGAGAATTTCCTCGATCAATTCGCAGACGATGTGTCCTATCATGATATGACACTCCTGTATCCTCTGTGCATCATCCGAGGGGACAACCACTTCGTGATCGCACAACGAGGCGAGCTGACCGCCCCCAGAGCCTGTCAGGGCTATTGTTTTTGCCCCGATCTTTCTCGCTTCCTGAACGCCTCTGATAACGTTCTTTGAGCGGCCTGTCGTACTGATGCAGACGGCGACATCGCCGGGCTCCAATGTCGCCTGGACCTGACGCGAAAAGATTTCATCGAAACCGATGTCGTTGCCTATGGCGGTCAGAACTGAAGTGTTGGTCGTTAGGGCAGACGCCCGGAGGGCCGGACGGACTCTCTTGAACTTTCCAACAAGCTCCGCCGACATGTGCTGCGCGTCGGCGGCACTTCCACCGTTCCCGAAGAAGACAACTTTTCGGCCCTTTTGCAGGGCTGAGGCCATTACGTTGGCCATTTCGACGATGTCATCGAGACACTCCTTGGCAACTTTTTCTTTCGTTTCGATGCTGTTTCGAATGGCTGCCAGTGCCGCGGCGGATCGGCCTTCTTCTTCTGATCGTTTGTGAGCTAGTCGGCTATCTTGCATAGTTTTCATAGTCCTACTTTGGGCTTCGCCAGGTTTGCAAACCTTCGAGATCGAATCTGACAGGGAAGGCCTTCCCTCCGAGACGCTCGACCTCCTTTTCGACATGGACCCGTTTGCCAGGCTCACAGTATAGGAAGAGGAATCCTCCGCCTCCGGCTCCTAGAAGCTTGCCGCCTATGGCCCCGTTCTGTCGGGCCGTTTGGAGCAGCTTGTCTATCTCATCATTGGAGATTGCAGAGTCGAGTGCCTTCTTCGTCTCCCATTCAGAGTTCAACAGTCTAGCGAACTCTGTGAGATTGCCGGTTAGGAGTGAGTCCTTCATCTCGAGCGTCAATTCCTTCATACGCTCAAGCGCGTCCATGACGTTCAACTCCCTATTTTCATACGATTCTATCTGTCTCTGAAGAATACCGCCCGAACGTCGCGTAGTCCCGGTGAAGCAGAGGAGGCTGTTATACTCTAGCTCGTTCAAGGTCTCTCGCTTTATTCGAAGAGGATTGACGATGTTTGCACCCTTCTTGAACTCGATCAGGTTGAAGCCCCCAAAGGTCGACGCGTATTGATCCTGCAGACCTCCTGGAATTCCGACATCCTTCCTTTCGACATCATAGGCAAGATTTGCTATGTCATAGTCTGTCATCGAAGCGCCCTTCCATTCGCGGAAGGCGCCAATAAGAGCGACGCACAGTGCCGAGGACGATCCTAGCCCTGTGCCGGGGGCCGCGTCGTATCTGAGATTTGCATCAAATCCTTCGTCCACCTGAAATCGCTTGGCGACCGCTCGGACAAACTCCACCTCTCCGCTAGTCTCCAGTTGACCAAGTCTCTGAGGTCCAGTGGAGACATCTTGATCTTCCCTGAATACAGTAACCATCCCATCAGTTCGAGGCGCAATAGAACAGTAAGCGTAATTCTGAATTGTAGAAGAGAGAACCACCCCGCCCTTCAATCCGGGATAAGGAGGGACATCTGTTCCCCCTCCTGCGTAGCTGACTCTGAGAGGTGCCCTGGCCCGAATCTTCACCATATCATCTCAGCATTCCCAACCTTTCTCTCCGGCTTTGATGATGCTAGAAACCGCGTTCTGCAAGTCTCCTAGGTTCGTCTGGACACGAATACCACGGCACCCAGCCCTCTTCGCCGCTTCGAGATCAATCTCCTTGTCACCAATCATCCAAGAAGCTGCGATATCGATCCCCAGGTCCTCCGCGGCCCTTAGAATGAGGCCAGGCTCGGGCTTTCGACAGCTGCATCCCTCTCCGGGCAGGTGCGGACAGTAGTAGATGCCATCCACGAAACAACCCATTCGTTTGAGCTCGGACTTTAACTTCTCATGAATCCTGCCAATTTCGTCGTGAGTAGTCAGTCTTCTTCCGACTACAGACTGGTTAGTCACAATAATCAGTCGGAATCCCCCATCTCGAAGAGTACGGAGGGGCGGTCCGATACCAGGCAGAATCTCAAGCTCTTCCGGTGTCTTAACGTAGTCTGTTCTCTCTCGTGTCAGCACACCGTCCCGATCTAAGAAGACCGCCTTGAGACTCAACTGTCCGGCCACCGTCCCGCTCTTCGATATCTGAATTAATAGTATTTTCCAGAGCCATTATCAGCGAAGAAGATGAGGATAGGTTAAGAGTCGAACAGATCCGGAAGTCTTGACAACAAGCAATAGGCTGTCAGCCGGTATGAAGCTTCAGTCGCCCATAACAAATACGTGAACTGCTCAAGATGGAGTCATGGATATACATCTCAGGGATTTCGCTCGCCTTCAGCATACCAGGCCTATTGTTTGCCTACTACAGCGTGATTCTCTTTCTGAGCACATTCCGCTATCCAAGATCTCTCTCGGAAGGCTCTCTCCCTGGAGATCCCCCCTTCGTCTCAATTCTGATAGCGACATTCAACGAGAAATTGGTCATAGCCTCCACGCTTGAGGCCATCAAGAGCCTCGACTACCCCCGAGACAAGCTTCTAGTTGTAATAGCAGACGACTCTTCCGACGAGACGGTTGAGGTGATCGACAACAAACTTCTGGAACTTAACAGCCTAGGCATTCAGAGTGTGGTGTCCAGGAGGAAAGGCCGGGCGGGTTTCAAGAGTGGTGCGCTGAACCGTGCAGCCCCGCTTCTAAAGGGTGATTACGTCTTATTATTAGACGCCGACTCGACAGTCTCAGCCGACGTCCTGAAGAGAGGGCTAAGCGCAACGAGTCATGATCCTCGAATTGGCTTCGTCTCATTTCGAGTCGGGCACTACAACCGAGAACAGAACCTGACGACCCGACTATTTGCGCTCCAGCTTGACCAGGGAGATACAGTTTCGAAGATGGGAGCTTATTCAATCGACGCTCCATACTCCTTCCAAGGCGGTTTCGTCCTAATCTCGATGGCCGTGCTGAGACGGGTCGGTTTTTGGTCGAACGACTCGATCGTCGAGGATGCCGATCTGTCTTGCAAGATCTACTGTGCGGGATATAGAGGAGTATACCTGAGCAATGTCCGAATATTCAGCGAGGATCCATCTAGCCTGGAGGTTTGGAAGAAACAGGCGGCCAGAGTCGCCCAGGGATGGGCGAAATGCGCTATTGCCAACGGACCAAAGATACTGAAGTGCAAGAACCTCTCTATCTGGAGAAGAATTGTCCTTTTTTCGACCTTAGTTGGCCCCTTCCAGGGACTGAGCTGGGTAGTTGTCACGTTCGTGTCAGCTCTCGGGCTAATATTAGGGCTGAGCGCCCCTTCTGACTCGATATTCTCCAGCCCGACCTACATTATTATCGTAACCCTGCCCGTGCTGTCCTTTTTCGCTTCAGGCGTCTATGCTCTTTATATCCAAAAAATAATGAGCCCACACAATCTTGCCCTCCTTCCCTTGCTCTCTTACACGAGCTCCTGCATGACCACTGCAATCATGATCGGATTCTTGAACGGGATCCGAGGCAAGACAGGCTTCTTCTTCAGAACCCCAAAACACGGGCTCATGACACATAGGAACAAGCAATATCATCGCGATATTCGTCTCGACAGGATTGCAATCGCCGAGGGGGCCTTTGCCGCGGTTGCCCTGGCAATGAGTATCTTTGTGCTCCTAGACGGAGTCTGGGCCCTCGCTCTAACCCTCGCAGGATTTGGCACGCTGACCCTCAAGTCGATGAATCTGTCCAAGAACCTGAAGAATATTGTATAGGCGATTGTAAAGTGACAATTGAATTCCGACATATTGACCCAACTGTAGTCCAAATAACTGCCGAACAACGGGACCCTTTCTCGGGCAGGAATAGGATAATAGGCAGAATCTCAAGTTCATCGGAAGTCTTGACATAATCTTTTCCCGGTCAAACCCCCGTACCATCTTAGAATCAGCCTAAGCAAATCAAAAAGCGCGGGCTATTTTCCGGTGAAACAGTTGCCGGATCGTACGAGGTGTGGTGTCGATCCATGCGGCACTTGTCGCATTTATTAGAGCGATCTACTTGCTGTGGGATATTCGCCTATCCAAGTGTTTGGCTGAAACTGGGTTTAAGCGCCTGCTTGGCTTGTTCCTCTCGCGGTATTAGGTACAACCACGATCTCCTGCCGATCTTCAGCGATCTCTTCCGCTATCCAATCGTAGGTACGCAATAGACCTTCCTCAAGACTGACCTTGGGCACCCATCCTAACACTCGCTTTGCGAGACTGATGTCCGCATTTCTGCCACGTACCCCTTGTGGTCCCGTTGGGTCGTATCGTTTCGCAATTTTCTTCCCAGAACTGTCAATTATCAGATCTGCCATATCGTTAATTGACACCAGACGATCCGAACCGATGTTAATCGGCTCGGAGAATGCTGACTCCATCAGCATTATCGTGCCTGCTACGGCATCGTCAATGTAACAGTAAGATCGAGTTTGCTCACCATCTCCCCAGATTGTAATCATTCCGGGGTCTGCAGCTTCACAGACCTTTCTGCAGAGTGCAGCGGGTGACTTCTCTCTCCCTCCCTTGTAGGTGCAGTTGGGCCCGTAAATGTTGTGATAACGGACTATTCGCACATCCAGGTCATGATCTCTTTTGTAAGCTTCGCACATCTTCTCGGTTGCCAGCTTCTCCCATCCGTAGAAAGTGTCTGGTGAAGCTGGGAACGCGTCTTCCTCTCTGAGACCCGAGACATTCGGGCTCATCTGACGAAAATCTGGATAGACGCAGGCTGAGCTACTAAACAGGAATCTCTTGACTTTACTCAGCCGCGCAGCCTCCAACATGTTCGCGTTAATCAAAATGTTATCTCGCATTACTTCTGCACCTACCGCTGTGATGAACCCGATCCCTCCCATGTTGGCAGCAAGATCGTACACCATGTCCATACCTTCAGTGGCTCTGAGGCAGTTTCCGGGGTCTCTTAGATCCAAGAGAAGCTCCTCGTCGCAGTATCGTCCCAGTCCGTGTCCGTTGAACGCTAGATCTACTACCCTGACAAGGTTCCCCCGCCTGCGAAGCTGGTTTGCCAGGTGAGATCCGATGAACCCGCCGCCCCCAGCTACAAGTATCCGACTCATGATATGATCACTGTTAGCAACGTGAGATGCATCATATATGGAATCTTACGGCTCGCGACCTATTCCGTGTATAACTCCTTTCTCCCTCAATATGCTCGAGGAAAGTTACATCAATCTGAACAGCCGCTGTTCAAAGATCGTATCTACGATTCCAAACGGACATTGATCCCCTCGACACCATATCCGAACCCTCGAGCTCTAATGTGTCTCTAGGACCGTGACACCAGAACACTCTGGATTCCAGCGGGTCCCTTGTGAGACGAATGTAGGGTCTTCATCGAATTCCACGTCCAGACTGGTGACTACAAAGTCAAGAAGTTGGAGAGTACCTCTGTTTCAGAAATCTTCATGAGATTATTATTGGGGACAATGCTTCGGCTGCTTCGTTGAAGCGACTTCACGACGAGTCTACCAGCAATTTGGCCCTCAAGGCTGTTGTGCTTTGGAGGGTTAAGACCATTATGGCGAAATTCTCCAACTGGATTTCTTCAAGAAAAGGCAGCTGGATTCTTGATTGTTTTCTCCTGTTAGCCCTACAGGTGTTGGTCCTGCAGGTGCTGGGAATGCTGACCAACCCGACCCCTTTGGGAGACGACGTACTTGTCCACATTCAGAAGATAATCGATCTTTCCAGAAACTTCTTCCAGTTTCAATGGGACCCGAGATCATTCGATGGCTACATGCCGTCAACGGGATACGCTTGGGCGTCGTACGGCCCGCCTGCCATCTTTGTATTTCTCGGCCTAGATCCTATTGCAGTTTTCCACGCGACCTTTCTTGTCTACTTCCTATCTATCGGACCCAGCGCCTACTACTTCGCTCGTTGCGTTGGCGCGCACAGGATTGTTTCTCTAGCGGTTTCAGTTCCCGTATGGTCTAGCGTCGGGTGTTGGGGCTATATTGCGGGAGGCGCGTACAGTCGAGTGTTCACCCTTCCATTCGTCTTCACTGCGCTTGCGCTGACATTCCGCTATGCACAACTACAAAATGATGGCCGATCTTCTCGCACTATCTACTGGCTTCTGCTGGCGGTCTGGGTCTTGACCTTTCTAGGTGATGTCTACATAGCCGCTGTGCCGGTTGCGATCGCAATGCCATTCTTGATCTTATCGGCGGGTTTGAAGAACATAAGACTAGGCGTCTTCAGACTTGCAGGGGTTCTACTTCCCGTTCTCGCGCTGACCTCTTGGTTCTGGGTGCCTCTTGCAGCTCATATCCTGAGCGTTAGCTCCCCCCCGTCCGAATCGACTGTGAACCTGGCGTCCCAACTATTTTGGGCTGGGCCGGTTCTAAGTGCAGTTGTCTTTCTTCGAAGGAAATCCTCCGCCCCACCTCTCAAACCTGAGTACTTGGCCATACTATTCTCATTGAACGCGGTGAGCGTCTATTTTCTCATGATGGGAGCTATCACTCCCTTTTGGTCTTATATTCCAAGGGTCTGGGCAACTTACGACTCGTTAAACATTCTCACATTCCTCCTGCCTGCGATAGTCGCCTGTCTGTTCTTGAGGCCTAGACCGTTGCCTAGAGGAATGTTCGGGCGATACCGCGAGGTCCTTCTCATCATTCTCGTAGCAGTGAATGCCTTCGGGACAATTTCGCTCTGGTCCATCCCCGACCGTAATCCATTGAACAATACTTTCGCCCAGACTTTGAGCGGAAATCTCGGCGATCTCCCTGCCTACAGAGTGTCACTCCAGGGAAGGACGTTGACGCGCATGTTCCCATATTACTACCCGAACTCGTACCAGACGGGAGGACGCGTTCTGGGACTGGATTTAGATCCTTTTTACAGGAGTTGGTATGAGACTGACGTGTTTTACAAGGACGACCTCGCAACACTCAACAGCGTATACCTTGAAGACCAGCCTACCATCGACGTCACAGGACTGGCCGGAGCCCCTCAGAACTTTGCGTCAACGATGTTCTGGCTGGACTGGTACGGAGTCGGGGCCCTCGTCTTGGACCCCGGTTTCTACCCAGTCCAAAATACAGCAGGAAATTTCTCGGCACGACAAGCACTATTCTCAACAAAAACGGCCGCAACTCAATATGGCACCCTCGTTTTTGTACAGCCCACCAAAGCTAGCCCGACTTTAGTTGCCACCAACGCATCTGTAATCGGTTTCTACTCTCAACAGCCAGACTCGAAGGTTGAATACAATGACGTTCTAGCTCTTCTAAGCTATCTGGGACTAGATTCGAGATATGTTGTCCCGGTCTATCTCCAGTCTCTCGACAACTTCGACCCGAGCGGATTCAATGCCATAATAACCGACCAGTACACAAACGCTACAGGGAACTCGGGAATAAGCTCCTTACGAGAGCAAGGTGCCAGAGTCGTGGTTGTGCAATCCGATCTTCTTGCCATGTTACAACTCCAGGGGCCATCAGGTGCACAAGAACTGGTCAGCCTCGTTTGGCCACTAATTTCATCCGAAACACAAAATCTCGGCGAGATATCCTCGTTCCCGTCACAGACGTTCACGATAATGCCGCAGAACTGGACTATCGGGTTCTACACGAACGCTCAAGGGAGCTTAGCTGTTGGCCAGAACAACAACTTGACAATCTCGATCAACATCCCTGACGCTACAAAGGAAGCTCAGTTCGACATAGGCGTAGGCCTGATGGATCCCGTAGTCCTGGGGGACGGATTAGGGGCCCAAATCGGACTAAAGACTGATGTGCAATCTAAGGTGGGGCTTGTTTTCACATCGAGCAATTTCACAAACAATTTTGTCGCGATGAACACCTACGCCGTGCCCAACGAATGGGTTGACCTTGCGGTCCCCTTCAGCAACTTTACAACATGGAACTTCCCCCAG
>MNDT01000050.1 GCA_001915065.1 archaeon 13_2_20CM_2_53_6 | reverse complement strand
CCCGAACAACATATTTGACAGTTCGGCCAGTCCGTGGAATCCGATTCGTGAAACTGGAAGCGAGAAGGTCCAGTACAACTAGTGCCATATCGTATGCCGTCTTCTGATTGACTCAGAATACGTTGGCGTAGTGTATGGCCAAGCACTCCAAGACAAGTCACAAACACAAGCCTGCAGTCGAGAGAACGCTACCGATAGAACGAATAGTCGAGCTATTCTCAAGACGCTTCGAGGATCCGTATCTGAACCCGACAGCTGAGCTGACATTCGATGACTTCGTAACAGCCTTCCCAGACATATCTGGCGACGCATTGGAAGAAGCGCTGACCTACTGGACCAGCCACTCGGGAGAAAATCTTCTTCAGACCAAAACCATCGAAGGGACGAAAACAGACGTCCGAGTCTGGTACATCCACGGCTTGATGAAACACTTTCAATGGTCGAGTCCGGTTCCGAATCCTCTAGAATCTAGGGGTTAACAGCACTGGATTTTTCACGATGACCTTCCTCCCTTGATTCACGACCTCGGAAACGGTTATCCTCCTCCAAGCTGCATCCGCGGTTACCAGACCCGTTACCAGCAAAGAAATCTCAAAAGCGTTGATGCTCACGACACGACAGCTTTTTGGAAAACATCCAATCTGGAAATCGCCCAGAATAGCCCGGATCAGCAATCCGGAAGGGGGTCACACGGAGCGCCTTATTCACGCTTGAAGGGCCCTCGTGAGCACTTACTGAAAACGGCTGATAAGCCCGTTTTGCGCGCAAAGTCGATAATCTCGCCTAGAGACGGTTCAGATTGCCAGAGGACCCCTCCCAGGATTTAGAAATAAAAAATTCCCGCGACACAAGAGTGACATTTGTTCGAGGGTCCACGCTTGTTCAGGCCCAGTGTTTCCAGCCTACTCTCCCGCCACTACGGGCCCACTAATTCTCCTTGGAGACCAGTCCTGATCTAGGAGGCGCTGACCACGCTCACAATGTCCCCACTGCTCAAGACGTAAGAATCTCCCAGCCTCATTCCATTCCTAGCATTCACACCATACAACATCCGCTCGCCAAGATCAGTATGGATCCTCAGAGCAAGCTCCTTCAAAGTCGACCCCTTCCGTATGAGAATCGCGTCAGGCAGAACGTTCCCCGAATGATCAGTCCACCGCTCGGGATCCTCCACCGGATAAACCACGATCATATCCAGCAGCTTGAAGAAGGCAGAATTGATACACTCTTGGACCCCCGTCGCTCCCTCGGGAGCCAAAACCTGTTTTCTAATCATCTCCAACCCGGCCCGCTGTTCCGGAGTGAGCCTCGCGCTCGCGTTGACAGAAAAGTCCGGATCCCCAGGCCTATAGGAGATCAGGCCCTTCTCCACCGCACGCCTCAGAGCAAGCTCCGCCTCAGCCGAGACCGGCACCGTCAGACTCCCATTCTGCCCAATTCTCGTCACGTTCTCCTTTGACGAGGGAAGATCGATCTTGTTCGCAGCTATCAGCATAGGCTTCGCCGCCCTCCTCAGAAAACCAACGACGCGGCCGAGATCCTCTCGAGACCATTCAGAAGGCTTCCCCCGCAGACCCGCCAGCTTCAGAGCATCCTCGACCTGGAACTTTTTCACGCCCAGCCCGCTCAGTCTCTCAGCCATCGTCTCCACCGCCTCTTCACTCGTCAGACCAGTCTTGCGCGAGACCTTGTCCCAGTCCTTCAACAGAATCTGAAGTATCCAGGCCTCAAGCTCCTTCTCGAGAAAACCAATGTCCTCAACAGGGTTATGCGCACCCGCCGCCGACGGCTTTCCCTCAGAATCGGTTGAACCCGAAGCGTCAATGATGTGAATCAGAGCATCGGCCTTACGGAGATCGTCGAGAAACTGGTTCCCGAGACCCCTACCGGTAGACGCGCCAGGCACAAGGCCAGGGCAGTCGATCAGCTCTACCGGAATGAACCGCTCGCCATCTACACACCGCGAGTTCTTCGGCTGGTCTTGAACCCCCAATTCTCGACAGACGCACGGAGTCCGGAGATAGGAGATTCCACGATTCGGCTTGATCGTCGTGAAAGGATAATTAGCTATAGCGACGACCGTCAGAGTCGCAGCACTGAAGAAGGTACTCTTGCCAGCGTTCGGCTTACCGACTATCCCGACCTGCACCTAACACCACAAAACACGTTCAGTTCTTCGATTGCACACCAGTAATCCTCAATCCTGCAGTCTTGACCCCATAACGAATATTCAGCGAGACCAACAGTGCTGTCAACTGCTCAACAATCCGTGAATTCTCTAACGGTCCAGCATCCAACGCCCGAACGCCCGGAATCGCCCTCGCCAAATCAATAACGGTCTTCTTCGCCTCTGCATCCCCACCGCAGACTAGCACATCACAGTCCACTTCTCGAGAGAGATCGTTAAGCATCTCGGCGCTCACGTTATTGAACGCCGACACCAGCCTAACCTCCTTCGGCAACAGTCTAGACGCGAGCCCCCCCGCCGACCCATCCCAGACCTCAACCGTCCGAGTCGCAGACCCTCCCACCGCAGTCTCCAACGGAACAGTCACATTGACAACAATCTGCCCAGGCCTCAATGAGCCCCGGATCGACTTGATAGTATCAATCAGTGCTGCGAAGGGAACCGTGATAACAACAACATCCGCCTTCGACGCCGCCTCCGGATTGACCAGGCCGGTGACCCGCGAATTCCTCCCAGCAGCATCCCTGATCTTGTTCGCAGCCGACCGTGCCTTCTCAGCATCTCTCGACCCAATCACGACCTCGTAGCCCTGCTTCGCCCACCTGAGCGCGAGGCCATATCCCTCGTCTCCCGTGCCGCCGATCACGCCTATCCTTGGACTACCCGTTTGTCTCTCCCTCTTCGTATTCTCGCCGGGAAGTCCTTGATCAGGCCTCTCCGCATGAGTAATTCCGTGGACTTTCGAGCATGGGTAATTATCGCTGTGGCTTTCTCATAGAGTTCGCTTCTTGAGAGTTTGAGTCTGGCAACGCCTCGCTTAACCGCCTCTGCTCCGACTGCGGCGGCTTCCCTAGGGAATAGCTCCCAGTCACTCATTGCTGGAATGATCTTGTCTTCGTCAAGCCCGTTTTCTTCGGCAATGTTTGCGATTTCCTCCGCCGCTGCTATACACATTTCGTCCGTGATCATTTTCGCTCTAACGTCTAGAGTACCGCGGAATATCGCTGGGAAGCCGATTGAGTTGTTTACTTGGTTGGGAAAGTCGGATCGGCCTGTGGCAACGATCTTGGCGCCCGCCTCCTTTGCCTCCCATGGCCAGATCTCCGGTATGGGGTTAGCGCAGGCGAATACGATCGGATCGTCGCTCATGGTTCGTATCAGCCGACTAGGGACGACGCCGGGTCCGGGGGCAGCCATAGCCAGCAACGCGTCAGCGCCTTTGACCGCTTCCGCAAGTCCTCCGGTACGACCCTCTTTGTTGGTCTTGAGAGCCAGATCCCATTTGGCTTTGAACTTCTCGCTGAGATCTGTTCTCTGGCGGTTCAGGATTCCCTTGCTGTCAACCATGATTATGTTCCCCGGCGTTATTCCCGCCTCAATTATTATTCTTGCAACCGCAATGTTCGCTGCTCCAGCCCCGAGCATACAGATTGTCGAATCACGCCTCTTCTTTCCAACCACCTTCAAAGCGCTTATCAGACCAGCGCAGACAACTGTCCCAGTGCCTTGCTGGTCGTCATGCCAGACGGGTATTCCTAAATCGCTCTTCAAAGCATCGAGGATGTCGAAACACTTGGGCTGCGAAATGTCCTCCAAGTTTATTCCTCCAAAAGATGGCTGGAGCCATCGCACTGCGTTTTCGATCTGTTCAGGGTCCTTGGTGCCGAGGCAGATCGGATAAGCATCGACCCCGCCCAAGTATTTGAAGAGTAAGCTCTTTCCCTCCATAACAGGTAATCCAGCCTCGGGACCGATATCGCCGAGTCCTAGCACCCGACTGCCATCGGTTACTATTGCCACGCTGTTTGACTTGTTAGTATAATCGAAGACCCGTTCCGGGTTCCGCTGGATCTCCTTACAGGGATCAGCAACCCCGGGGGTGTACCATATTGCGAAGTCATCATACGAGTTGACTGGCACCTTTGGGGCGATCTCTATCTTCCCATGATAGTAAGGGTGATACTTCATGGCAAGCCGCGCTGGCGCATAAGCCCTCTTCAACAGTTTAGCGTCTTGAGCCATCAGCCAGGTCGCACTTCCAGATTGGCTGTTCGAGTCTAGAAAGGCCGATTTAACGATGTTGAAATCCCCAAGCCAGTAATCCTTATCAGACATTCAATCGCTTGCGACGAGAGGATCCGCAGATGGCATACTCGTACATGGCAGACTGGTGGCAAGGTGGGACCCCAGAATTCAAAGACTGGCTAAGAAAGTCTGCAATCACCTGGAGACGCGAACCAGTCATCAAACGAGTGCCCAGGCCAACTAATCTGCCGACAGCTCGACGCCTTGGATACAAGGCCAAACCAGGCATTGTTGTAGTCAGGGTCAGACTTCGACGCGGAGGCGCGCGGAAGCCGAGGCCTGTTTCCGGAAGAAGGCAGAAAGCTATGGGCTCCTCCAAGTTTACAAGATCTATCTCGCTTCGGGCTGTAGCCGAAGGGAGAGCCGCGAGAAGATATCCCAACATGAATGTACAGAACTCGTATCACGTATTCTCAGACGGAGTAAGTCACTGGTACGAAGTGATCCTCATCGACCCGGAACGGCCTGGATTGAAGTAACTATCCTCGCCCCATTTGATTCTTGCGACTACCAGTATCCCGAGACCTTGACAAGCCCAACGATCTGAGCGGGATGAAATCGGAAGAGCAGAATTGACCCAGCGGGATCTTGAGAGGACGATTCGATTGGGCCGACGGGTGGACCCAGCCATTCTCGCAGCTTTGGGAAACGGTTCAGCAAAAGACTTCAGACCCTCACTCAACTACCACTTCGAAGCAGGGGGGAAGCGAATTAGAGCTGCCATGGTTGTGCTTTGTTGCGGAGCAGCCGGTGGACGCCCCGAGCGAGCGATAAGACCAGCGGCAGTCGTCGAGATGATCCACAACTACTCCCTCGTCATGGACGACCTCATCGACCGAGGAGAAGTGAGGAGAGGCAGGTCAACCGTTCGAGTCGTGCTAGGCGACTCGGTTGCACTGCTCGTGGCCATGTTCTACCGCGAAGTCCTAGACGATCTGATACAAGACTGCCCGTCAACTGACGAGGTTAGGAGGATCGCGGTGAACGCGATGAAGGAGATAATTGATGGCGAACGGCTTGACCTGCTTTTTGAACAGGCGGGGCGAGAAGACCCTTACCTCCTCAAGAACAGGGTCGTCCGGCCGAGTTTCGATCTCTACCTAGACATGGTGGGAAAGAAGACAGCCGCGCTGTTCGAGGCGGCCGGGCAGATAGGAGCGCACGCGGCAAGGGCGAATCGTCACGTGATCAGATCTCTCGGTTTGTTCGGTTGGAAGGCCGGCCTCGCTTTCCAGATCATGGACGACGTGCTGGATATTTGCGGAGACAAGACTGGAAAACAGCAGGCGAAAGACGTGGTCGAACACAAGCTCGGAAACGCAGCGATCATCGTAGCCTTGCGATTCCTTTCTACCAAGAAGAGATCCGAGTTGAGAAGTATCCTAAGCTCGGAGCAAGTATCTAACAAGATGGTATCCAGAGCCAGAGCCCTAGTGGCAGAAACCCCAGCGGAGACCGATTGCAGGGAAATAGCCGTCAAGTATATGCAAGAGGCAAAGAAACACCTCAGGATACTGAAAGAGTCCTCTTACAGGCAGGAGCTTTCGAGACTCGCGGAAGAAATTATCGATAGATCCTACTGAGTATCATTTCCAGGCGACGAGCCTCGTTCCAACGGCTGGGCTCCCGTCGAGCAGACGCTTTAGGTTCGACGGATTGTTTAGGTTGAAGATGTAGGATTCGACGCCGTGCCTAGCTAGTCTCAGGGCCTCCAGCACCTTTCCCCGCATACCCCCGGTAGCATCCTTCGTCGACCGCTCTAGCCCGTTCAGCACCGCAGAATAGTTACTTTTGTCGATCGTCTTAATTATTCTGGGACTCCTAGATCCGTCTAGACCCAGAGGATACACTCCATCTACGTCGCAGCCAAATAGGACCCTTGAGACCTCCAGCTTCTCTCCCAACATCGATGCAACGCGGTCCGCCGAGACAACTCCCAATCCTCTCCTTTCCCTTACGGCAAGATCTCCATGGATGAGAGGAATGACACCAAGCTCTAGCAAAGCAGTTATGGGGCGAAGAAAACAAGCGCCCACGCTATTGCCGCTTAGTGTCATGAAACTCATCGGCCGTACCGGAACGAAGGCGCGCTGACGGAGTAGCAGGGCGACGCCGATAATCCTCGTTAGTTGATCAAGGTTTAGCTCGATCTCTGATGCGGTTCTGAGTTGAGACGCGCCCTTGAAACCACTCATCAGAAGGTCCTTCGTGGCGAAGGGGTGAGCATAAGAACCGCCGCCGTGCAAGAGGATCAACGGTCTCTGATACAGGGCTATTTCGCCGGCGACCCGGTGAATCAGGTCAAGCCTTGGAGTGCAAATCCGCGACTTGTCTGTGATGGCTGACCCTCCGAGCTTGACCACTACGGGGACTTGCATTGATCCAGTTGGGATATGCTTCGGCATTTAGCCGCTTCGGGATGACCACTATCCCATTGTGCAGGTAACACGCACCTTATGATAATCAGGGCCGACGGTCTCAACTGGCAGTCACAATTGACAGCCAGATTTGATTCCGAAGATGGGCACCTCGATTTCATCGAGAACAAGATAGTCCACTCTTTAGAAGAAAGACCAGGCAGCTCTATTGGAGAAATAGCTAAAGAGCTCAGGGTCAACAGATCCACTGCCTCAAAATATCTCCACGTTTTGAGAGCCAAGAGAAAGGTCGACTTTCGACAGGTCGGACCAGTAAAACTATGGTCACTGGAGGGAACCAGGTAATGGAGACTCGCAGAACCGCATTTCCCACGCTCCAACAAGGGGATGACCGAGTTCAGACTGGAATCCCAAGCCTCGACAAGCTCATCGAAGGCGGACTGGTACGGGGAGACACGACCATCGTGGCCGGCCAGCCGGGAACAGGGAAGACGACCCTAGGTCTCCAGTTCTTGGTTCATGGAGCTGTCAAGTGTGGCGAGAATGGAGTCTACGCTTCGGTGATCGAAAGCGGCGAGAAGCTGAAACGGAATGCTCGCCGGTTCGGGTGGGATCTCGACGTGTTAGAGAAGGAGGGTAGACTGCAACTGGTCTCGCTCCAGTCAACTATGAAAGCAGGCGTAAGCACTGCGCTAGAGACTGTGCTTGAGGCCCTTCACACTGTCAAAGCCAGAAGATTGGTCTTTGACTCTCTCTCTGCGCTGATGACTGCGTTCGAGAGCACAGCAGAGGCAAGAAGCTTCCTTCACATAATGCTAAAATTCTTGGAAGCGGCAAACTGCACGACTCTCATGATTAGCGAAGTACCCTGGGGGAAGCAGCAGCTTGGCACTTCCTTTGAAGAGTTCCTCGGAGATGGGCTGATAGTCCTCGAATCAAGCTTCGACAACTCGAGAGTTCGTCGTCGAATCTACATACCCAAGATGAGGGGAACAGAGAATCGGCTTGAAGGATACGACTACTATATAACTAGAGAAGGGTTCGCTTTGGCACCAACCCCGATCCCGCCCGACAAGATACGATAACCGATGCTCGACAACAACCTAGGTGCTTCCCCTGGAGACCCGGAGTAGCGAACGCGTCGAGAGACCCTCAAAAGCCGAGCTGATAGAGAAGCTAATAGGGTCGGAAACCAAAGCAGAACTCTTGATGTTTTTCCACGAAAATCCTGAGTCGACAGACACCTTAGAGGAGATCGCCAAGAGGATCCACAGAAGCTCCAAGGAAATAGAACACGACTTGGCAGATCTGGTCGACCTTGGACTAATACACGAAGTCAGAATTCTCTCCTATAACAAGGCGAGAGATCAGGAACTCCAGCGAGAAATCTCGAAGAGACTTACCTCGCCCTCGCCCCTAGACGAAGCAGAGAAATCCGCGTCAAAGGAAAAGACTGGAGTTGGAATAATAGACGAACTTCTCCCAGAGGGGTATCCCTCATCTTCAGTCGTACTGGTCATGGGCGATCCAGCAACTGGCAAGACGACACTTCTGGTACAACTCGTAGCTGAAGCACTAAGGGGCGGCAAGAACATCGTCTATGCGAGCTTGGACGATTTTCCCGACAGTGTAAGAGGCTCAATGAGGGCGATGGGGGTGGACCCGGCAGGATATCAGACAGAAGGCCGAAAAAAACTCAGTTTCATAGACTGCTACTCGTTTCTGGTAGGCGTCAAGAGCAAAGAACAGTATAGCGAAGATCCCCAACGCCTCTCAGACCTAAGCATTGTCGTCTCTAAAGCACTCTCGGAGACCAGCGACCCCAGCAACACGCTACTAGCGATGGACTCAATGACCACTCTATTACAGAGGAGCGGAGTACGACCATCCTTCGATTTCCTCCATACACTCGTGGCAAAGATTCGAAGCTGCAAGGCAAGCTGCGTAACGTCTCTATCTCGAAAAGCGTTTCACCCAGCAATAATAGCTGCAATCCAAGACAAAGTTGATGGGGTGATCGAGATGAAAGCTGAAGACACGAAGGATGGGCTGGCTCGATACATACGAGTCTCCAAAATGAGAGGTGCCCGTCACG
>MNDT01000016.1 GCA_001915065.1 archaeon 13_2_20CM_2_53_6 | reverse complement strand
GCCTTGAGGCACTATCGACAAAGAGTGGAATCGTGGATCTGTTCCAGGACATCCGTCAGAGACGAGATTTTAGTTTTGAAGAGATTTGGCGAGAGACTAGACCCCGCCTTGAGACGTACAAGGAGAAGTTTGAGTCCGAATGGTTCCCGATAAGCGACCAGGTATTAACACGTCTCTCCTCGCTAGCAAAGCGTCCGTGGACGACGGACAGGATTCGCGTTCACTTCATAGACTCGCTCTATGGTGGATTCGGCTGGAATGATTGCATAGGCTTCGCTCCCTTTCCAGACATTGAGGTTCAGAAGAAGTTCCTTGCCCATGAACTTTCGGAGCTTATTACTCCCAGACGAAGTCTCGTCGAGGCTCTAAGAGAAGCCAAGCTCAACCTTGAGATTGCTCACACGGTTGTCGATCTGCTGGCTTATTTCAGCGTGAGAGATTTTCTGGCGAGGCCTGTCTTTCCCAATGTTGAGAAGAAGGGAATCAGACCCAACCCAAACTACTATCCGGCTGTGGAAGGGCTGTATCTCATGTTCGAACGCTATGCTGAAAACTCGGCGACATACCAAGACTTCCAGGGTCTCGTCCAGGACATTGTAGCGACCTTGAAAGAAGTCTCCATTATTCAATAATAGTGTATTTGGTCGATACTGGTCTCCGGTATTGGAAGGGGCCCGATTATTCGATGAGGTTTGTACTTCTCTTCGAGCCTCTTCATATCATCCGTTGAGAGCTTGACGTCGAGCGAGCTAACCGCCTCCTCTACGTGGTCGACTCTTGTGGCTCCAATTATCGGAGCACAGACGCCTTTGTGTAGAAGCCAAGCCAGGGCGATCTGGGAGGGAGTTACTCCCTTCTCCTTCGCAACCTCTTCAACTCTCTCGACAACATCAAAATCTTCTGGCTGGAAGAATCTCTCTGCAAAGTACCTGTCAGTCCGGTATCTTGGACTGTCAGCCGCCTTTCCTCGCTTGTATCTCCCGGTGAGGAAGCCTCTCGCGAGAGGACTCCATGGCAGTAGAGCAATTTTCTGCTCTTTGCAGAGAGGAATCATTTCTTGCTCCTCCTCTCGATAGCAGAGGTTGTAGTGGTTCTGCATTGAGACGAAACGGGCTACGTTCAAGAGGTCGCTCGTGTAGAGCGCTTTCGTGAACTGCCAGGCAAACATACTCGAAGCGCCGATGTAGTTGACCATTCTCTGGCTGACTAGGTCGTTGAGAGCGATCAGCGTCTCCTCGATAGGCGTAGAATAGTCCCAGCGGTGAATCTGATAGAGATCAATCCGGTCTGTCCGGAGCCGCTTGAGAGACTTTCTGGCCTGGTCCATTATGTGGTATCGTGAGAGGCCCTCCCTGTTCGGACCCTCACCGGTACTCAGTCTTACCTTAGTAGCAACGACCACATCCTCCCGATGATCCTTCAAGAGTTCTCCAACAATCTCCTCAGACCTACCTTTAGAGTACACATTGGCGGTGTCGAAGAAATTCACACCGAGGTCAAGAGTACGCTTTACTATCGGCCTTGCTTTATCGATCTCGATCATCCACTCTTCAGAGTTGCCAAAGGACATGGTACCGAGACAGATGCGTGATACTTGCAGTCCCGTGGATCCGAGCCGGACGTACTCCATAGAGACCAGCGGCGTTTCCAGGCTCGGGTCTGTTTAAGAGTTCCATGGACAGTCCAATTTTAGTCGAAAGCGTCGGGGCATTTCTCACGCCCAGATAGGCCCTGACAACTTCAGATCACAAGCCATAGCGATCATACTCGACAAATGGCTGATGAGCAGTACTCTTTCAAAACGAAATTTCAGAGTGCTCGGATTATGTTCATATGGGGACCAATGGAACCAGGAAGACTATCTGGGCCCATGTGAGCAGGGCAATCAGAACTGCACCAGCCAAGACTTGAAGCAGCGTGTGTTGTCTCAAACGAATTCTGATCAGCCCTACTGGTATCACCAGTAAGTAGAGAAACCCCCATAGAAGACCGAGCTTGAAGACTAGGAAACTGAGGGGTCCCGTGACTCCAGCTGCGTGGACGCTTATCTTCCAAACGAGCGTTATCAGAAACATCGCGCATGTATTGATCAAGTATGCCAGCATTAGCCCGCTAAGCATAACGGGCGCTCCGATTGTAACGAGTGTCGTGAATCCAGCGAGGTAACTGAGTATCGCGATCTCGAAGGGTCTCGCACGGGCACGTTTCTCGGGAATATCGTAGTCCAACCCTTCTGACCTCGCAAACCCCGTGATCCCGATTACGGGCACGATTGTAGCAAAGAAAACGGACAGAATCGCAGAAAGAATCGTTGCAGATTCAAGAAGAACCAAAGCGACGAAGACGGGCGTTGCGATTATCGGAGCGCTGAGCGAGTGCGACAAGTAGCGAAGCGCATCTCGATGAGTCTGGGTCACAGTTCAATGGAAAAAGAGGCGCTGGAAAAGACTATGTCCTCTCTCCCCACGGTTCAGTCCTTCTCTGGTTTGCCAGTTGGTTGCTCACTTGTGCAACATCCGGGGCCGCAACATCCGCAGCAGCAACATCCCATCTCATGCTTCACCTCTGTAACTCAGTTACCAAAGTGAAGTATTTAACCCAGGAAGTACCCAGCGGGTAACTGGGTTACGGAATGGTTAGACAAAAGGAAGGAGAACCGTGCTGCGTCTGCCCGTGTCCCTGCGACGGTCTGATCGACATCATTGGAAAGAAGTGGGCTCTATGCGTCCTCGCCCAGCTCGGGAATGAGGGAACTCTACGCTTCAACCAGCTCATCCGGCATCTCAATGGAATAAGCGCCAAGACATTGACCGATGTTCTCAAGGACCTGCAACGCAGCGGTCTCGTCAAACGCCAGGCCTTTTCTGAGATACCGCCGCGTGTCGAATATCATCTCACACGTGAGGGCAGAGAGCTGACAATGCTCGTCGCGCCACTCATGGTCTGGGCGGACAAGATGACAGGACTGGTCCAGCTGGACCGTTAGGGCGCGTTCTGCAGTCGAGATGCTACCGTCTCTCGGACCTGCTTTTCTAGCATTGAAGCCTCATTCTTCAATTCCGCTACCCGTCTTGCTGTCTTCTCCACGTAGTGCTTGTCATCAAGCATCTCCAGATTGATGAGGACGTTGCTCGCAGCGCCCTCTCCGGCAGCTCGGGCGGCGGCAATAGAAGTAGAAACATCGGACAACGCGTTGGCAGCGCCATTCTCGGCCACTTCACGTGCCAGCCTCAACGTCTGGACTGAACTGTCGAGTGTGAGTAGTGGGGCCTCCGCGGCCTTCACAGTCGCCTCCTGGATCGCTTTTCTCCGCGTCTCCTGCTGTTCCTTCGGAATCTTGAACGCCTTCATCACCGCGTTGAAGGACTCGGCATCGTCAACCACCAGTTTCAGAAACCTGGCACGAAGCTCTTCGCTAGTCTTCAAAGCTCCTTCAAGACGATCCGCGCCTTTCGGCGCTTCTTTCTTTCCCAGAGTTATTCGGCTGACCATCGAGAGCAGTCCCGCCGCCAGCACGCCCATATAGGCTGAGACGCTGCCGCCTCCCGGAGTAGCTTTCTTCGATGCCACCTCCTCGCTGAACGTCGCGAGGCTCATGTCGGTAAGACTCAATGGGCTGGGAGCGAAGAGCCTCTTCTCCAAAATCTGGTCGCGATTGAAATTCTCCAACCTCAGATAGAACTCTGCAGAGTCGACCAGCGCATCCATCGGCGTGAGTCCGACGATCTCGCTCCCGACCACCGGGACCCCGTATCTCTCCGCGAAGAGCTTGACGAGCTCGTATGCTTTGAACAGCTGGCTCTTGTGATAGTCGGTCATGTTCATCGAAACCTGGACCATCCTCCGTTGCTTCAGCTCGAAACCCAGCGCTTTCACATAGGCGAGCCCGCCGTCCTTGGACCGGAGCTCGTGAGCTATCCTCTTCGCTATCCCAAGGTCGCTCGTCCCAAGGTCAATGTTGTAGGCGATGAGAACCTCCCGAGCCCCCACAGCCGTGGCACCAGCGGTTGGATGGATCATCTCTGGACCGAAGTCCGGCTTCTTCGACGGGTCCTTCCCAATCCGGTCCTTGAGTCCTTCAAACTCCCCAGCCCTCACATCCGCAAGATTCCTCCTCTCAGGAACAGTCGCCGCTTCTTCGTAGAGGAAGACGGGAACGCGATAGCTGGCTCCAAGCTCGCGGCCAAAATCCCTAGCTAGGGAAACGCAGTCCTCCATTGTCGCGCCTGATAGAGGCACAAAGGGCACAACGTCGACGGCGCCCATGCGGGGATGCTCTCCCTTGTGTTCGTTCAGATCTATCAGTTCGATAGCCTTTGCAGCTGCGGCCAAGGCCGCTTGCTTCACTGGTCCCGGTTCTCCGACGAAGCTTATCACTGAGCGGTTGTGATCCGGGTTAGATTCGACATCGAGCAGTGTGACAGCCGGGGTTGATTTGATCGCGTCGGCGATCGCTCTGATAACGTCCTGTCTCCGGCCTTCGCTGAAGTTTGGGACACACTCTATGAGCTTCAAGCTTCTGCAGACAAGCCCAGTCTGCCTACGGTCTTAAAACATGGCCAGCCGGGAGACTCTGGTTTCAGACTTTGACCGAGGCAAGAGGCTTCTCCTCGACGCTACAGTCGACCAGTTTCTCGAAGTCACCCGAGTAGTAGAACCATCCTTCAAATCTTCTCCCCTGTAGCGCAAGGTGGGACCAGTATCGGTCGTCTTCCCACATCTCTTCGAGAGGCAGACTATTCACATTGAACCATTTGATCTGGCCTTCGCGACCGCTAACGGGTATTCCGTCAAAGCCTCGTGAGAGAAAGACGTGCACTGTCCAGTCTGGACTCTCACGTCTGTCGTACTTGTAGAAGTGAAGAATGCCCGTTTGCTCTAGATCTTCGATCGCGAGTTGTGTCTCCTCGCGAACCTCTCTGACCGCGCATTGTTCGGCGTCTTCTCTAGGTAGAATCTTTCCGCCTGGCGCGTTCCACTTGTCTTGGCCAAACAGTCCCTTGGACTTCTTGAGCAGTAGGACCTTGTCGTCTCTGAGAATGAAGCAGAGCGTCGCCTGGATTGTCAACTGTTGAAAAAGTTCTCAGGATGGTTTCTTCTGTTTGAGGAGTATGATCGCCTGGGCGAGGTCTCCTCCAGATTGTCGGAGCGCATTGGCCGCTTCCTCGGCGGAGACTCCGGCCTGTGCGGCCACGAGCTTCGCGTCTTCGTCTGAGCTTGCACTGGCTGGACCTTCTTCTCTTGTTCTTCCCCCGCCTACCTGGTAGACTGTCTGGCCTTGAACTGTGACGATGGCGACTTCAGGCTCATCTATGATTATTTTCTTCGTGGCGGATTCGATTACGACCCGTGTCACGTCGTCGATCTGTTTGAGCTGCATGCCCATGCGTTGCATCATCCTGTTCGCTTCTCGCGGGTTGATCCTACGCTGCATGATGGACCATTCTCCGCTATTTGTTGCTGACTGTTAAGTCTATCAGCCTTCTACTCCATGTCTGACTTTTACTCCGACGCCGACCTTGAAGCTCAGCATTTCCTCTGCATTGAAGAAGCTTCGACCTACAGCAAGCAGTTTGTCCCTATGATCGACTACCAGAACTTCCTCAGCGGGACGCAGCTCGGGATCGACCTCTTGGACGTGTTTGCAGAAGACGTTGCCGCCCTCCTTGATGAACTCCTCTACCCCCAGGACGACTTTAACGCGGAGCCTTGGTGGTTTGAATATCCTCAACAGCGCTTCTCCGCCTGCTATCGAGAGAGCTAGGAGGCCATCCTTGGGACGATATGTTGCGAGGAGTATGTTGTCGCGGAAAATGTGGCGTATCCGGTGCGTGTGAGGACTACGCGTGATCAGTATGCTATTAGGGAAGGTTTTCGAGGCGCCTCTTCCAAACTGGTAGTTAGCCACGACCCTTATCCTTCTCAGCTCGTGAAGTCTAGGACTTACCAGCCGGAGGGGCATTCTAAATCCGATACCTACATAAGCATCCTAGGAGCCTATTTCTAACGTTCTCGCCTAGAGGTATCCTGAACCCTTGTTCTGTGAGATATGTGGACGCGAGATCGTAGGCAAACCCGCAAGGTCCTTGGTCGAAGGAGCTAGACTGATCGTCTGCCAACAATGCTCAAGCCTGGGAACTCGGCTGCCCAGCTTTCCAGACAGGCCCGCTCGCCCCATTATAGCGCCTTCACACACGCATGCTCCGATCGAGAGGCTTCCAAAGGCGGTTGAAGAGTCCGATCTAATCGAGGACTATCCGACTACGGTCAAGGAAGCAAGAGCAAAGCTAGGTCTTTCACAACAAGATCTCGCCTTCAAAGCAAAAGAGAAAGTGACGGTGATTCAGAAGATCGAGATAGGCAAGATGCTGCCCACGATGAGACTTGCAAAAGAGCTGGAACACATTCTAAGAATCCGGCTGCTTGTTCCACGGGACGAACTCGAAGTTCCGGCTCCTCCGCGTCGACCGTCTTCCCTGCCGGGAGTCACGTTGGGCGACGTTGCTCTGGTCCGGCACAAGGGAGAGTCCGACGAGTAACAGCTTATCTAGTGAGTTGTCTTAGCGAGGGATCTGGCAAGTCTCTATGAGGCGTTGTCCAGCAGAATAATCTCGTCTCAAGAAAATCCGCGCAGTAGTTCTAGCAAACCGTTTTTTCTCTACGACTTCGGCCTTCGTGCAGTATTCTTTCTCCTTTGTCTGTTGCTATGATGATTATAGAACGTCGGTCTGTCCTGACTTCTCTCTTGACAAAGCCCCGTCTCGGACGGGCGCGTCGACGATTCGGCTCAATATCTCCACCCGATTTGTTCAATTCTCTTGCATTATATCGCGGAGACCGCCTCGGATGATGGCTGGTGTTGTCTGGGTTGAATCGCGTCAGCAAGTGGTTCGTGCGAGGTCTGCTGATGCAGTCAGCATTGGAAGCTGCCAAGATCATTGGCATAGTCGGAGGACTCGTGGTGTTGGTCTCAGGCGTCTACTTCTTCGCGATATCACGGCTCGCGTTGGGCATTGTAGCTGCAGTGATCTCTCGCAAGGTGACGCAGTTGCTCTGGAGCGTTGTCATGGTGGTCGTCGGGGTACTAGCGTACGAGTTTGATTCTGGATCCTCGTTCTGGAGCTACGGCCCGGTTCTTGTCATCGTAGCCGGCGTCATCGGCATCGTCGTCCACATACTCTAATCCACACCTAATCAGAGACCTCTAGTATCTCCTTCCCATTTTTTGATGGTACGATTCTGAGCCGTGCATCTAGAAATTCTCGGTCGAACTCTTGGTGGTTCTTGTACCAGTCGAGAAAGATCGCCAGGGCAGCTACTTCGCTCATGGGCTGGCTCGTGACAGAGACATTCCAGTCGGCGATCTTGAAGACCTCCCCCGGCATTTTCTCTGAGCCGACGATGATGAGAATGTCGTATGTCATGTCTTGAATCTCTGGAAGGATCTTGGGCAGCGGGAGTCCGTATGCGGTAAGGTGGAGTATTTTGCCTCCAGAGGCTTTCCAGTCTCGAACAGCCTTTCTCCATGGTATTCCGGTCTTGACCTGGAAGGGCCCGCCGAATCTGTCCGTGACGTCTCGTATTGTGGATTCCACAACTTTATCCTCTCGATCTGCTATTATCACCCCGTCAGCCCCGAGTGCTCGGGCTGTTAGGCAGACGTGCGTTGTGACTCGTGAGTCTCTATAGACTCGATGGCCTATGCGGAGAATGAATGTTCTTCCCAACGCTGGGGAAGGGGACATTAGGGATATACATTAAATCGTAGAAGAGCGCATTATAGGGTGTCCGGGGTTATCTTAGGGGTATGGGGAACCATCATGACGATCTCGCTCGACTTGCTAGTTTCTTCGGTGGAGAAGAAGCGCTCAACGTCGTGAAGGCGCTCGCGCAGGCCGGGACGACGACCGATGATGTCATCGCGACCCAGGCAAATGTGCGGCTGAATACTGCTCGGAAGGTCCTCTACAAGCTCTACGACCATGCCCTGGTGACCTGTGTACGGTCTAGGGATGAGAAGACTGGCTGGTTCATCTATCACTGGAAGCTCCAGCCGGACCAGCTGGACGCGTTTGTCCGGAGCCGCAAGAAGAAGGCTCTAGAACAGTTGAGGACTCGGCTCGAGTTTGAGAAGGGTCACAGCTTCTTCATCTGCAAAGGCTGCCCCGACAGTCGTGTGACTTTCGAGGATGCGATGGAGTCCGCCTTCAGGTGCGGAGGCTGTAACGGACAGCTGGTAAGCGATGACAACACTAGGACGATACAGATGCTTGAGGATCATTCGCGCAAGCTCGAGTCGGAGCTCTCCGAGGGTCCAGTGGCCTTCGCTGACGGAAGGTTCTGATCAAGAGAAGAGGGTCTTGGCTGAGGGCTGGCATGAAGCCACCCTGGCAGAGAAGATTCCGGAAACTGTTCTTAGACGTGGCCCGAGACCAGTCTGGAATGTTCTATCAGGAGATGCCAAGGGCCTAAACGTCGAGTGGGAGATATCAGCCCCACAACAATGGTTGCAGGTCCGAGTTCGAGGCGATGATGCTGAGGCCTTCCTCAACCTTCTCGTCCAAAAACATGGCGAAGCGCCTGTCCACCATTCGAAGGTCGAGCGCTGGGATGTTCTCCGAGGATTCATCACCGGCTCTGGACGGGTAGGATTCGGCGTCTACATTGATGTGGGGGTTCTTGAACCTGTGAAGAAGGATGCTCTCTACCCACTGCATAGAATGAGGGCTCAACTCGCGGACGGGGTTGGAAAGTCTTCGAGGGAAATCCTCTACGAGAATAGTCTCGCGGACTATTTTCCCGTCGATGCGATCGTCACTGAACTTGATGGGGACAAGATCACAGTCGAGTTGGCCGACCGGACCCGGGACCAGCTTCAGCAGTGGAAGAGGCTTGTCTTTGATCGCGTAATCACCGTCGGAGTCGAAAAGGACTACGCAGAGAAGATCGTCAAGACGGCAAATCTAGGGCTTGACGTTATCAAGATAGAGACATTATCTCTGCTGGTTCAGTGTCTTGTCTGCAAGTTCGACACAGACGCGCCGGGAGTAATTGCGAAGATCGGGAACCGCCTCAGAGGCGTTGGAATGACAGCTTTCAGAACTCCTGCCAAGGCACTGTTGGCTTAGACTTTTTTAGCAAAGACAGTTAGACTAGTTTTCTGCGGGCGCATGATCGATGCTTCCGGGTAAACTGAGCAGGAGTAGCATCGGATTTTCTCTGCACCATCCCCGTCTTGCCTTTCAGCTTCTGACTGGACACTTGAGCTACGAAGAGGTGCTCCGAGAACTAATCAGCCAGGATTTACAACTTTTGAGAAACCGAATCGGATCGATTCCACATTGGAGGAACATCCTTGAGTTGCCGCAAGAATCCATTGAAGAGGTTCTGCGACTAGTCATCCCGGGCAGTCAGGAGTCCCGATTTGGGAAACTTAATCGATGGCATGCCTTTCTCTACGCGATCACAAATAGCCTGAGACCTAAAATTGTGGTGGAGACAGGAGTCTTATACGGTCATTCCAGCGCGGCGGTCCTGGGTGCCCTTGAAGACAATGGAACAGGGGTGCTCGTCTCTCTCGATCTTCCGACCATGGAACATCAGTCTACCATCGTTGACGGAAAATACATCCAAGTCGGGCTCAATTCTGACAGGCTCTCAGTAGGCTGTGCCGTCCCCTTGATCCTGCGCTCCAGATGGAGCCTCCGCCTCGGCAATTCATTAGACCTCCTGCCGAAAATTCTGGGTGAGGTAGGCCCCATCTCCATGTTCATTCATGACAGTCTACACAGGTACGATCACATGATGGCCGAGTTCCATCTTGGATACAATGCCTTGGAACCTCGAGGAGTGTTGGTATCTGATGACATCGGCTACAACTCTGCCTGGTCTGATTTTTGCGAGTCAAACAAGGAGAACTGGAAAGGTATTTCGAAATACAGAGAGGCTCACGATAAGTTTGCCTTCCTAGTAAAGTCCCAATGAGACGCTTGGCTGTTTCCGTGCCATGCTTCGAAATCGGAGAAATCCTTTCCGAGGTCTGCAACGAGACCGCTCTGCCGCTCGTAGTTAGAAGTAAGAATGTGATAGATTGTCTAGGGCTCTACTCTGCCGCGTCTGTTCACTGCTCTGCCATACCGGTACCTAAGGTAGGGGACCTGCAGTCCAATCCCCATCGCCGCGAATATACCTCCGACCGTTATTGCAGGGACGCTGTTGTTCGTGAATCCCCACCACATGAAAGCAGTGGCAAGAATGAGTGCTATTGTAGGGGATTGGGACTACGAATATCCCGCATTGTTCCATCCCATGATAACTCCCCTTTCGTAGCCTTGAGCAGGGTGATACCGTGGAGTATGACCGTATTACCTTCAATTCCATGCTTGGGTTACGGGCTTAGGGGTTAGCTCGACTTCCAAACCTTGGTCATCGTTCGACCGCGACACTGGTAGAGAATTTGTCTAGACTTAACCATAACTACACGGAGCCGCGTCGTCGCTAAGTCTATCCGTAAGTCGCGGTCCGGCCTATTCGTACGACGGGGAGTGATTCTTGAGAAAGACTGTTCCGGTGCTGGCGCTGGTCGTGATGTCTCTACTGGTCGTGGTTGCTGCGGCCTACTACCTCACTTCTCGCGATACATCTGAGTGCAGTGATCCGGACTCAATATCGAGTCATATCTACAATCCAGACCGTCTGGACGTGATCAAGTCATGCACTACAGCCTCGGGATTTGTAGACAATGTCTTGAAAGAGGCGGACGGCGACTACCACATACGACTAGCCCTTGACTCTCAGTACAGCAGCCTCACCAACGCCGCGAACGACCAGTACCAGTACGGTGACCTCGTGGTCGAGATAATCTGTGCACTACCGATAACTCAGTCCGGTGCTGAATCGGCCTGCCATAACTACTCAAACAGCCTCACAATTCCCAGCATCGACGACCATATCACCGTCACCGGACCCTACGTCTTGGACACGGGCCACCACGACTGGGCCGAGATCCATCCAGTCTACACTCTAACAATATCCTAGACTTCTGAAAAGCACCTTCTCAAGTGCGAGTCTAGCTAGTAGGAGATTCTAGTCTCCTCGGTCATCGCGAACCGTGCCTCGTTGCCCTTGATGCCCCTCACAGAATATCCCCTAACGAGTCGCGGACAGAACTTGGGCCGCGCAGCACCAGCAGCCCTTTTCGAGACACTCGCATTGAAGGCGATGATCACAATGTGCGCAGACGCAGAAGAATTTACCCGCCTTGACCTTGCCCATTGCTGAATAGTGAACAACGGTAGTATCTGATACCAGAACTTGTTTTGTCAGAGACATTTGCCAACAACAACCCTCTTCAGGAAGACGATGCGGGCTTAATCCCGTTGTGTAACTGTGAGAGTTGACTGATCGGTTCTCACAAGCCCTGGCAGATGCTGATGTGACGATTCAATTTTCCCGGAGAACTCTGCGGATTCTCGAATGGTCGATCGGTTGAGAAGGTAGAAGATTCTGTCCTCATCGTTGTCGACGATCACATCAGTCACCGAGAATCCTCTGTCAAAATAGTTCTCGAAGATCCTTCTATCATGCAACGTCCACGAATTGGCGGCGCTGAGGCTCACATCTCTAACTCTCGTAATGTTCCGCGGTATCTCGACGAGAAGCCTCGAACCTTTGAGCCTGAGCCTAGCAGATACCGGGAGTCCTCTAATCCTTTCCCTCAATCTCTTGTTCTTGATGTGCCACTCGACCTCGAAACGATCGGTCAATCTTCCCCGATTGAACGAATCATCCAACCGGCCGTAGAGGTTCCTATGGTAGGTACGGCAAGTCGCGCCTAATTTTCTGATGTTGAAGTAAGCGTTTCCACCCTGGAGTGGATCATAAGTCCACTTCACTAGGCTCTGTCCACTCTTGACGACGTGTTCTCGCTGGGCCAGTTTGAGCTTGAAGCCTACGCCTTTCGACTGGTGGCTCCTGGCCACGCCAGTGATGTGCGAGTAATGGTAAGGTCGGCCATTGTCCAAGGCGGTGATCCCGAAGAGGACCCCGACCATCCTACGACCGTCGTAGGCGCCGAGAACCAGACCGCCATGATGTTGAGCAGCGATCAGCAGATGCGCCGGAATAGTACTGGAGACGTCTTGTCCCCATGCGCTCTTCTGGACCCGTACCGACTCGGCGAACTGTACTGGCCTAGAGACGCGCACAACCCGGATCAGGCATCGGACCAGCCTTAGGATAGGATCTTGGCTACTTCGCCCACGATTCTGTTCTTCTCGACATCTCTCTCTTCCCCAGTCTTCATGTCTCTGAGCCGGACCTTTTTTTCTTTGATTTCTCTAGGTCCGACGATCACGACGAGGCGCGCTTTGATGGAAGCG
>MNDT01000006.1 GCA_001915065.1 archaeon 13_2_20CM_2_53_6 | reverse complement strand
GTAGAGAGTAGGGGAGACGGTACGTCCCGTTTGTCCGACTTGGTCTGAGTGTGGCCTCCAGCCCGCGTCAACGGAGGCCCGTGATGCCCCGACCACTCCTCCCACCGCCTCTGCGAGTTCGTCTAGAATCTTGTAGTTTTGCGGGCCACCCATTCCCCGTCCGCCCGAGACTATCACGCTTGCCTCAGTAAGGTCAAGCTTCTTTGCGCCATGAGTGACGAATTCTTTGACCATCATTCTTGAATTTGGTTTACTGAACTCTACATGCTCGAGCGAGGGGGTTCTCTGGGGCGTAGCCTCTTTGGCTGTAAAAACGTTAGGCCTCAGAGTCGCGATACTTGGCGTGCTCTTGATCTTCACCTTGAGTAAGACCTTGCCTGCGTAGGCGGGTCTGGTTGCGACTATCTGCCCGTTATCAAGCTCCAGCTGAGTACACTCGCTTGCCACGGCTGTGTTGAGATGAATGGCTAGTCGCGGGGCAAGATCCTTTCCAGTTGAAGTTGCTGCCGCTAGAATTACGCTGGGGCCAGTCCTTCTCGCAACGTCCAGGGCGACTTGGCGATAATAGTCGGCGTTGAAGGGTTCAAGACTCGGATCGTCCGCGATGAAGACCTTATCAGCTCCATATCGTCCAAGCTCCTTCGCTCTCTCTTTGAGGCCATTGCCGATTGCAAGTGCATACTCATCCACCTTTAGAAGATCAGCTAATCTTCTTCCTTCGGTGACCGCTTCATAGGCCGCTTTCCGAAAAGCTCCTGCGGATGATTCGGCGAAAACCAGAATCTCGCCAGTCGTTCTAGATCACCTTTGCCTCTTCGTGTAGGAGTTTCACAAGAATTGGGACTGCTTCGACTCCCTTGCCTACTATCTTGCCAGCGGCGCGGGGTGGAGGATTTTGGACTGAAATAATTTCGAGAAGAGAAGGTTGCAGTTGCACATCTCTTACCGCGATCGGTTTCTTCCTCGCTGCAACGAGTTCTCGGAGAGAGGCATAACGGGGAACGGTCAGATCCTTCTCTGCTGTGAATGCTGCAGGGAGAGAGGTCTCAACGACGATGCCCCCACCTTCCACTTCCCTCTGCGCAACAGCCTTTCCATCCGACAATTCGAGTTTGACGATCTGGGTTACGCATGGGATGTCGAGCAGTTCCGCGACCATTTGTCCGACCTGTTGGTTGTCGTCGTCGACACCTTTCTTCCCGAATAGGAGAATGTCGAACTGGTGAGACTTCAACTCGTTAGCGATTGCTTTTGCGATGGAACCAGGGTCAATGTGGGGGTCTTCGGTTCTAAGGTGGACTGCATTGTCAGCGCCTAGAGCCAATGCTTTCATGATCATTTGGGTAGACTTCTCCGGCCCCAGCGTTACGACGGTGACGTCTCCTCCATGCTTCTCCTTGAGCTGGACGGCCTGTTCTAGGGCGTATTCCTCGTAGGGGTTGATGACGAACTCTGCGTCTGAAGTCTCTATCGACTTCCGGTCAGACGCTATCCTGATACGGGCGGCCGTATCTGGGACACGTCGTACACAGACAATTACCCTCACCTAGACCGAGCCTCTCCACCGCGGGAAAATTCCTTCCTCGAATAAGCCTTCTCGCTTCGGAGTTTTGAGGTAGATTATGGTAAAGAGTTAAAGCTTGGAACTAGATTCTGCTGGCGGGATTGCGGTATGGCAATCGCGGGATACGAATGGGTTGTTATCGGAATAATCGTCGTCGCCCTTTTCATATGGGGACCCAGCAAAATTCCTGAAATCGCACGATCGCTCGGCAAGGCCAGGAAAGAATTTGACGAGGCCGCAAAGGGGCTGACAAACCCCTCTGTCGTCTCAGCTCCTCGAATCGAGAGCACCCCTTCTGACCCGTTGATCGAGACGGCTCAGAGACTCGGGATCGGCACAGAAGGGAAGACTCGACAGGAAATATCGGACGCGATAGTAGACTCTGCACGTGCCAAGTAGCGTGACCTAGCGGGTTGGCGATCACCGGCTTCGAGTGGCTGGTAGTCGGCGGAGTAATCGTACTAGCCTTTCTATTCAGGCCTAGGCTTGTAACAGACTTCGCTAGGTCCATGGGTCAAGTCGTTGCAGAGTTCCGGAGAAGAGAAGACCCGGGAAGTACGAGCGGAGACGATGAGCTCCTCATCAGGACGGCTCGCAGGCTGGGAATCAAGACCCAAGGCAAGTCTTCCAGTCAAATTAGGGAAGAAATACTGACGAGGGCCGACCGGGGCCAGAACTAGGGCCGACTGTTTGGGTGAGCAAGGCGGAGCGGAAAAGCTCCTCCCCTTATGGGAACATGTAAACGAACTGGCGAGGCTCCTCCGCACCTGGATCTACACTTTCATAGTCGCAACCATCCTGTTCATGGTGCTTCCCGCCGATACTTCGTTCATAGAGAACCCTCTTGCTTTCTACAAGCCTCTCATCTCAGTAATAATTCTCTACATCAAGGCGAGCCTACTACCCCCGAACGTACAACTGATTGCAGGAAGCTTCACCGCTCCGATCGAACTCTACGTTGTCGCCTCGGTCGTTTTCGGCTTCGCAGTCAGTATTCCTGTCCTCGCGTACGAAGTCTACCGATTCATAGATCCCGCTCTAAAGCCGACTGAAAGGCGGTCGGTCTATCCGTTTGTAACCGCGTTTTCCCTCCTCTTCGTCGCTGGAGCTGTCTTCGCATTTGTTGTCCTGCTTCCATTCATAGTGTTTGGAACTCTCATATTCCTCCCTTACACCGGTGCCGTACCATTCGTAAACATTGAAGACTTCTACACTCTGGTCTTTTTCAGTATTCTCACAACGGGATTCGCTTTCACGCTGCCAGTTTTTCTCGTACTACTAGTCAAGTTCGGAATCGTTGGAACACGTAGCATCACTCAGAGAAGACTCTACCTCTGGGTAGGAATCTACATTCTCACAGCTATAATCACACCCGACGGCGGCCCGATAGCCGATGTTGCACTTTTCGCGCCAATCATACTCCTACTCGAAGGATCGTTATTCATTGCTCGGAGATATGAGAAGAAAGGGCCCCTCAGGGAAAAGGAAACAGAACCAGCCTTCACTTCTTGCAGATTCTGCGGTGCACCATTCGAACCCGCCAACGCCTTCTGCTCCCGATGCGGCAAATCCAGGCTCTAGATGCGTTAATAATACTCGAGCGAAACCGGTAACCGGATGATGAGTTTCCGCTAAGAAACAATGCGGAGCGTTCTCAGCCAACGCAATGACGAACGACAGGGCGGGCTGAAAAATACTCTACGCCCGCCCAAAACAACCCAAGAACCAGAAGTGGCCCTGCGTCGATGGACACATCTTGGACCCTGCAATCCGAGGCCGCAGATCAAAGAGTTTCAACACCACCCTTAACGTGCCTGGGTCCACAAGTACTTCCGCACCTGCCATAACTGGCTCGCTAGAGAGATAACAGTCAAACCGGCACAAGTGCTAATGTTCAAAGGTAGGTCTAGAAACAGGGAGAACCTGTTTCCATTAGTCGTCCGACTATGTGTCCCTGTCCTCGCTATAGGCGGGGGATGAGACGTTGCATCCGTTTTGGTGTACGTCCGCTCTTTCCGGGTCCGGCCACCGGGTTTGCGAAGGGTAGGGTGGATAGGAACTGCGGTTTCTGCCGGGCGTGTGTCACGGCTTCGAAGCCTGAGGCCAGCTTGATCAGGGTGGGCTCGCTGAAGGCTGTGCTGAAGAATGATATCCCTAGGGGGACTCCGAACGACATCCCCGATGGCACGTTGATGATGGGATAGCCTACAATGGCGGCAGGAGAGGAGCTACCGATCACGAAATGGTCGCCATTGATCAAGTCTGTAGGCCAGGCCGGGTTGTCGGTCGGAGCAACTATCGCCTCCAAGTTGTTGTCCGCTAGGAGCATATCGATGCCTTCAGTCGCCCCGATCAGCCGATCATGAGCTAGGGCGTCGTTGTAGGAGAAGCCGAAGGCTTGCGTGACGGTTGGATCCGTGCTGAACGATTCGGCCAATAGGAAGATCTCCTGGCCGAAGAACGGCATCTCCTTTGAGGCATTGTTGTTGTTGAAGTTGATGGCATCTTGGAGGGTTCCTCCTGCTATGGGTACGCCTACGCGTGCGGCCAGATATTTCTGAAGGTCTTGTACGAAGTCGAAGAGCAGGACTGTAAACTCGGCACCCCCGCTGAAGATGTCGGAGAAGTGTGGAAAGAATACATCTACCAATGTTGCTCCCGCCTTCTCCATGGCTGTCAGACTGGCCTCGAAGACAGCGTCGGTGTGAGCGCTGAACCCCTCGAAGTCGCGGGAAACACCGATCCGCGCACCTCGCAGCCCATTGGGATTCAGAAAGGCCGTATAATCAGCAGGAATACTGGGACGTGGCTGGCCCAGCTTGCCCAGCGGGCTGGCGCTAGTGGCTGGGTCCCGGGAGTCAGGCGTCCTTTGGGCAATTGCTGTGAGGACAGTTGCAGCATCCGCGACTGTTCTGGCGTGGGGACCGACGGTGTCCTGGGTGTGCGATATCGGGACGACGCCTGCTCTGCTTACCAGCCCCACAGTGGGCTTGATGCCGACAACACCATTCATGTTGGCAGGGCAGACGATGCTACCATCGGTCTCGGTGCCAATGGAGACTGCCGTTAGGTTTGCAGAGGGGGCCGCGCCGGAGCCTGAACTGGAGCCACATGGGTTGCGGTCGATAGCATAGGGATTATTGCACTGGCCTCCACGGCCGCACCATCCACTACTAGAGAAGAACGATCGGAAGTTAGCCCACTCGCTAAGGTTTGTCTTGCCCAAGACTACTGCTCCTGCCTTCCGAAGGTTCGCAGCGACAGTCGAATCCTTCAAGGCCGGTGTCCCGACGAGAGCGAGCGAGCCTGCTGCTGACTGCATCTGGTCGTGAGTGTCAATATTATCCTTCAGGAGAATAGGGATTCCCATGAGGGGGCCCAGGAAGGTGCCGGCCCTCCTCTGCGAATCGAGCTGTGAGGCGATGGTTGTCGCGTCCGGGTTGGTCTGGAGTATGGAGTTGAGAAACGGCCCGCTGGCGTCGATGGCCGTGATCCGGGAAAGGTACATGTTGACGAGACTCAGAGACTTGAGCGTTCCAGCAATCATCTGGGCCTGCAGCTGGGCGATAGTTGCCTCCTCAATGCTGGAAGCCGGGCCGGTTTGGAACAAAGAACTGGGGGTTTGAGTTTGAGTGGCAAGAGAAGGAAGAGTTCCCAGGATTGTTGCTGAACTTGCGGCAACAGCCGCAGCTCCAGCGGTGAATTTCAGGAAGTCTCTCCTAGATACCCCTCTCGAGGTTCGTTCAGTCTCAGGGGCCGTTGATTCTCCCAACAAAACATCTCCCAAGATAGTTAGCGAAAAACATCTATCGTTCCAAGTTGAATTATAACAGTTTCGTATGAGGGATGCCTGCGGATCGCTGTCGGCTAGGCTCTATATCTTTCACCCCCGATAAGAATTGGCTGGGCGGATATTTCTCTCCTAGATCATTCAATAAAATAGTCCCAAAACGCTCGTAGGCTTCCGAATATCATTTCAAAAGTCTTATTCGCTCCGGTTTCAATCCGCGGCGGACAACGATTGCCCTGTACAGTAATCGTCGGGGGTTTCTTCGGGGACGAAGGGAAAGACGAGACTAATCGTCCCCTAGAGGCAAGATAGCTGCCTACCTAGCCCTGAAGGACAAACCCGACATCTGCGTCAGAGGAGGAAACGGACCCAACGCGGGTCATACAGTCTTCCATGAAGGTAGAGAATACCATCTCAGACTTGTTCCAAGCGGCTTCGTCAACCCAACAACACGCCTGCTGATCGGCCCAGGAGTGCCCGTAGAAACCAAAGTGCTACTGGACGAGATCAAGGAGACGGGATCAGAACAGCGTCTCGGTGTAGATTTCCAGTGCGCAATGCTCGAGGAGCGGCACAAGACCCAGGAGTGTGACTCCGAACATCTCTCGAAAAAAATCGGGTCCACGAAGAGCGGCGTGGGCGCATGCAACGCAGAGCGCGCTCTCCGAATGGTGAAATTGGCACGACAGGAAAAACAACTGACACCATATGTTGAGGACACAGTTGCGGAGATACACCAATCACTGGCAACAGGCGGGAACGTCATGGTTGAAGGAACCCAGGGAACATTCCTCAGCCTCTACCATGGAACATACCCGTATGTCACATCAAAAGACGTGACAGCCTCTCAGGCCTGCGCAGACGTCGGAATAGGTCCGACCAAAGTTGACGACGTGATGGTCATCTTCAAAGCCTATGTCACAAGAGTTGGCGAAGGTCCTCTCGAAGGCCAGCTGAGCAGGGACGAGGTTTTACACCGAGGCTGGATGGAACACGGGACCGTAACCGGTCGTGAGAGAAGGGCCGCTCCATTCGATTTCAAATTAGCCAAGAGAGCGATTGAGTTGAACGGTGGGACACAAATCGCGCTGACCAAGCTAGACGTTCTGTTTCCATCAGCCAAGGGTATTCGTGACATGAGAGATCTACCGCGAGAGGCCCACGAATTCATATCCAAGATAGAACAAGCGACAAAGACGCCGGTGACAGTGATAGGCACAGGAGCATCTGAATCTGACATTATAGACCGGAGGGCTCAGTCCAGGCAGGATACGACGAAACTGGCTCTAATCGTGAAGAGCAAGAAGTCTACTTCACTGCGGGGCTGAGAAGCCTCGTGATCCAAGCACCAGTCTGTAGCAGGTTCGGAGCTCTCGTCAACAGGGTATTTACCACCAACAGCGAGACCAGAACGGAGAAGACCACATGGACGGCATTGTAAACTGCTGTCAGGGCCAGAACGTATTCGATCAATCCTACACCAGTGAGATTGATCCCTGCTTGACTCAGGAGAAACTGGGGATAGTCTAGATAACTCATCCCGAAGACGACTTGTGCTAGGAAGACGATATAGAGGTAGTTGGCAACAGTCATGAGGGAGACCCTGGTTCCCAGACTTGAGAGAGTCATTTTGAGACCTGTTCCTACTAGTCTACTCCTTCCGAATCTTGAAGCTATCAGGAGTCCAACGTATGTCGTGAGGACACCGAGAAATTTCAGACTGGCACCGAAAGGGCCAGCGCCTGCACTGCCACCTACTGAGCCCAGTATCAAAGCGTGAATCCCAGCGGTTAGCAATCCTGCTGAAGGGCCGAATATCATAAACGAACTAAGATCTAGCACCTCAGCCACGTCAAATTTGAGATAAAACAGGACAGGAAAAGGAGGCTGTAGCGCTGGAGGAGCCGCCAGCGTTATCAAAGCGGCGAGGGCGCCAAAGGTGGCGCTTCCAGAGATTACGGTAGTTGGTCTAAGTGTAGACCGGGACGTGACCATGTGGCGTTGCGTTTATCCTACTCATAAAAGAGTTGCTACCCGATAATGAGTAAAAGGTCTGACCTATGCGGCCCGGGCGTGGTTTAAGATAGGTTGCATACTACGGACAACTCTTGCTGATGCGGTTCGGCCTTCGGGATCGCGGCGCCTAAGCTCAATCAGGTCGTCGACGGTGTCGATATCAAAGGATACCCGAGCGTTCGACATCGAATAAGCGTCGATCCCCGCGATCTGCGCTTGGCGAAGGTGCTTCGAATAGCTCCACCTGCCGTAGCCCGGCCGGATGGCCGCGGGGGGCCGAGTCATCATCACGTTTGTCCCTCCTTTCAATGAAGGAACCATCACAGCCTTGCGATCACCATTTCCCAAGTCGAAAAGTTCCCTGAAGTCACGAGGCTCTGCCAATGGAATGTCCGCGAGAATCGTGGTCATGGAGAGTGCATTCTCTCTTAGGGCAAGTCTGTTAACTTGTTCTATCGCCCGATTCAGGCCAAAACTAGTCTGTCTCAGAAAAGAAACCTCACTCCCTCGGGCTTTAGCAGCAACGTTTGCGTCCGGTGAAACTACAAGCACAGCGCCATAGACTTTTGATTGGAGTATGGAAGACAGAACGTCTTGAAGCAACGCTTCGACCAGCAGCTTCTTCCTCTCTCCGAGATAGCTTGAGAGTCTTGTCTTGCTATCCGCAAGACCCCTGACGGGTATCACCGCCCAATCCTCGCTCAAGTTAGAGTCTCCGCAAACTTGATCGTCTCTTGAGCAAGTTTGATCTTTGCTTCCACCGAATCCATCATCGTGTTGGTTGCCAGGACCTTCATGCCGAGGCTTGTAATCTTAGGGACTGCGGATCTGTCTAGCTGGTCAATTACGTATCCTTTCATCAAGCCCTTGTAGAGCTGGGCGACGCCGAACGGTGAGACTTCCAATCCAAGATTCTCCATTATTCTGTCGAGCGGGCCCTTGATGGCTTTGCCGCCAACGATTGGGCTGACGCCTACTATCTTTGCGCGGGTCTTTGAAATGCCGTCGCGGACTCCTGGTATGGCGAGGATCGGCCCGATGCTGAGAATCGGGTTGCTTGGGCAGAGGACAATGACATCCGCGTTCTCGATCGCCGGAATAACGCCTGGAGCAGGCGTCGCCAGGCTTGCGCCCTCGTAGGTCACGTCTTCCACCGGGTCTTGGAACTTTCTCTTCACGAAGTACTCCTGGAATTCCATGACTCCACTGGGCGTCTTGATCCTCGTAGCGACGATGTGATCGGTCATGGGAAGGACCTTCACTCTCACCTTGAGCGAGGTCCGGATTTTCTCAGTTACCTCTGATAGGCTGAAGCCTTGCTGAAGAAAGGCTGTCCGTAGGAGGTGGGTTGCAAAATCTCTGTCTCCGATCCGAAACCAGGTCTCAGCAGCGTAATGTTCCAGCTGATCCAAGCAGTTGTGAGTATCACCCTCTATTCCCCATCCCTTCTCCCGGTCGGCGATTCCAGCGAGCGCGTAGGTTACAATGTCAAGGTCGGGGCTGACATGGCATCCCAGGTATTGGAGATCATCGCCGGTATTGACTATGACTGTAATCTTCTCCGGCGGGAAAATGTTTGCGAGTCCCTCCAAGAAGCGCGCGGCACCGACGCCCCCGGCGAAGCATGTGATGGAACGAAGCACGCAGCGACGCCCGCGAAAGCGTCTCGACCCGAGTGGAGTGCTAGTTAAAGACTAGCTTGGTTTCTTCGCAGTTTTCTTGGATTGGTCCAAGTATGCCGCCTTCAGATAGCCAGCTGCGGTCCTTAGGCTCGTGTAGGCTTCGGCTACGGATTTTGGGCGTAGTTCGCGGGCCCTCTTCAAAGCCTCCATAGAATCCTTCACAAGCCCCAGCAACTCGCGCCCCCTGGTGATCTTGACCTCCGGGTCCAGGTCTTCCAAGCCGTATGCTAGGCTAAAGAGAGCGCTGGTGTACTCTGCGGCCTCGGCTGCCAACCAAAGCGCCATCACTGACTCTCCCGGTCGTCCAGCGATGGAGTCTACTGCGATGTTGACCTTGGACCAAGTTTCCTCAAATGCCTTGTTGACCTTTTCTTCGAGAGACTTCTTCTCTTCAGAAGAATCCTCGGCCACTGGTGTTCTGCTCTACTCTACCGTGACACTCTTCGCCAAGTTTCGGGGATAGTCGGGGTCATGCCCCTTGATCACTGAGAGATAATAGGCCAAGAGCTGCATAGGTACTACGTAGACCAGCGGGGTCACTAATGACGGCAGGGATTCTCCGATTTCCACGACCCGATCCGATAGGTTACGAATCTCCTCGTCTCCCTCCTCGATAATCGATATGACCCGAGCACCCCGTGCTTTCATCTCCATAATGTTGCCAATAATGCGTTTGTGCGTCTCGTCTTTCGGTGCCACGAAGATGACCGGGAATCCTTCCTCGATGAGGGCAATGAAGCCGTGCTTGCTCTCCCCGGCAGGATAGGCGATGGCTGGAACATAGCTCAGCTCGAGGAGCTTGAGGCGTCCTTCAAGGGCTGTGGGTACGTTGACTCCGCGGCCTAGGAAACAGATGCTTGAGGCAGCATCGCATTCCTCTGCGATCCTTCGAATCTCGTCGATTTTCGTGTTGAGGATGGTCTGGATGAGCGCTGGGACCCTGTGCAACTCCGCCTCTAGCTCGGTGATTTCTTTGGCTGATACCTCTCCCTTTCTCCGGCCCACGGTTGAGGCGAGCCTGAGCAAGACTGCGATCTGGCTGGTGAATGCCTTGGTTGAGGCGACTCCGATCTCTGGGCCCGCGTTTTGGTCAATATAGACGGTCGACAGACGCATCAGGGTCGAGCCTAGAACGTTGAGGACGCTCAGAATCGTCGCGCCTTTGGCTCTGGCGTCGCGCACTGCGTTGAGCGTGTCCATTGTCTCTCCAGACTGACTTATCGCGAGTATCACGCTTTTGGGGCCAACTAGGTCGAGAGCCTCCTCGGAGAATTCGCTCGCTACTACAACTCTCGCGTTTATTCCAGCAAGCTTGGCGAGGGCGAGGCTGCCAACGAGTCCGGCGTGATATGAGGTTCCGCAGGCAACGATGAACATCTTGTCTGCTTCGATGATCTTCTTGGCGAACTGGTCGTAGTAGAGCTGCTCGGTTCTGAGAGCGTCCCGCAGTGACTGGGCTTGCTCATGAATCTCTTTGAGCATGAAGTGTTTGAAGCCTTGTTTCTTGGCGGATTCCGGATCCCATGTGATCGTTATCGGGTCTCTCTTGACTGGAGCAGCATTTTTCAGCTTCAGAATCCTGGCTCCATTCGGGTTGAGAACGGCCATCTCTCCCTCGTCGAGAAGAACGGCCTTCCTTGTGAGTGGAAGGAAAGCTGCAAAGTCCGACCCGCAGTAATATTCGCCCTCCCCGATACCCAGCACTAGAGGGCTTTCTTGGCGGGCACACAGTATCGTCTTCGGCTGTTCAGTGCTCGTGAGAACTATCGCATAGGCTCCCTCTAGCCGGTTGACCGTCTTCCTGAATGCTTCTTCTAATGACATTCCCTGGGTGAGATAGTCCTCGACGAGATGAGGGACAACCTCTGTATCAGTTCTAGATTGGAAGTGATGCCCCTTGGATTCCAGCTCTCGCTTAATGTCTAGATAATTCTGGATGATGCCGTTGTGGACGACTGCTATCCGGGACTTGCAATCAACCAGCGGGTGCGAGTTCTCATACACTGGTCTTCCATGAGTCGCCCATCGAGTATGTCCAACGCCAACGGGTCCGGGAAGATCGTCGAGGTCATATTTCGCATGAACCTCCTCCAATCGACCACTGTCCTTTTTGACGGTGAGCTTGTCTCCGTCGATCGTTACCTCTCCCACAGAGTCATAACCCCGATACTCAAGGCGTTTGAGTGCTGCGTGGATGAGCGGCGCAGCTTGTGAACCGTCGTGGAGAACGCAGCCAAAGATACCGCACATGGAGGAGAGCTCTTATTGTGAGGTGGTACTATTCGAAGTTTCCACTGGGCATTAAGAGTTCTGGCACCCTTTCGCCTTGGTTGTAATAATTGGGCGAGCCTGTCGACTTGCGGGAGAGAGTTGTAGCACTCAATAGGAGAGTGATCAGTCCACTTCCAGATGCGTCGCAGGGAGCCTTTCTCCGGCTCGGTTTCTTGAAATCCGCCCCCTATTCTTTGTCTTCCGAATTACAAAGCTCGAATCTCTAGAAGGTCTCGAAGTCATCATTAGAGGGTGAACCCTCACTACCTTGCCCGCCGCAGAGGTGATGAGAGTGGTATTTGGAACTCTCCTCTTCTGGTTTCGCCTGCGGAGAAGGGGAATTGACATCAGACTTCCCCCAAAACAGGCGATCAGGGTAACTCGGAACATCGACGTTTGGGCTTGGAGGAAGTTGATCAAAAGGTTCTGGAAGGATACACTGTGAACATATTCAACCGCAACCCCGGCTGCTATCAGGAATATGAACGTACAGAAAAAGAAGAGCGACTTACGTCTAGGTCTAACGGAATCGGAATGCTCCACGTTCTCCGCTTTCGACATACCACACTCAGTCTTCGACAACCCAACCTACGGCCACTCTTTGGATTTGGGTGAACTGTAACCCTAGCTAATATCTATCCAGTTTCCAGGAAAGGCCACGGAAGAAGAGCCCTGCAACACCGAGCTATGCTCTAACCTTCGTAGACGCTGTAGCTTCAAGAACCCTTCTCGTTTGTAGCCCCTTCACTCTTTCAACAACGATCGCTCCGAAGAACCCTCCACCAGCACCTACCGATGGATTCCCTATCAGGGCGAGAGCCCACAGGTAAGCAGGTTGCGCCTGCCCGAAAATCTGGAATACGAGTAGCCCAGCAACGGCCATCCCGAGATTGCTCAACGCCCCCGCCGTGACAAGTTGCCTTCTCGATAAGTCATACAGACTGGTCTTGGATTCTCTAAGATACATGTCAAAAACAAGCCCATTCACGATCAGCGAGATTGTAATGTGTGGGGAGAGCGGGACTCCTGCTGTCGGATAGAGAAAGAGGAGCCCGACTATTGTTCCGAGAAGAGTTGAACTCCACTTCTTGCCTGTGAGGGAGACAAGTATTGCGAAGAAGACTGGGAGCAAGAAGAAAAGGTCGAGAGACTTTGTTAGAGGCTGCAGTGTACCGGAGACGTATCCGTATCCGGCGTAGATGGCTGTGAGGACAGCCACTACCGCTACGTAGCGCGATGTTGTCGAGGTGTGCCTATATTGCGACTCCCTTCACTCCAGTCGAGAGCCACGCCGACCCAACATGGCTCCATCGAATACAAAAACATTCTAGCAAAGTGCTCTATGAAAAAGGGGAGGAGTTGGCTTAGGCTGAGCTTTTGCTCGCAACGCTTCTTATCGTGCGATCGTCTTGAACAGGGAGACTATTTCTTCCTGGGAGCCATGGCTTCCACTTTGCCGTGAACTCTCAAGGTCCCCACACGTAAGGAGGGGGTCGTGAGTTCCAGACTGACGTCAAAGTTGAAGGCGCGATCCTTCTCTGAAATCTTCTCCAATACTTCAGCCAGAGATGCCGGCGATGTTTCTGTCCTTTCAGGCATAGCGATCAGCTGCTAATCGTGCGGTCCTTCCGTATAAAGCAGTAACCAAATTGCGAGGGAAACGATACCAACATATTCAGGTGCTTTCGATAGCCGAGTCGCAGTGTGAGCAAGAGCGGCCGCAGACCAGGCTGGACCTTCATTAGGGAGGAGGAATGACCGTCAGGGTGGGACGGATCAGAAAGGACCCTGCCATGAAAGGCATCAAATACATCCCTCTGGCACACAACGCTCAGAGGCGGGGCAGGCTGCTCAATAGTCAACGCGGAATTCCCCCTGGCTCAAAAATACATTCAGTGATGGACTAACGGAAACAGGAAAGACCCGACGTCTGAGGCGGATCTTCCGCGACGACCATAGGACAGTCATTATACCGATGGATCACAGCGTTTCAGCGGGACCCACACATGGGCTGGAAGATATGGCGAGGATAGTAGGCGACGTCTCGCAAGGCGAGGCTGACGCCATTCTCGTTCACGCGGGAATCGCTAAGACTGTAGATATGAATCGACTCGGCCTTATTCTTCATCTTTCGGGAGCAACTCGACTGTCCGCTGATCCTCACTGGAAGACGCAGGTCTCTACGGTCAAGGAAGCGCTACGCCTGGGCGCAGACGCCGTCTCCGTGCACATCAACGTGGGTTCTCAGCGTGAGCAGGACATGCTCGACAGGTTTTCCCGAATCATTGAGGAATGCGACGACTTCGGCTTACCAGCTTTGGCAATGATGTATCCTCGGGGTCCTGGAATCCAGAGTGAAGGCGATTATGAGGTGGTGAGTCATGCAGCTAGGCTTGGCTTTGAGCTTGGCGCGGACATCGTACAAACCAATTACACCGGGGATACCGAGAGCTTTCGTAATGTCGTTGGGACCGTGAAGGTTCCGGTAGTGATTGCAGGGGGGCCAAAGGCTTCCAGCGACAATGACGCGCTGCAGATGATTTCTGACTCTATCAAGGCTGGTGCTGCAGGGGTCTCGATCGGCCGCAACGTCTTCCAGCACCATGACCCGACTCGGATGACAAGGGCGCTTGTCGACATTGTTCACCACGGCGCGAGTGCATCTCAAGCTCTCGCCATTCTGGCCGAAGGTACTGCGCCATCAATGGCAGCGACTTAGCCGAGACGGGTTTGCGAGGAGAGAGGAACCGAGCAATGTGGATGTTTTCGGAAGAATCCTAAGCCAAAGCTCCCTCTGGAAATAGGATCGAGTTCCGACTCTCATATGTACAGAAGTGGTCACGCAAGCAATAAATAGTGTATGTATGAACAACTCTCAAGGCTGCGTCCATGGGGTATAGACTTTGGACAACCACTCCACCGACTGAGAAAACTGGACCGCACTATTAACCAAGTTTCCGTCTGCCTTTTCCAACAAACTGAGATCACGCGTCAACAATCCTCACACAACTTTGCTCAATCAATAGCGGAACTAGGCCAACTCGCGAAATGCGCCTATTCCTGGGGAGGATGTCTATCATGATCAGGGAGTGTATTTCCACCCTCCTAGCGAACGAGAATCTGACAAAGGAAGAGGCAACGCAGTGCATGAAGGAGATCATGACGGGAGAGGCAAGCCCCGCTCAGATCGGATCGTTCCTCGTTGTCTTGAGGAAGAAGGGAGAAACGGTGGAAGAGGTGACAGCCTTTGCAAGTGTGATGAGAGAGTTCAGCAGGAGAATTCACCCGAGCGTAGGCGGCCTATTAGTGGACACGTGCGGGACTGGAGGTGACAAGATCAAGACGTTCAATGTGAGCACCACGAGCGCGTTCGTTGTCGCCGCAGCCGGGATACCCGTGGCCAAACACGGCAATCGCTCCTTCACAAGTAAGTGTGGCAGCGCGGACCTGCTCGAACAATTGGGACTGAACCTCGACATGGACCCGGAGAATGTGGAACGGTCTATCGATGAGGTGGGAATCGGGTTCCTGTATGCCCCAAATTTTCATCCGGCGATGAAGAACGTAGGTCCAGTGAGGAGGGAGATCGGGGTACGGACGGTCTTCAATATCCTCGGCCCTTTGACCAACCCCGCAGGCGCCAACGCCCAGCTAATTGGAGTCTGTGACCTAGATCTACTCGAACCCATGGCCCGAGCCGCTCTCAATCTTGGAGCCAGATCTGTAATGACAGTCCACGGCATAGACGGCATTGACGAAATATCTCTGACAGGCAAGACTGAGATTCTCCAAGCAACTAACGGTAGCTTTGTCCTAGATGAGATTGAACCCGAAGATCTAGGTTTCAAGAGGACGCATCCTCGGGAGCTGGGCGGCTCTTGCCCAGAAGAGAACGCACGCCTAACTAGCCGCATTCTGTCCGGAAAGATGAGTAGGGACGATCCTCGCGTCCAGACGGTGATGGCAAACGCCGCTGCCGCCTTTATCCTATCCGAGAAAGCTCATGACTTTTCTGATGGAATCGAGATCGCAAGCAACATCATCAGCGATGGCGCGGCATTGGGGACGCTACAAGACATGGTTGAATTCTCGGGCGGAAGTACTCAGCGCATAGATAGTCTGGCATAACGATTGCCAGACCGCTTAGCAGAACTGTCAGAACTTGCCCGGGAAAGGGTCGGCGCCGGATATTATGACACAGTTACTGCGATAAGCCGAAGACGCAAAAGCCTGATCCGGGCAGTAAGAGCAAGCGGGAAGACCCCAATTATCGCCGAGATAAAATATGCATCTCCGTCATCCGGAAAAATACGTGACTATGAACCAGCTGTAAGAATCGCGAAAGAAATGCTAGCGGGCGGAGCCTGCGGGCTATCCATAATCACCGACCCTGTAAGTTTCAAGGGCGGCCTCAACATTCTGTCGGAAGTGGCGCGGAGTGTGATTGCGCCTTTGATAATGAAGGACATCATCGTATCCCCACGACAGTTGAGAGCGGCCGCAAGACTTGGAGCAGATACGGTCGTCCTGATATCGGAACTTTTCAGCGCAGGTCTAACGGATGTTGATATTACCACTATGATGCAGGAAGCCAGAGGCTTAGGCCTCGAGGTACTAGTCGAAGCCAACACGCCCTCTGAGTTCGAAAAGGTGCGAACCCTTCAGCCAGACCTCTACGGAATAAACAACCGCAAACTCTCCAGCTTCCAAGTCGACCTTGACACCACAGAAAGAATTCTTGCAGAAACCAAACCCGTTAGCGCTCCCGTAGTTTCCGAAAGCGGAATAGAAACCGTAGCCGACATAAAACGGCTCAAGACAGCAGGCGCCCAAGCTTTTCTCGTTGGAACCTGCATAATGAAGTCCTCAAACGTCGAGCAGAAAGTCAGGGAACTCGTAAACTCATGAAGATCAGGCAAGCCGCGACAAACTCTCGCGGTAGGTTCGGCAAGTACGGCGGCCAATACGTGCCAGAGACCCTGATGAAGCCGTTGCAGGATCTGGAAGAAGCGTATGACGAATACTCACGAGATCCATCCTTCAAGAAAGAACTCAGGAATCTGCTGGAATCCTACGCAGGACGCCCCACGCCACTCTATCTCGCTCGGAACCTCACAAGGAATCTCCGAGGCGCAAAGATCTATCTGAAGAGAGAAGACCTCCTTCACGGCGGAGCACACAAGATCAACAACACTCTCGGACAAGCCCTCCTCGCCGGACGAATGGGAAAGAAGAGAATCATCGCGGAAACAGGGGCTGGGCAGCACGGCGTTGCAACGGCCATGGCATGCGCCGCTCTCGGACTACAATCCGAGATATACATGGGCCGCGAAGATATGGAAAGGCAGAAGCTCAACGTTTACCGGATGAAAATGCTGGGTGCCGAAGTCCACCCGGTAGACTCGGGCTCAAGAACCCTCAAAGACGCAATCAACGAGTCCCTCAGGGACTGGGTAACCAACGTAGAGAACACCTACTACCTGCTCGGCTCCGCCGTGGGACCCCACCCATACCCGACCATAGTCCGCGACTTCCAGAGCATCATCGGAAAGGAGGCCCGACACCAGATCCTCGCGCGAGAAGACAAGCTCCCCCGGGCTGTGATCGCCTGCGTTGGGGGCGGAAGCAACTCCATCGGAATCTTCCACCAATTCCTCCATGATCTCGAAGTAGACCTTTACGGAGTCGAAGCGGGAGGGCAAGACATCCAACCAGGTCATCATGCAGCGGCACTGGTAGCGGGCAGCGAGGGTGTCCTTCATGGCATGCTAACCTATCTCCTACAAGACAAGAACGGCCAGGTCCAGAACACTAGGAGCATCTCAGCGGGCCTGGACTACCCGGCTGTTGGACCAGAGCATGCCTATCTCAAGAGCACTGGGAGAGTAAAGTACAGGGCAGTATCGGACAATGATGCGCTGGACGCGTTCAAGAGACTGTCTGATCAAGAAGGAATAATGCCGGCTCTGGAACCTGCCCACGCTCTGAGCTACGCTCTCAAACTGGCGAAAAGGTATCCAACCAGCGATTCTATCATCGTGAACCTCTCAGGACGAGGCGACAAAGATGTCGAGATCGTTGCAAGACACTTCCCACAATGAGCACCCTATAGCCTCCAAGTTCGAGGAACTCCGGTCCCGAAGAGAGGGCGCTCTGATCGCATACTTGACCGGAGGAGACCCGACACCCGAAGAGTTCCACGCTAACGCCTCAGCACTAGTCGAGGGAGGCGCAGATATCGTTGAGATTGGCATCCCGTTCTCGGACCCCATTGCCGATGGACCGGTAATCCAAGCCTCAAGCCAGAGAGCCTTGACCGCAGGCATAACTACCAAGAAAGTTCTATCGCTAGCAGGAGAATTTTCTGCCCAGCACGACGTACCCCTCGTCCTTCTCACCTATTGCAATCCGATTCTCGCAATGGGAGCCGAACGCTTCTTCCAAATCGCCCAAAGATCCGGTGTGAGCGGAGTGGTGGTTCCAGACATGCCGGCCAACGCTGATCCCCAATTCCACAAGCTAGCCTCGAAGAATGACATCGACACTATTCTCCTTGCTGCACCAAACACTCCAGAGACGAGGTTGAGACGGATCCTCGCAGAGACCACCGGATTTCTCTATCTAGTCTCTCTCTACGGCGTGACAGGTCCACGAAAGACGCTTGGACCACAGGCATTGGACACACTCAAACGAGTAAGTTCCATCAACAAGCGAAGAACTCCAGTCTCAGCAGGCTTCGGCGTCTCCACACCAGACCACGTTAGAACCCTGATAAAGGCCGGCGCGGACGGAGCAATAGTAGGAAGCGCACTAGTGCAGATCATCCAGGACCATTTGAGCAATGCTGGCGAAATGGAAGAATTGTTGAAGAAGCATGTCGCCGAGCTGAAACATGCCACCCGGAAATTTTGATTCAGAGTAACCTGAAGTCTTCTTTGACAGTCGTTAGAACCATGTGGGTATTCGTCCGTTCGACGAAAGGCATCGCCAACAGTGCCTTTGTGAACCTACTCAAGTCTTCACGACTCTTGAACTTGGCAATCACAATAGCATCAGTGAGACCCGTGACATCGTAGACAGCCAAGACCTGAGGCATCTTAGCCACTTCCCGTTCTAGCTCTAGCAATTTCCCCTTGGCGACTGATACCTCTGTTATGGCGGTCAGCTGGAATCCTATCTTTTCATGGTCGTAGATTGCGGAGTATCCTCGTATGATTCCGGCCTTTTCCAGTTTGATGGTTCGTGACTGGATCGTGGTCGTTGAGACTCCGAGCTTGTGGCCCAGCTCCCTGTAGGATAGTCTAGCGTCCATGAGATATGCTTGGAGGATTCGTCGGTCGAGATCATCCATCTCGAGGGCCAAGGTCTTGTCTGGACTGTCGCGAGGCGAAGCCGTCATCCTCTGGCTTGTTCAAGTTCCGCCTGTAGTAGCTCGGTTACCAGTCTTGGGTCGGCTCTTCCTCGGACTTCCGCCATGACCAAGTTCATCATCTTCCCGAGCGCCTTGGCTCCATTCTTCTGGACAAACGATCGGTGTGACTCCAAAACTTTCGATATTATCCCCTTCAACTCTGTCTTACCCATCATGCCGAGATTCAACTCGTCAATAGCGGAGGCTGCGTTTGCCGCAGGATGCATGGCCAACCACTTGAGGATCTCTAGCACCGATTCTTTGGCAGTCTTGCCTTCAGCAACGAGCCGGAAGATATCCTTCAGATGTGTATCTTCAAGACTTTCTATAGGGACACGATCTCTCGCTAGGCTTCGCATAGATTCTGTGAGTACGGTGGCGACGAAGCTTGGCGCTATGTCCTTCGCGGTAGCGGTTATTTCACCGAAGGTGTCTACGTATTCGGAGTTGACGAGTTGAGCTGCAAGCTTTGGGCTGATATCGTATTTTGACCCTATCTCTTTGGCGAGCTCCTCGGGCATTCGTGGCAGGTTGTCTCCGATTTGCCTGATTCTGTCGGAACTGATCTGAACCGGCGGCACATCAGTCTCCGGATACATTCTGGCCGCGCCTGGTCTCGGTCTCATGTAGTGTGTTGTACCATCCGGGTTGGCAGTCCTCGTCTCCTCAGGCACTCCGACTAATGCTTCCCTAGCTCTTTCGACAACAGCCCTCAACCCGTCCAACACGTTTTCCCTAGAGTCAGCAATTAGAACGAAGGCATCGCTTGTGTGGCATTCGAGCTTCCCCGCGATAGCATCAACCTCTGCCTGACTTATTCCGTGCCCGGGCAGCTCATCAGAGTGGAAGACTCCTCCCACCCGTCCCCAGAAGGCAGCCCGCTTCGCCATCTCCGTCCCCAATCTGATTCCCGGCATCAGCTCTTTCTTCAGCAAGCCCGCGAAGCCTGCTAGCTTAACCCCTTGAACGGTTCCTCCTTGCTTCAGGGCTGACTGGACTATCTTCGATTCTGATTGAGACACGAGCGATGTAAGATCATTGTAGTCCTCTTTGAGGTCTGCCGGCTTGATTTTTCTGCTCCTCAGCTCGTCTCGTATCTGTAGAAGAGTGGTTTGACGCTGGACTTCAAGCTCTACCGCTTTGGAGACCAGGTCGAGTTCTTGGACCCCTTTGATCTCGATAAGAGCACCATCCCTTATCGACACGTTGAGGTCCTGCCTTATGCTACCGAGACCTCGCTTCACCTTCTTCGTGGCCCGTAGCACCTGTCCTATTGCGAGGGCCACTCTGCCCGCTTCTTGAGCGTCGTTGATTACCGGACCGGTAGCAATCTCGATGAGGGGGACCCCGAGCCGGTCGAGGCGAAAGATGACCGCGTTCTGATCCTCGCCTGTCTTGCGTCCAGCGTCCTCTTCTAGTGATATCTGCTGAATCGGGATTTCTTTTCCGTCCGCGTCTAGTTTGCCATTGAGCGAGATTATCGCGGTGCGCTGGAATCCTGTCGTGTTGGACCCGTCGATGACGACCTTGCGCATCACGTGCACCTCGTCCATCGGACGAGCGTGCAGGAGGAGGCTGATGGTGAGCGCGATGTCGACTGCTTCAGGGTTGAGTTGGTGCGGCGGCTCCTCGTCTAGCTCGACTAAGCAGGTTGTTTCTGGGTCGGCTTCGTAATTGATGGCTCGTCCTTTGTTGAACTCGAAGAGAGCCGCGGGATCCACCTGGCCCAGCTCGCTCTGTGTTGGTCTGAGCCTCCGTTCGAATGTGAGCGTCGGCGGTTTTGTCGACAGGATTGTTGGACACTCACAGAAGAGCTTGTGGCGAGTGTCCAGCTGCCTGTGTACTTCGAGTCCGACTCTGAGACCGACCGTCGAGTAGTTCTGGGGCGCCTAGGCCGCCTCCGTTATCGTCGTCCTCTCGGTAATTTCTCCAGCTATCGGCTGGAGCATGAGTCCGTGGACCTTGTCTATGGACCTGGTCTGGCCGAGCACCCACATGAGTTTCACAAGCGCTGTCTCTGGGATCATATCTTCGAGGGGGACAACGCCGAGGTTGAGCAGGTCTCGTCCCGTGACGTAGACGTTCAGGTCGACTCTTCCCCATATTGTCTGGGACGTCATGAAAACGGGAACATCGTTTTTCACGGCGTTCCGGATGGAGTCGTAGCAGTATTTGGAAACGTGTCCAAGGCCAGTGCCTTCCAGAACTAGACCGCGGGCGCCGGCTTTGATCACGGCATCTATGATTTGAGGATCGAAGCCTGGGTAGAATTTCAGGAGGTATGCGTGGTGGTCGAATTCCGGTTTGAGGCTGAAATTGTGATCTGACCTCCGTCTGGGAGGGCTCTCGAAATATTCGATCTGTCGAGTGTGCAGATCGTACCGGGCGAGAGGATTTGAGTTGATGGACTTGAATGCGTCGCGACGGCTCGTGTGACATTTTCGTACTCTCGTCCCCCTGTGTGCAACGATGTAACGGTCCGAGAGGTCTTGGTGCATTGTGACTCCAACCACGCCGAGATCCGCGTTGGCCGCCATCGCAACGGCTCCGGTCAGGTTGGATGCAGCGTCGGAGCTGGGGCGATCCGAGGATCTCTGGGCTCCGACCAAGAGGACTGGGACGGGGAGATGTTGAAGCGCGAAGCTCAAGGCTGCTGCGGTGTAGTGCATCGTGTCAGTTCCCTGGCTTACAACGACCCCGCTTACTCCTTCTGTTATTCTTCTGGAGATATCCTCTGCGAGAGTCTTCCATTGCGATGGTGTGACGTTCTCGCTCAATTCGCTGAACAGTATGTCGGCCTCGACTTCTGCTATGTTGGCAAGTTCGGGGACGACGCTTGCCAGGTCTGCTGCTGTGAGAGCTGGCTGGACGGCACCAGTTCGATAGTCCACTCTGCTCGCGATCGTTCCTCCTGTGCTGATGATTGCTACTCTGGGAAGACCGGGTTGCTTCGGTGGGGGAGATGGTCTGGTAAAGTGGGGTTTCTGGCCTCCTCCGACAACTTCAATCTTCTCCGTCCGCTGGAAGTGGATCCCGACGTTGTAGCCGTTCTTCAGCTTGAGAACGATATGGTTGGGATCGCCATATTCGGAGCGTGGGAATAGTGCTCCTTCGAAGACCTCTCCAGTCATTGTGGTGATCTTGACTATGTCTCCGACCTTTGCGTTGGCGGTCTTTAGCCTACGAAGGATTTCTCCATGGTATCCTTCAAGTTCCGAGACGGACATTGGTCTCGAACGACTCAGAGGAGGGTTAAGGATATTCTCTAGTTGAGACGTTTCGACATGTAGGGTCCGTCGTGTTCATAGTCGAATCGGGAGTAGTAGTTTTTGGTTCCGAGGGCGCTTATCACGACCATCTTGGTCCTGTGATAGTCTTCGAAGGCCGTTCTCTCGGCTTCAGCTATCAGTCTGGCACCGTAGCCCCTGTGCTGGTAGGCTGACGCGATCCTTGCACCAACCGGCACTGTTTGGCCTAGGACGTGAAGCTCTCGAATCATTGCAGCGTTCTGGTCCTTGATTTCTGTCCTATGAGCCTCTTCGCCGGGGACTCTCAATCGGACGTATCCGACTAGAATATCCTGTTTGGCGTCTTCGAAGGAGAGAAAGACCTCTGTACCCCCAGAAGCATCATAGACTAGTCGCTGCAGTCTGATATCGTTGGTTAGCAGGGTCGTATTGTTTCTCATTGCATGCTGCCCGACTTCGCGGCATCTTATGCAGCGGCATGCGATACCGCGGCGGGCGAGTTCTTCCTGGACCAGCTGGCGGAGGTTTCCATTTGTGACCCCATCCGCGATGCCGTCGGCGGGAATCTCACGCTGAATTCTCATGATCCTGACCCAGGGAGGAATTAGTCGCTTTATCCCCACGATCAGACGAGCGGCCTGCTCTGTCGAATACGGCTTGTATTCACCCTTCTTCCACTCCTCGTACAACTGGGTTCCGGGCGTTACAAGGCAGGGGTAGATCTTCAGCATGTCCGGTCTAAATTCCGAGTTCTCGAAAATCTTTCGAAACGCGTCCAGGTCACGCCCCGGATCACATCCGGGCAGTCCTAGCATCATGTGATATCCCACTTTGAGAGCTGAATCCTTCAGTGTTATCGTTGCCTCGACAACATCTGCAACCTTGTGGTCTCGGTGGATCCTCTCGTACACGTCGTCGTAGAGTGTCTGGACGCCGATCTCGACTCTGGTTACTCCCATTGAGAGCATATGATCGACATGGCCTCTACGGGACCAGTCGGGGCGGGTCTCGATTGTGATTCCTACATTCTTGATCGGAGCATTCTCCGAGCGCACCTTCGCCTCGTCCAGCGACCCAGAGTCCTCGCCGTTGAGAGCGTCCAGACACCTCTTCACGAAATCCTCCTGATAGGAGCGAGGCATGAATGGGAAAGTGCCGCCTACAAGAATCAGTTCGACTTTGTCGACAGGATGGCCCATTCCTCGGAGTTGAAAGAGCCTACTCGCCACCTGTAGATGGGGATCATAGCCGGACTCGAGAGCCCTCATGACTGCAGGCTCCTTGCCAGTGTAGGCCCTGGGCACCCCTTCATCGGGTCCACCAGGGCAGTATGTGCATTTTCCATGTGGACAGCCGTAAGGTTTGGGCATCACGGCAACAGTTGTAACGCCGCTCAGGCTGCGGACTTGTTTGTCGACTAGGAGTGGGCCAAACTTGGGGAGAAGAGATTCGGAGATTAGCTTGAGGATCTGGGAATTTGCAGGGACAAGTGGCGACCTGTATTTCCTGCAGACTTCAATCTTTAGTCTGTTGACATCATCCCTCGAAGGGTTTTCTAGGCTTAACAGTCTTTCAAGGATCTCGTTGGAGACCTGCCCGGCGACCCCGCTCATCTTCTCGCGACCTTAGACAGTCTCAACCTGCACATGTGTAGGCTCTAACTGTCTTTCTGTTGGTCTGCCGTAGGTGCGTCCCTTCCAGGAGAACCCGTATCCCAGTGAGCCTCGAATCGTGGAGTCGATTCCGATAGCGATGTAGACGAGTATTGCGACGGGAAAAAGCAGGGCATAGGTTGAGGGGACGTCTATCGATCGGTCAAGGATGATTATTCCAAGCCATAGTAGGAAGGACATGAAAGCTCCAGCAATAAGGTAGGGATTGAGCAGGTTTGTTGGGGCGAGAGTGATCCCGTAGATTAGGACGACGAATGGGAGTACGAGAAATGTGAACATGAGCACGATTCTCGCGAGAGCCTTCCTCAGCATGTGTCTCTCTGAGACCGTGTAGAAGTTTTTCCTCCATCCCCTCCAGATCTCGGCTAGGCTCGCGTACATTCTAACTCCTAGAGCGTCCTGGGCCGTAACAAACCTCAGTCTCCCGCCCCCTCTCTTCAAGAGTCTTGCGAGAGTGTAATCCTCAACGATCTTGTCACGGACCGCCGCATGTCCGCCAACCTTCTCATAGGACGTTCTGCGGAAGAGCATGTATTGTCCGTTTCCGATCGCGTTTCCCCGCCTGTCATCGTTGACCAGCCTTCCTCCGACCAGGATCATTATCAGGAGGAAGATGGGTGGCTGGAGGAGTTTCTCCCAGAAGCTTCGGAGAATCGTGGCTGGAGCAAGCGTAACTAGATCGGCGTTCTCGGCTTGCAGATAGGTCACGGCTCTTGTCAAGCTGTCTGTGGTGTGGACCGAATCGCCATCTGTGAATAGCAATAGTTCGCCTTTCGATTTCTTGTAGCCAAGATGGCAAGCCCAGTTCTTCCCAACCCAGTCCGGAGGAAGAGGTTCTTCTTTGACCAATGTGACTTGACCATTGAAACTGGCGATCTCATCTCTCGTCGCGTCGGTCGAGCCTCCATCAACGATGATAATCTCTTTGTTAGGATACGCTAGTCCGGCAAGGGATCTGACGCATTCGGCAACGGTCCTCGCCTGATTTCGGACGGGGAGGATTATCGAGACGAACGGTGAGGTAGGGGAATCTTTTGCATCGCTGGGCAGCGAGGGAAAGTGCATCAGCGTGAGATACTCGTAACCGGCAAAGAGGAAGATGAAGACTGATTGGGCTCCTAGAAGCGCATCGATTATCAGAGACAAGTTGTGTTACCGTGCTTGTATTGGTCCGGGTTTGCTTGAACGGGCTGGCTCGACTATAAATTCTGTCGATCGGGGCCGGGAGAGCCCAGACTAGCTTGGAGAATCGCTCTAATGGGATGAGAAGGAGGCTAGACTCGGATGTAGTTCTGGCCGGGTTTTCTGCCTAGCACGAACCTTTTCTGCGCGTTCCTGCGTACACGCTCACGTGGCGGGATGCTTGTCTTGTTCTGAGCCGCTATCTTTGGAGTCTGTTGTCGGACCTTTCCTGCCTTTGTCAATGAGCCGTGAGTTGGCGTGTGTCTCGTTCTCCTAGGTTACTGGCTCGTGATGCTCTGCCGCGTTAATTAACGCTTCGTCCTCCCGGTACAGGCGCTGATTTAGTGTGATGCGTTGAGGGGGACTTTCTTTCCGGACAGGTCCCGTCTGGTGTGTCCGAACTCTGGCATTCCGCTAAGCTCTATCTCGGAGAACACGGGTCCATCGTGGCAGACGAGATAGGGTCCGATCACGCAGGCGGCGCATATTCCCACGCCACATTTGAAGACTCTTTCGAGGCTCACCTGGATGTGGCAGTGCATCTTCGTTGCTAGGTCGTAGATCTTCTTCATCATAGGCTCGGGTCCGCAGGTGTATATCGCGTCAAATCGTTGTTTTCCTAGAATCTCCTCCGCTACCTTTGGTACCTGGTTCTTCTCTCCGTAGGTTCCGTCGTCGGTTGCGAAGATGAGTTTGAACCGGTGTTCCTTGCTGTCTGCTATTAGCCAGTCTTTGAAGAGGAGTTCGCTTGAGGTTCTGGCTCCGGTTATGAGTGTTACGTCCCGGCCCCGAAAATGGACGAGAAGGGAGAGGAGGGGGACCAACCCCGTACCGCCGCCTACGACGAGGAGTCTGTGGTGGTGGCCTACGCTGAAGGGGTGTCCGTAGGGTCCTCTGACGAAGAATATGTCCCCGACCTTCTTTTCCCAGAGGGCTGTGCTGACGGGTCCCCCCTTCTTGATGACTACTCCGGCTTCGCTCTTTCCATGGATGGCTAGGACGCTCATCGGTACTTCGTCAACGCCTGGGACCCAGACCATGGCGAACTGTCCGGGATTGGCTTGATGGAGGGTGGTGTCGCTGAACCAGAAGGAGCGGATTGAGGGTGTCTCGTCGATTATCCGGTCAAGCTTGACTGTGCGTGGGGTGTGGAGTGGCTGTTGGGTCTGTTCCAAGGGCGTTGTTCCGGGCCATGGATGGATTACTAATTAGTTTTGAGAATCGGGCCGGCGAGATTTGCTTGAGGGCTCCGGGGAGAATTTGGCCCCCCCGGGGGGTCTGGTTAAGCATGCTTATTTCTAGACGGAGAACGTAGCTTTTCGTCCTTGTCCGGCGTCTTTGAGCTGACGGGGCTGTTGCCGTGGTGGTTTCTACGATTTGCGTCGTACAGCGTTTTACCAAGGCGTGGCGGATCGCCTTATTTTTGGGCTGTGCCGGTTGAAGTGGCGTAGAGTCTACCGGGAGCCGAGGATTTGGTAGAGTAGGGCTGCTACGAAGAGGATTGAGAGGCCGGCTACTATGATGAACAGGATCGGGTTGACAATGAGGCTTGGCTTCTCTGCCATGTGGACAATATCCTTGCGGACCGGGGATTTGGGTGGTGCCTAATTAGCCTATAATCGGATCATGTCAGGGGACGCGCGGGCGGCATCAGGGGGTAACCGGTCGACGAGCTTCATCATCTCAGCGTAGTGATGATGGATAATGCTCGCACCTTGTGGACCCATCATACTCTCAGCGTTGCTCTTGCATTGGGCGATCGCCGTCAATATCCCCGTCTTAGTAGGGTGGACATAGTTTACGCCGCAGTTCTGGAACACCCCCTCAACGAACTGTTTGACCTGCGCCTTCAACGCCTCATCGGCGACCGGCTGTCTGAGGAGAGTGAGGAACTCCCTATTGGCGCTCTCGAAACACCTCAACAATTCGTCCCTGACGAATTCGCCGGTAATCCGTTCGCTGGGAACCTCGGGGGCGCGGTACGTCCCGCTCATGAACGCGCGTATGACATACGTTATATAAAGCCGTATCCCCTGGAATTCCTCAGAAGAGATTGCAAGAGGCTCTGGCACCGAATATCGACAAAGACCTACTCGCCAGATTCGACAAGGAGATCTGGAACAAGACGCCCCACTCGTCCCAGTCGGGTCATATTGCCAATCCCACTCCGTTAGTCGATATTACGGGTACATTGTCCGAGTGCGCCAGGGTCGAGTACGGACTCAGCCTCCCGACGGAGACGTCCCGTGTCTTCGCCAAGTTCGACTCACAGATATTCGGCGGCTCCGTCAAGGTCCGCCCGGCAGTGGAGATCCTCAGGAACGCTATTCGCACCGGAAAGCTCAGGACCGGTCAGACGATCTTCGAAGCCACCTCGGGCAATTTCGGACTTGCCCTCGGGATGGCTAGAAATCTTGGAATCGAAGTAATCGCTCTCGTCTCAAGGAGGCTCCAAGGCGGCGTACTAGACGAGCTCAAGGGCCAGGGAGTGCGATCCATCAACCTAGATGTTGACATATGCCCAGCGCCCGGGCTCAAAGTCGACCAGAACACGGTAATGGCGAAAGCCGCTGCCTCAAACCTTCGCGACCAGCTGTCTCAAACAGGACTGGACGTTCGAACCTTCGACGGGGCACGATCCCAGGCGGAAGACCTGCTCGCAAAACAGGACATCATCAACCTGGCAAAGCTCCTGGCCAGAATCTATGACGGGTTCTGCCCGGAACAGTACGACAACGAGCTGAACGTAAAATCTCACGAAACCATTACGGCTGCCGAGATCGACGAGCAGCTCAAAGCTCAAGGACACTCAATGGACCAGTTCGAGATACTAACCGCATTCGGAACCGGCGGGACATCAACCGGAATTGCAAGATACGTCCAGACGAAGTACAGGCGCAAATCCGTGCATGTCGTCTTCCCCCTCCTCGACCAAGAAGTTGCCGGGATTAGAACAAAGGACAAGGCGGCCGGGCTAAGGTTCTACCAGCCCGAATTGTATGGTGGGGAGCACGAGGTCGATTTTGAAGCCGCAAAGCGACTTCTCAAATTCTTCGCTGGCAGAGGATACGGGATCGGGGAGAGCGGCGCGCTGGCTTTGTACTCATGCCTGCAGATGATAAACTACGGCGCAGGTAACAAGTTCGTAGTCATCATAGCCGACGGTCCGCAGAAGTACATAAGAAGGCTCGAGGTCCCGACTGGGATTCCTGACAGCCTGGAGACAAACGTCGATGCAGTAACCTCCAATGCATCAAGCTACGAGCGGGTTATCTGGACTCATGCAATGTTTGTGCCCAGAGAGGCGGGCATCGAGCTCGTAGCCTCGACCCTCGGCTGCGATAAAGACAAGGTGAAGGTTGCGAAGGTGCAAGACGTTCAAGCACTAATTGTGCGCGAGGCTATCCCTGAAGGAATCAGCGAACTCCTCCCCAAGGGTAGGTCAAGGACCCTTCTGGTGTGCATGGTAGGTGGCACTTCCCTCCGGGCCGCAGAGATACTGACAAAGACGGGTGTGGTGGCCCAGAGCCTGACCGGGGGAATCATGAACCTCGCCGAGTTGAGCAACCGATCAGCAGACGAACTGGTCGAAGTGGCCAGCGAATAAAATCAAGACTTCTATAGCGTTCTCAGCGATTGTCACAAGCGTTCCTTTCTGATTGAACCAGAAATCCGCTGAATGACATGCCCCGCAGCTCGGGCAACCTCCTCCACCGACCCAGGTCGAGTACTGTATATGTGAAGCAGGATCAGCGGCCTGGGTCCAGTCTCCCTTCCTCTAGGATGAGACTTAAAGTACAGTCCAGGATATGCTCGACGAGCCTCGTCGAGAATCGGGGCCAGAGCGGACTCTATGATGCCCGCGATCTTGAACTGAAACTCTCTTGGGCGGTTCACCCCGAACGTTGTGAGGAATGGCGCAATCGAGGTTCGGAAGATCGCCTTCATCTCAGACGGCACACCTGGCAGGGAGAATATCGTCGTGGATGATTGCTTCATCCTCACGCCTGGAGCCGTGCCAACAGGATTCGGCAGGGGCGTGGCGCCTCGGGGAAGTGTAGCCATCTTCGTCCGATACTTCGTGAGCTTGGGCCGGGTCTCGAGTCTGCGATAGTGCTCTTCCACGAGCCGTAGGGCTTCTGTGTTCAATCTCAGAGGCTTGTGGAGAGCTCGAGCTATCCCGGCGAGTGTCATGTCGTCATAGGTCGGACCCAGACCTCCAAGGGTTATGAGAACGAGAGGTTTTCTCAGAACCGCTTCACGGACTCCGGACGCTATCGAGTCTAGCGAGTCTCGTAATTGTGTGACTCGCTGAAGGACCCATCCGCGACGGTTGAGCTGTATCGCGAGCCAATGCGAGTTCGTGTCTAGCGTGTGTCCTATCAGGAGCTCGTTCCCGATGGATATGATCTCGCCGGTAGGCTCCACGGAATCCTTCTTTCTCGACGAGACTCGCCCCTACCGTTCTTGAAGAGAAAGGACGGCTGCGAGGGCCCCGGCGAGCGCACGTGACGAGTCTTTCCCAAATCCGATTACTACGAGATCCTTGTCTGATGGTTCAAACCCCTCACGGAGGCGAGCGTTCTCCCTGGGAGCGAGAACGGCGAGGTTTTTGTTGTCTGGAGGAATTACCAGTTTTCTACCCATCGCCGCTACGGTGATTGTGCCTTCGGCACCTGCTTTGATTGCTTCGTCCCTCTGAGGGACTCCTGTCATGCCCGGCCTATATGCTCCGATGACGTGTATGCTCATCGCCGCGCTGCCTATGACGAGATCCGACTCTGGGAGAGGGAGGATCTTCTTGATGGATAGTTGGCGGAGAAGCTTGTGAAGGCTTTGCTTTCCCAGTTTGGAAAGCTGGACCCCAGTCTCGGTAACTGAAACGACCTTGCTCTCAGCAAGCCTTTCCATCAGTCCTCGAGCTATGCCGTCTTTGATGTGGAGCGCCTGGGAGAGAGCTCTCCTTCCAAGCGGTCCTTCCCGTTCGATTAGAACGAGTGCACTGAGAAGTTGAAGAGCGCTTATTTGGGGTAGAGGCCCCCGGGCTCCGCGCCTCCAGCCTTCAAGAATAACATCAACGATGCTGTTCGGTTTTGAGCGGACCAGGGTGGTTCAGGTACGAGTCGGGAATGGATCGGGAATAAGGCCTGTGGCTGACCCTGCTGATAACACGGACTTGTTGCTACCGTGGATTACTAGGGTTTCTTCTTGTCGCTTAGCCACCATTTAAGATACTCTTTCTGGCGGCGTTTCTTCTCTTCGTCCACTGTCTCTTGGCTCTGAAACATTTTTTCACGACCCTGAAGAAGATCCTGCTGTGTGAACGTCAGTCCGCAACTCTTGCACGCATATTGCTTGATTGCGGAGTCGTAACTTAGGTTGCCACCGCACTCTAAGCAATAGTTCGGCATTCTCTCGCATGCGCCTCGAATTTGAAAGGCGAGAGCGGGCCCGAACAGATAAAGATTCGGTTACTTCGGCGACAAAAACCGCAAAGATTCTATCTGCGACAGTTCCTTGGAGGAACGGTTAATTATGCCAGAGCCCCAGCCCATCTCCGGCAGTGTTCAATGCCCCAGAGTCATGGTAGCCAATACAAGAAAAAACCCACCGGAGGAACCAAGCGTGCATGGAGGGGAAAACGAGCCTACGAAGCAGGCTCAGAGCCGACCGAGACGACCCTTGGTCCTGCGAAGAAGAGATGGGTCGGGACCCGCGGTGGAGGCTTGAAAGTCCGTCTCGCCGCCGCCGACTCGGCCGTCGTGACAGACAAAACCTCTGGTAAGACCTCAAAGTCTAAACTTCTCCGAGTCATCAGAAACCCTGCGAACGTGGACTATCAGAGGAGGGGCGTCATAACGAAAGGAGCAATCGTTGAGACGGAACTCGGCCAGGCAAGAGTAACATCGCGTCCGGGACAAGACGGGGTAATCAATGCAATTCTCTTAGAGAAAACCCAAAAGTAACTGGAGCGAAGAGGTCGGGCGGTTGAAGCGCCCCGGATTTCTCATAGTATGGCCAGCACACCTCGATAGCTCGAAGACGAGAGGCGAAGGACGCAGGCTACCCGTCTCGCGAGCAGTCAAACAGCCCAGCACGAAGGAAGTCTGGCAGGCCGCCATGACCCTCGGATATTCGCCCGAGACTACGGAGAAAGCTGCTCTGTCCAAGTCTCCCTGGGAGAAGACTGGCTACGTCGCTATCAAGAAAACAGGACCGAGACCCGTAGTATTGAAGAACATAGCTGGCGAGATCCTGAAAAACAGACAGAAAGAAGCTCAAGCCATAGTTCCAAAGAAGCGATAGTGTGGCACCCGTACACTCACCCGTAAATATGTGACACTCCTAAATCGAGATAGACATACGGGACGAGAAGTACCATGACCGAAACAGTGATCCTTGTAGATGAGAAAGACCGTCCCATCGGATACGAAGAAAAGATAAGCGCACATAGCAACGGCGGCAAACTTCACAGGGCATTCTCAATATTCGTCTTCAACTCCAAGGGAGAAGTCCTGCTTCAACTCCGGGCGAAAGCCAAGCACCATTTTCGCAACCTTTGGACTAATCCCTGCTGCAGCCACCCACGAAAAGGCGAAGAACTCGAACAGGCGGCACACAGAAAACTGAAGCAAGAGTTCGGATTCGACACAAACCTAGACGAGGCGTTTAGCTTCATCTACAAAGCGACAGACCCCGAGAGCAAGCTTACCGAGCACGAGTTCGATCATGTGTTCACCGGAAAATTTGACGGCGTCCCAAAGCCAAACCCGGAAGAGATTGATGACTGGAAATGGACCACTCCAACCAAACTCAGGGAAGACCTAGAAAAGCACCCAGACAGGTACACGCCTTGGTTTAGAATCGCCTTCGAGAGCCTGGAAAAGAAAGGCCTAGTCTCCTAAGCGACCGATCGTCAGCTCTGACGGTTAGTTGGAAGGAGGTTTCTGTTGGGATACATGACGATTTTTCCGGAATGACCTGATTTCATGAGAGTGAATGCTTCCGCAAACTCCTCCAGAGCGAACCTGTGAGTTATCACTTTAGAAAGATCAACTTCTCCCGCTTTCAAGACCTCCGCCGTTTTGTACCATGTATTCCAGAGTCGACGCCCGAAGACGCCGCGGATGTGAGCGTCCTTGAAGACTATCCAGTTTGCAATGTCCATCTCGACGTTCTTCGCTGGGAGTCCGAACAGTATCGCGGTTCCCCCGGGCCGTAGGACCTTGAATCCCTCCTCGAATGAGGGAGGGGCGCCAGACATCTCGAAGAATACATCGACGCCTCGACCATCTGTCGAATCCATGATTCTTTTTACGACATTCTCTTGCGATCCATTGATGAGAACATCTCCCCCCATGTTCTTTGCCAAGTTCAGGCGATAGTCGACTATGTCGACGCCGAAGATCTTGCTCGCGCCGAATGACTTGCATAGTCCGATGAGACAGGCTCCGATCGGCCCGCAACCAAAGATGGCGACTTTGTTTCCCGGAATCTCCGCCGCGGACGCTGCATGCACAGCGTTGCCGAGAGGTTCTTGAGCAGAAGCCGTCTCGATCGGAATTTTCTTGTCGTTTAGCCAGGCACTCTGCTCGTGGAGCATGTGATACTCGGCAAAGCAACCATCAGTATCGACCCCTCGTAGAAGCATTCTTTCACAGATGTGACCATTACCGGTGCGACACTGGAAACATTTTCCACAGTTGATGTGGGTCTCTCCAGAGACAATGTCTCCTTCTCTAAGGTCCGAGACCTCTTTACCTGCTTCGACAATTTTTCCCGCAAACTCGTGACCCATCACCAGGGGAGGTTTGACGCGGTGGGCCATGAGTTCGTGCCAGTCATAGATCTGCATGTCGGTGCCGCAGATCGATGTTGCTTCGACCCGGACCAGAATATCTCGAAGACCGGGTTTTGTCGGATAAGGCCAGGGCTCGTAAACCGCTCCGGGACCCGGCGAGGTCTTCACGACAGCGTGCATCTTGTCTCTTGACAGGTTCCTCGGACTCGCTTCCACGCGCGTTATGATGAGGTGTAAAACATTATTGCCAATCCGAGATGTGCTTGTCTTCTCATCGGGTCGTAAAGCGTTTTACATAGCTCGCGAGGAGGTTCATCTAGCCATGAGCCAACAATCAGGGCTACAGAGGGAGCCGCTTCTTGATAGTCTTCGGAGTGAACTGGAAGGTCTCGATAGGGACGATCTTCTCTGGCGGATTCGGACGCTCCAGAGCCCTTCGGCGCCTCGCGCGAAGGTTGATGGCAAGAACGTGCTGGTATTGTGTTCCAACAACTATCTCGGATTGGCAAATCATCCCAAGCTGAAACAGGCCGCGATTGCAGCGACAAGAAAGTACGGAGCAGGCTCAGGTTCTGTTCGAGTTATTGCTGGGACGATGGACCTGCACCTGAAACTAGAGAAGGTTCTGGCTGATTATCGCCGCGCGGAGGCTTCGATCACGTTCCAGTCAGGCTACGCCACCAACGCAGGGACGATCTTCTCCCTAGTTGATGAGCGGGACTTGATAGTCAGTGATGAACTGAATCACGGAAGCATAATCGACGGCTGTCGGATGACGAAAGCTGCGAGGCGCGTCTACAAACACAAAGACATGAATGACCTAGAGAAGCAGCTACAGGACACGGACCATTTTCGAAGAGTGCTCATCATCACGGACGGAGTATTCAGCATGGACGGCGACATAGCACCGTTAAAGCAAATAGTGGACCTGGCCAAGGAGCGCCAAGCAATTACATATGTTGATGACGCTCATGGCGATGGAGTATTGGGAGAAAACGGACGCGGAATCACCAACCATTTCCACCTAGAGGGCAAGGTAGATGTTGACATGGGAACATTCTCGAAAGCATTCGGCTGCGTTGGCGGTTACGTTGTCGGATCGACGGTTCTGTGCAGTTATCTTCAGAACAAGGTGCGCAGCTATCTCCTGTCTGGGTCCCAGCCGCCTTCTGTGCCGGGTGCTTGCATTGCTGCGATCCAGCTGGTGCAGAGGAGCCCTGGGCTTGTGAAGAAGCTCTGGGACAACACGCGCTATTTCAAGAAAGGATTGAAGGATCTCGGGTTTGACACTGGAAACAGCGAGACTCCAATAACCCCAGTGATTGTCGGCGAAAGCGGAAAAGCCCGCAAACTTGCTGACAGCATGTTCAAGCTAGGCGTCTTCGTCCTCCCGATCGTCTACCCGATGGTCGCGAAGGATAAAGCAAGAATCAGAACCATAGTGACCAGCGCGCACACCAAGAAGGATCTTGATGAGGCTATTGACGCGTTTGAAAAGGCGGGCAGAGAAATGGCTCTCATCTGAAGAGAACCTATCGTTCGTCGTCGGAATCGGCTTGAGAACTTCTTACAAGACGTACTGTTATTCCTGATCGTCTTTGTCTTCATTTCTCGGCACGTCGTCGCTCGTCTCTATGACTAGCGGTCCCACGTAACCGCAGTCCGGACACCGGTACATTGCCCCAGTATATCCTCCCATCCAGAGTGAGATTCTCTCCGATTTACACATCGGACACAACCTTCTTGTCGAGATCAACGAGGGGTCATACCGAGACTCGTTGTTACTTGCCCGACTGGACTAACAGAGGGGCTGGAGAAGGCTCGACGCAAAGTTCTGACGGCAAACATGTTGGGATTCGCCATTCCGCTGTTATTCTGCATGTCGAAGGGTTTACGACGATACCCGTCGTGATTGGACGTTTTCGCATATTGCTTGGAACTATACGGGCAAGATTCGTTAGCAGATAGAGTCATGGAAGAACAATGCTTCGATTAGAGTGAAAAAGAAGGAATGTGGCAGCTGGAACTAGTATCTGAGCTTGTTGGAGAGGGAATTCGGCGGTACGGGCTCCTCTTCTCTCACCCTTCTCTCCGAGATCGGATTGTGTCTGGGGATTGGTTCGTACTTGGCTTTGAACCAGTCTGGTATGACTACGGCTCGGAGAAGCTCCTGGATGGTTATTCCACGTGCTCGTGCCTCTTCGCTAAGTAAAGTGAATGTCTGTTCGCCGAAGGCCACCATGACCTTATACGATATTTTTCTTCACGCTACCGGGTTTTCGAATATCCTGGATTTTACGATCCTCGGATCCTTCGAACTCCCATGTGGTACGGGGCAAGGGGCAAGGCATATAAGAATACCGCCTCTGCGCGGGACTCCCCGCACACTTTTTCGAGACTTTGCGATTGGAGCAGGATATTTGTTACGAATAGGACGCGGAGGAGACCTGAAGCGTCTGTACTAGTGGAGCTGGATAAGTGAGTTCTCTGTCGAGAATAGTTCCCCGATGCTCATGCCAAGGAGAGCTAGTTATCACAGGTGAGATACGAAGCTCAGACGGATGGCGGACGGGATTCAATCTTGAGTGTAAAGAGTGCGGCAAGAAATGGACCTACTCCGGTGGGGTCTATAGACAGAGAGAAGAGAAGGCTGAGTAGAAGCTCTTCGCTCGAAGTAATGGAGGAACAGCTACGGGGCCAGGTTGAAGAGCTCCGAGTCTTCGCCAACGAGATTGGAGCACAAGGCGGACATCTACAACGTCCTTCTGACATGATCTTCACCGGGTCGGGAGACTCATTCGCATGCTCGCTCTTTGCAAGCTACCTCTCAAGAGGACTGGCTCGCGCCGCTGACCCTTACGAGCTTCAGCAATATCCAGAACTGGCTATTGGCAAGACTGTTTTCATAACATCTGTAAGCGGCAGAACTAGGGCTAATCTCCGACTGGCAAGACGGATCAAACGGCTGGCGAGGAAGCGGGTTGCTGTGACAGCGAACCCGGCAAGTCCACTAGCAAAGGAATGTGACGAGACTCTTCCCCTACCCAGCAGATTACTAGGACCTGTCACGTCTGGGACGGTGAGCTTCACGACGAGCCTTCTCGCTCTCGCTTCCAGAACCAGAACTCTTCCAAGACTCCGCGATCTTGACAAGGCTGAGGCACGTGCGAAGCAGTGGGCACGCGGTTTGAGGACGGTTCCTCGAGGAGGATTCTTATTCGTGGGCTCCGAGTTCGGTTATGCTCTGTCTGCCTATGGCTCCTTCAAAATCCACGAGGTTCTTGGAAACCCCGCGGACTATGCACAGACCGAGCAACTTGGCCACTCAAAGCTGTTCTCACTACAAACGAGGGACAACATAGTATGTTTGGCTTCGCGTCAAGATAGAAAGACCGCTTACGTGTCACGGGTTCTCTCAAAGAACGGGTTTCATTCCAACCTCTTGGACATTCAAGCGAGAGATCCTGTGGTTGCAGGTTTGGAGGCTGCGTTTTCGTTTCAATATCTCGCGCTAGAACTGGCTAGGTCGAGAAGGCTCAAAGAAGTCGCCTTCTTATTGGATAGGAAGAAGTTGAGACTGAGTAGTTCACTAATCTACTGATGCTGGCTTCGACATTACCGCGTGAATATGCTCGTACACGCCCAGCAGGTTATCCGTCTCCATTTGGTATGAGGCTGCTTTCTTGACCTTGTCTATGTTCGTGTTTAGCGCGATAGAGTAGCCGACGACTCGGAAGACCGGCACGTCGTTTAATCCGTCGCCGACGTGTACGACCTTGCTTAGAGGGATGGACATCCATGCGCAGTACTTCCTGATGCCCAGCCTCTTGTCCGGTAAAGGCTCGATATCATCGGAGATGACGCCGTTCTTGACTGCCACCTTGGATGATACGAATCCGTTGAAGCCGAAATGTTCCACGAGGTATTGGCATAGGAAGTCTGGGTTGTCGGTGGTGAGGATGACCTGTAGGCCTTGGCCGAGGAGCTTGTCGACGGTCTCCCGGATGTTCCGCATCATCTCAACCTTCGACACTTCGCGGAGAACATCTTGGAGTTTCATGCCGACGAGAAGCTCGTATTGTCGGGCAAGGCATTGGCCGATGGTTATTCGCTTCTTTTGTTCCATCTCGTCGAGCCCGTCCCACCGCTCACCGATCCCGAGGGCTCTCGCAACGGTGGTTAGTGCGGGTTTGCGGAATAGAGTCTTGTCAACGTCGAAGCTGACCATGACGAATTTGCGTACTGTCAATGGCTGAATGGCTCAGAACGCGAGCGGTAGAATTAGATTGTGGAATGGTCTACAACGGTTCGACGTAGCCGAGGTGCTCGCGTATGATACTTCGAACCTGTTCCGCTCTCTCCTTCGTATTCTTGTCCAGGTAGATCTTGACGATGTGGCCTTTCTCGGTTTCGAATTGTAGGCCTTCCTTTCGGAATCTTTCTAGGGCGTCGTTCATGCTGAAGTGGTTGCCGAATGTCGCTATGACGACCGCTCGGTTTTTCTTTTTGCCGCCTAGTCGCACGACCGTCTTTCTGAAGCCCTCTGCCAGACCGTAGGCCATGACCGTTCGTTCTGCGTGGAGCTTGTCGACTTGCTATATGGCTATCTCTAGGAGCTGGTTCCTGCTGCTAGGCCTCTTTCCGAGGACTCTTCCCAGCTCTATCTCAACCGCCCGTCTCTTTGATCTGCTGGCGCCGTACCATCTCTCGACCTGTTCTGGTCCGTACTTGCGTCGGAATAGTTCGAAGATGTGGTCGAGCTTGTCCTGGACTATTCTTCCTTTTCCTTCGAAGAGGATCTCTGAGACTTCCACCTCGATCCTTGGGGTCTTGGCGATGTTCTTCCACCAGTGTGAGGATTCGTGGGCGAGGAAATAGAGCTTGTAGTCTTCGAAGGCGAACCATAGCTCCACGTCATGCTTTAGCCCGGTCTTCCTGCCTCGTGTGGTTAGGTTCAGGTAGGGGGTCTCTTCCAGCATTATCTCGCTTGTTGCCATTTTTTCCTATTCTCCTTGTGCCTCTATAGATACCGGCTCGGTCTTTTCTGAAGACTTCGTTACCGGTCTCTCCGGGAGCAGGGAGTACTTCCCATCGGGGGTACGATAAAGAGCTATTCGCGCCGTAGTCTCCCAGCCTTCTCCGGTGGGGTGGCGGATCTGGACGGTTACGACTTCCGCGCTGGGGTCGGTTTTGCCTTGCCATATGGTGACTCCTAGAAAGTCTCCATTTGGGAGTTTTGTGGAGAAGCGGGCTTTGGGGGTCTGCTTCTCAGACATCATAGCTCTCCCAGAAGGGGCTAGCTCTTCTATAAGACTAGGTTAGGAGGGTCGTCGGGCTCGTTTTCTCGGCTTGCCGTTAGCTATTTAGACCGACTGAGAGCGCGTTTTGACGACTTCTCATGAGCCAGAGCGACCTGAAAGCGCAGAAGGGCGATACTGTCTCGGTTCACTATCTTGGACGGTTTCCTGGTGGAAAGGTCTTCGACACGTCGATGGAGAAGGAAGCAAAGAACGCTGGGCTCTATAACGCGGCCCGCGACTACAAGCCCCTCCAAGTTACCCTCGGGACGGGCAAGGTCGTCGTGGGTTTCGAAGAGGCGTTGATCGGGATGAAGATGAACGAGGAGAAGGAGGTCGTTATTCCGCCCGAGAAGGCCTATGGAAAGTCTGGCAGTCACCCGATGGCAGGCAAGACGCTCCAGTTCAAGCTGCGAGTTACAAACATCAAGCGACCGTAGGGTCCGCGGGTCCAGTTTCTCACTTTTTGTGACGCGAGGATCAATTGCTTTTTGAGATTTGTGCGGTGGTCACGGGTTTGGTAACCGTGAATGGTAACATCGAGGCTTAGTCCAATTTCAAATGCGTACTGTTCCCGGGTTCTGGTTGTGAGCAGGGCCCAGCAGGGCTGGGTCCTGTGTGTTTGTCGGTCGGCTCTCCCGCTTTAGTGCGAAATCTAGATCTATATTGTAGCGATGTCTAAGCAGCAGACGGGTCTTAGAATAGACCGGGTCCTCTTCAAACAGTTTCAGCAACTCTGCAAGGCGGAGAAACTGCGTCCTGGTGAGGCTGTAGAAACACTTGTCCGGCTGGCGGTTGACAATGGAAGCGTCGCTTCTGTGCCCGCCCAAAGTGGCCACGAACTGCCTGGACATGCACTGGACGAGGTGCTCTTCAGGTCGCGGCTATCAAGGTTGAAGGCGAGCCTCGAATACGAGCGAAGGTACTGGACCGAGACTGGCGACGAAGTTGACGAGCCGGAATCGGAAGCGCTTGTGAAAGAGCTGAGTGAACTTGGCAGAAGATCGGTTAGTCAAGAACTCGTTAGAGAATTCGAAGCCTGCCTAACAGACGCAGACAAACTCTACGCAGAGACCTGGAAGAACACGATAGAAGGATGGATCAAACGATACGGGACTAGAGGACCCATGTGAATCGAAGACACAGAATTGACTCATGTCACTATATACAAGACCCTTCGCGTTTTTTGTGCGAAAGGTTGGATTTCTATTATGCGGGAGTTCTCGAACAAAGACTTCCTCGTAGATCCAGATATTAGAAGAGCGGAATCATTGCCAGATTTAGCGTTCGTAGACTCCGACTTTCTCGAATTCGAATTAGGAACGATTTTCAACAGGACCTGGATGCTCGTCCCTCATCATGACTCACCTGTTCGTTCAACAGACTTCTCCGAACTTCTCCGCAAACCGGGTTCCCGAGTCCCATTCTCGCTCTTGGGAAAACCTCTCTTCCTTCAAACGAACTCCAAAAGGGAAATCAACTGCTTTCCGAACGTCTGCACCGATGCTTGGCATCCTCTCGTAGAATCGGCCAGCATCGGCGGCTCCATTGTCTGCCCCCAACACGGACGTGAGTTTGACTCTGAGGGAAGATTCGTATCTCACGAGGGCTTTGAGAAGCTAGAGGATTTCCCGAGAGAGTCTGACAATCTAAGAAAACTGCTTGTTGAGAACTGGGGTCCGCTCACTTCTATGCCTAGGAGAGCCCTTGGCACCTTTCAAGAAGATTATAGAAAACGTCAAGGAGTCTATCCCTGGAATCGACCTTGAGTCCTTCAAGTACAGACCGGTTGCCGATGAGGTCCGAGAGGTTGACGGTAATTGGAAGCAGCATGCTTGGAACTACATGGACAATTATCACATTCGCTTCGTCCATAAAGGACCTGGAGGACTGGCTGACGCTATTGACCTAGAAACGTACACGACAGAACTCCATCAATATAGTGCGCTACAGTGGGCTTATGCTCGCCGACCGAAGGAAGGGTTTGCTCCGGAACAAGTTGTGACTCGGTTCAAGGATCCCAACGATGGCGACAAGCGGGTCTTCGCCCTCTGGTGGTTCATCTTTCCCAACACTACCCTCAACTTCTACCCATGGGCCTTTCTGTTAACCAGCATATGCCGGTGCAGGGAAGACCTGATAGGACCAGGTTTCACTGGTTCCAATATTCATTGGACGAAGCGAAGTTCAACCAAAGAAACAAGGTCTGGCTCAACGAACAAGTCGACGCTGAGGATATAGAAGCGATCAGCCTCGTAGGCAAGGGCGCGCGATCCGGCTTCGCACCCAGAGGCCGATTCGCTCCTCGAGAAGAACTAGGCCCTCACTGGTTCCACAGGCTGATCTATACAACTGTCTTCCAAGAATCGTAACGACGACATTATTGTGGTGCGCACACACACCGGTTTCCCCGCCGATGTAGTCAAGCAGATGGTAGGACACGGCAAGCGAAGCACACAAGCACACTACATCCCAGTAATCGACCAGGTCGCCGCAGACTGGAAGAAGATGGTAGAACCACGCATGTTGTTCATGCAAGCACCACCCGAGACAGTAGAACTCCTCGATGTAGAGAAGGCCCGCCTCGAAGTCGAGAAACTACGACTGGAAGAAGGCAGACAAGCCTACCAAGCCATGGAACAACTACGCCAAATGTTCGCAGACCCAAAAAAGGAGAACGAAGAACTCAGAAAACAACTACTCGCCGCCAAACACCTAGAGGAGAAGAAAAACCATTTCCCCCTAGCACACTACCACCCCCCTCTAACACCTATACTAAACTCACACTATAACATCATCCAATGTCAGACGCGGCAAACTATCCGACCATTCGCCTTTTCGATCGATCAACCTGGATTTCCTGGAAAGATCCTATGGAAGAGAGTTCTGACGAAAAGGGCACTAAGATCGCGCCACAGATTTCGCATTGGATGGTCTTCTTCCTATTCGTGGGTTTAGCTAAGATCGTGGGGAATGTTTTTAGGAGGAGGGATTGACGAAGTCGGACTCTAATGACTCCTATTTTGTTCTCCACCAAACAAAGTCAGCCGCGAAGGGACCAAACCCTGGAGTTCATCCTGGTCATCGGAGTGTTTATCGTGATATTTTCTACAGTGGCTGGCTATCTTTGGGGCATGGCCCTGAACACTGGCGGTCAGGGAGCAGGGGCGGGATTTTTTACTGGCATCGTAATAACCCTCTCCCTCCTTGGGGTGGCCGTCGCCGTACGGGGCGGGCACGGAGCGGACTCCGACACGCCCTCCTCGTCTCACTGCTAATTATTTCGGCTTTCGCATTGACCGGTATTCAAAAGGCCCACGCTAGCGAGACGCTCGTCAACACTTTCGGCAGTGTACCCGGAACACAGACCTATCTCTGCAAACCCTTAGGCACGCAGGGGAATTTCTGCATGGGACTCTCCGGAGACATCTGGAAAGACAACGACGAGGCCGACCCCAACCACGACATCTTTGGGGCGGACATGCACATCATCGCCCATAATGCAACTACCGCACAGAGCTATGTCGTGCAGATCTCCAACACATATTTCCAATTTCCGAGCCAAGCTGCCGACCTCGGGCGGTTTGATCCTCAGACCCAGTCTGTTAGCAGCCAATCGCCCGTGACCTTGGCCTACAGCGGTATCTCGATCAGCCTGCTTCTACCCGCCAAGTCAACCACAGCAGTGAGCAGTGGCGGAGGAGGAAGCGGCAACCTCACGTACACTTGGACAGTCAATGACGACACATCCGATGAATTCTGTCTAAGCACATGCCGTCAGGGAGTCCTCGGCAGCCATGCTGATTTCGGCACAGTAGTCCAAGTGCCCGAGGCCTTCAGCGGCTTCACCGTCCAGTTCAATGCCCAGGTTTTCGTCACGTATCTGTGTCAAGTGATGGTTGACGGGACAACCTGCTACGGTACTCAGTACAATCTCAGCGAAAGCCCTACCGGCCCAGATCCTGACTTCAGGCTCTCCGGCCCGGCTAGTATATCGGAGGCTCCTTGCAGCACAACCGTGACGACGACGACTGCGACGGCTGACCCGAACTTTTTCGGCAACATTTCATTCTCCGATAGCCCGCATTCCGGTTTCACAACGAGGGTTTCACCAACTTCAGTAGAACTCCAACCTGGTAGCAGTGGATCGACCAGCTACTCAATAACTGCTCCCTGCAACCCCAACGCTGAAGGCACTTACAGCTGGAATATCATCGGACGCACTACATTAGGGACGAATCTCCAGCATTCGTGGGCAATCTCAGTGAGCGTGCCGGGTATCAGCGTAAGCTATAACCAGGTGTTGGGATGGGCTGAAGGTCCGCACAACTACAGCAATGTCACCATCGCGATAAACGGTCTCCTCCACAACACGACCTCCGTCAACGGGGTACTAGCGCTTGCGGTGACAAACACGACAAGGGGATACGGAATCGGTTCGTCAAGCACAGCCTACACTCGTACGTTCGACATCAACTACCCCTCTAGCGGAGACGTGAAATTCGTACTGGGAACAAACTTCAGACCCCAGAGCTACCAAGGCCTTCCCTTCAACGTAAGCGCAGCTATCAAGATCCATCAAGGGATCGTTACAATCGATCTGAACCGCGCTCTCGACGTAAACAACGACCGGGTTGTAGACGTCAATGACATCAATGAGGTTTACGTCAATCAGTTCCAAACATGCTATGGCACCGGGCCTTACACGAACACATCTCCATGCCGAGACGATATCGCCAGCGGGATCGCCAACTCTATGGATGGACAGATCGAGGTCCACGACCTCCTTGCCGTCGAAATTCATGAATTCTGGGACTACAAAACCTAATCGTGAAACGGCTTTCTTGGCGATGTTGTCTGTCTCGATGAGGATCCCGTCAACCTCCGTCGGGCCGTCAAAGAAATGGGTAGTTGAATTTTCTGTGTGTGTGTGATTATTGTGGTGCGGCCGCCGGGATTTGAATTCCCGGACCACCGATTTGATGGTCTCCCGGGTCGTTGGCTTGGAAGGCCACTGGACGCGCTGGGCTATGTCCTAGACCAGGCTAGACTACGGCCGCACGGACTCGACCGTCTACCTGTGGGTTCATGTATCTTACGATTCACAACCCAAGACCATTGACCGACAAGAAGTGCTTAGACATACGCTTTGGAAGAGTAATCGGCTGTGGGTTTCTCAACTCGTTAATTCTGTCGCTGATACTTGGACTCCAGAAGGCCAGAAAACGGGCCAGACCTGTCGAAGGATTTGCTTTCGGATCTAGAGATTTCATCCTGTCAAGAACTTCCAGTATTCCTTCAGGGCCGAGCTTGTTGGCTACTTCCCTATCGAGCTCAAACACCCATTTTCTAAATCCATTTCTCAGTGAGAGAGACACGAGCAGGAATCCGGGACTCCAAGCAGGAAAGAAAAGAGCGGAACCCAGCGGTCCACCGACAATCTCTTGGAGGACAAGTGCAAGCACGAATGTGCCGAGGATGATCAGAATCGTAGTACCAGCCTCCTTGATCATCCTTCCTGAATTGTAACCCTTGAACCGGACCAAGTGTATCGCAATCAAGAACCTCCAATTGTCCAGCGACAGTTTTCCCTTCAGGAATTCGGGTAGCATGAGTTCCACTTGTCCGGGCGAGAAGAGGACCGGTTTCGAGATCATCCAGCCGGTCGCGCTACGGTTGAACTTTCCCCAGAGAATCTGTTTGTACCAGAACCGGATGTCGAAGAACAGTGCTAGTTCCCGAGTGAGGTGGAGGAGCGCGTCGTCCTCTGGACTAGGACCGGTCCTGATCCTTTCGAACCCGCTAAACCGGCGCAGCCGCTCCAAGAACCAGCAAGTATTACTCCGCGGCCAATCTTATACACATACCGACGAAGCCTATAGCCCAGTTCCAAATACCAGCGATAAAAGGCAGACTGCTGGAAGAAGTAAGAACGATCCGAGATGAGATAGAAGAGAAGATCATACAACCCTCGAAAACTATCCCTGCAATTCGATAAACCCTATTAGACCGCCAAAGGGAGGAACGGCCGGGTCTTGTCGTCAGAGAAGAAGCTCAAGTTCAGAATTCGCCGGGGCGATTTCGAGGTTGAGCTCGAAGGAGATTTCGACTATGTCAAGAACCAGTTTGAGGAACTAGAAAGTTCCCTAAGACCCGTCGGGGGCGTTCCTCGGAGTACAGAACCACAGCCCAGCATTGCGCCAGATCCTGAATCTACGGTCGGAATTGCTGGAATTGTCGAATTCACATCCGAAGGCAAGCCACACCTCACAGTCCCGGTCGATACATTGTCGGCTAAAGAGGCGATCTCGCTCGTGATGTTTTCCCTGCACCCAAAGCCTCTGGGGGATGATGACCTCAGCTCACTTCTCAGCTCATCATGGAAAACGACAGGTGAGAGCATTGTGAGAGCGAGGATAAGCGAGCTTCGGAGAGAGGGGAAAGTTATCACTGAGCGTGGGAACTACGTCCTCTCTGGGGCGGGTGTTCAGTGGATTCAGAACGATGTGCTACCCCGTCTGCAGAAAGTCACCTAGTCTTGGACAACCAATTTCGTCGGGCCAACCCTTTCTCCGTCAACCGGTAGTGAAAGACTCCTGCCTTCTTGCCCCGAGCCAATAGCCCCTGACGCGAGTAACGCATTAACGCCATCTTCACAGCCTTATCGGATGACTCAACCTTCGATTCTTGAAGAAGCTTGAGAATCTCTTCGCTCGCGAGCTCCTGGGACCCATGGAAGAGGTTGAGGATCCGTATCTTCAACTGGTTGTAATCCAAAGATCCAATCCCCTACCACTCTCGCTCGGTCGAGCGATTATTGTTCATTCTTAGAGTTTATCCCAGAAACTATGCGGTTCACCTGTCCGGCTAATAGTAACACCTTGTCATGACGCCCGGTTATGCTGCTGAACCGAAATACTTTCACTTTCATTCCCGATTCCCAAAGTAACACCTTGTTGTCAAAGTATCGGGACAGAAAAGCGTTATATCTCAACTCTGCAAAGCCAACGGGCAAGAGGAAAAAATGTCAGGACTCGAAATCGTCGAACGAAAACCCAGTACAGCCGAGCCATCCTCAGCGATTGAGGTCACAGTAAAGCACTCTGGCATGGAGAATCGGATAATCGGTAGCCCTGAATCGGTTCTGAGGGAGCTAATCTCATACTTCTCAAAGATCTACCCTTCGATAGAACTCGTCTCCAGGCTCGTTCTCTCCGTTGACAGCGCGGAATTCCTTCAGAGCTGTCCCGGAATCTTGGCGACCTCACCTGAAGGATTGGTCGTTTTGAAGAACTTGGAGGGCCTCAAAGATAAGGAGCTCTTGATGGTTCATCTCGCCGGGTCCCGCCTTCTACATCAGCTCGCGAGGAGAGAGAGTGACACTCTGTCCTTGGACGAGATTACGAAAACAACAGGACGATCTACTGGCACTGTCGCAGGGAGGTTGAGCGAGCTCTGCAACGAGCAGCTCGTCGAGCGGGTTGGCAAGGGTTCGTACCGGCTGACTACCATGGGTACCAGAGTCATCATGAAGGACCTGATGCCACGGGTCTCGCAGCTTCCGGATAGGTGAGGATCATGTCAGAACAGCCTAAGATCAAGGTCTCGATAGAGTGGGGAGACATCAAACACACAGCAGAGGGCGACTTGGAGACGGTCGTCCGAGAGGTTATGCAGTTCGCCGCCAAGGTGCTACCGAACTATTCCCTGGCGTCGAAGCTGACCTTCTCGCCGGACTACTCATCAATGGTCGACGACCTCTCCAGCGCTGTCCAACTCACGCCCGAGGGTGAAGCGGTCCTGTTGAAGCCAGAGATGTCGGCGGAAAGCTCGATTGCCATGGTATTGCTAGCTGCCAGGGTCGCACATGCGGTCGGCACTAGGCCGAGCGTTGAGATGGACCCGGAGGCGATCAGCCGGGCAATAGGGAAGGCGGTGAAGACTGTCCGGAACACCCTAGCTATGATGACGAAGACGGGGATCATTGACCGGACCGCAGATGGTGGTTACAAGCTTAGCATTCAGGGAATCCGGAAGGCGCATGAGATTGCGAAGGGTCTCACTGCCCGCGCTGCTAGTACGCCTCGTGAGAGGCCGGTGGCTGCTTCAGGATGATATGGAAGAGGGTGCGGGGTCAGACGGGAAAGGGGGGTTTCCCGTCTGAAAACAGGGGATTCTAACCTTGCTCCACCGCACCCAAGAGGTTACTGAACCTCTACTCCAAATTAAAAGCATACCGGAAAGGCTCGGGCTCCCCGGCATACCAGACTCGCTGGTCGAGCTCTCCAACCGGTCAATGAACAGGCTCCAAGGCTCAAAATTCAACCCGAGACCAGTCTCGCTTGTCGAAATGGGGGTTGACGATGCCGACCTGGAGGAGAGACTCGACATCGGAGCCTCGTTCGCTTCCTCGGATTTGAAACGGAGTCCAATCAGCCCCGTTAAGGAGCAGGTCCCGATCGTCGCGTGCGACGCGTCCAGCGTCAAGATCGGCGAGACAGACACCGGGATGATATTCGCCATCCGAGCGGTCGCGGTCTCGAGACAGACCGGTAGGATACTCTACAATCGATGGGGTCCCCTCCTATTCCATGTGCCGAATTCCGAGGATTCAAGACAGTACCGGGACGACGAGGCTAGGGCGTTCGGCGGACTCTCACTCAAAACCCTCAGGGTACTAACACGCCTCCGAAACCATGTCGAACGCTGGGTCCAAGAAGTCCTCTCGGAAACCCTCAAAGACGGGATACTCCTCATCGACGGGTCTCTCACGGCAGGAACCCCTGACAATCCGGCCGCACGCGTCAACAACATCCTCGCGACTGCTCGGAGCAACAATTCGATTGTCATCGGGATATCCAAGTCAACCCAGCTAACAGTCGGGGGAAGAAACATTCTCGGACTCTCAAACGACGACAGCGTCCCACACCTATTGGACATCACTCCTCTGGTCGAGGAGGAGTATCCTCCCTACCCAGTGAGATTCCTAGGCCGGGTCTATGTCGCGAAGCTGTCGAGCGACGGATTCCTGTTCAGAACAGACATTGACCGAGAATCCACCGAGGAAGAGACACAGCTCGCCCTCGGACGATTATCCGGCACTGACGTGATCTTCCACGGATATCCTGAAACGTTGAGAATCGCCCACATATTCAGCACCTTTACGGCCAACGAGATTCTTGCAATCCAACGCTTCGTCGCCTCAAATCACCACATCACACTCCAGTCACGCCCCAGCATCCGGCGGTCACTCTTCGGACCCTTTGGGACCAGCAGGTACGTGGCCTAGCAATGCGCATCTACCGGAAAGAAGGCGACCAGATCCAGATCATCGCTTTCCCTGACGAACACATACAACGTGGCGACTATTTCCTGATCGAAGACGCGGGACTCGGCAAGGGCCTTCTCGTCCAGGTCATTGATCTGCAGTATGCCAACGTTCCAGGAATTCTAGAGGATATCCTCAGAGACGTGATGACTGACGGAGAGCTAGCTGGCGAAGACATGGACCCGTTGAATATCTCCAGCGAAGTAGATGCTCTGAAGGACACACGGCTCGCGGTCTGCAAAATACGAGGAACAATCACAGGAGAAAAAGACCTCTCGCCGACCACATCCTGGCTCCCGTCACGGACCTCCTCACGAATCCGCCCCTACCCGGTCAACCGTCTCATCATGAATGGAGGGAAACTGCCACTCAAAGTCGGCTACAACGACGGCGACCCCATACAGATCGACGCCAGCGCACTGGACGGTGGCCTGAACATCATCACCGGCCGGAAGGGCACCGGCAAGTCCCACCTTGCGAAGCTTCTACTTCTGTCTATGAGCGGACTAGGGGCCCCATGCGTTGTCTTGGACGTGAACGGAGAATACGTCAACCTGCACAAGTCTAAGGACGGACGCTTGTCATCGTCGAGGCTCACAGTGCTCGCACCGCGTAGCGGCATTAACTTCGCCCTAGCGAAGCTAGGCTTACGAACAATGTCCGGGGTCCTGAGCAACGCCCTAGACCTTCCAGCAACCTCGTCGAAGGTGTTCAGCACGATCTGGCGAGAACTAGAGTTGAGAGCAGACCTTACCCTTCCGAGTCTGATCCAGACGGTCCAGTCTTGGAGCTGTCACGAGAGTGTTAGAGAGGCACTAATCTCAAGACTCCAAGTGCTGTCAGAGTCGGGTCTCTTCTACGACGAAACAAACCCGTTGACCGAAGAGAAGATTCTCCACGCAATCGAAGGTGGCGGAATCCTGGTAGTGAATCTCAAGAACCAGAGCCACATTGTCCGACGAATACTCGTAGAGATATTCCTAGGCGAGCTTACGAAGATTCTCTCGTCGAACTGGCTCCGAGCCGCGTTCCTTTTCGCCGAGGAAGCTCACCTCTATCTTAGAGAGACTTACTGGGACGACATCATCACTCGAATGCGCCACATCGGCCTCTTCACAACGTTCATCACGAACCAACCTGACACTGTACAGGAGACGATCTATCGACAAGCCGACAACGTCTTCATATTCAACTTCACAAACGAACACGACATAGAAACAATCGGCAAAGTAGCAAAGTCCGACAGCGAGACAATTCGCTCATTGATCAAAGGGACCCCAGCGAGAAGATGCCTTCTTCTAGGAAACGTGGTCCACGACCTACCCCTAATGGTCGACGTTGAACAGCTAGATGTCAGAACTATGGGAGAAACACGAATGTTCTTCTCCTAGAGAGTAGAAACTGAGCAGGGGGCTCATTCAGATACAGCCAGACGGCCTCGACAGCCTATGGTGTGGCCTATTGACTCTAGCGGAACGCCGACCACCAACAATGATTTGATGAAGGACAGAAGTGAACCTGAGATGGTTCAGCAACGGTCTCTCTTTCTTCGCCCCTTCCTGTTGGCGGCCATTCTTCAATACGTAGACTATTTCCAAACTTGGGCTCTCGTGTCTCGCTATGGAGTAGGAGTAGAGGGGAATCCGTTGGCTCGGCTGACATGGAATACGCCTTGGGGCTGGATGATCAAGCTACTAATCGTTCCTGCTGTTCTTGTCATCGTCGAGTTTCACCCCTGGTTCCAATCATACAAGGACAGGGGACTGTACGGGACTTTGATCCTAGCCATTTCCGTCGTCGTGGTCGGGGTCGGCTTCTACTTCATCCTTAGCAGGATAGTCGTTCAATAGGGCCGCTACGTCTGACCGGACAAGGTCCTTGAACGCGTTATGCCTTTCACGTCACGTAGTGCCGCCAGGTTCACCGTCAGAACAGTGAAATTTCGTAGCCAACTCGAGAACTCGATTACAAGAGAGGGCGACGTCTGCCCTGACCTTCTTGGGACGGTAGAGTGCAGGACTACTGAATTCGGTAGCTCGTGCCGGCGCGGTCACCAAACCACCGACCCCGAAGAGGGGACAAGACGAGTTTTATCACAATCGCAAGAGAAAAATAGCTGTCGCAGCAGCAACACCGACTCGTGTTTTTTCGAGGTTTCTTCTAGGGTTCAAGACTTAGGGAGCACCAAACCACTCACATGTGATTGGTGGCATCGGGATTCTCCGCGCAGCTTGCGGAGCAATAATAAGAGACAGATGCTCGAGAGGGGCGGGGCAGAATTGACCCAACCATCCGACGTAAGGCGGCCGCGAGGTCATGCCGTACTAGCCGGAATCGTCGCAGGCGTCTTATCGGGGCTCATCTCGTACCTTCTCCTAGGGATAGCAGGGCTCATATCTGGGCTTATCATTGGCGCAATGGTAGGGTATCGAACAGCTCTATACGTTAGCGATAAGAAAGGCCAGGTTGGATAGCGTACCCGACAACGGGTCCGGGCTTCAGCAAGTCAATGTCAAGACCCCTAGTCATTGCGCGGGGCGAGAACGCCTGGCACCGAGATCGAAAACTTACAGACGGCGGCAAATTTCCTCTCCCCGGAATCTACCCGAGAAATGCCTAAAAGGCCGATAGACTGACTGCTTGATGTCTGATGACGCGGAATTCTGAGAGCGAGTCAAGGTACGACGAACTCCTACTAGAGGTAATCGCGCAACGCAAACGAGAACTTTCGGCTCGATCTCTGAGCGAGGGCCCGCCCCGCTTGCAGAAAAGACTTCGACGCCCCAAACTACTTGGTGCGATCCTCATTGCACTTGCCGTCGGGGCGACCGTGTGGTTATCTCAGGACTATCTGTGGAATCTGATGGGTTACGCGGGAGAGAGCTCTAAGCGAGCAGTGTTGATAGATCCACTATCAGAAACTCTCCCAGACTCATACTTTGTTCAGACTACAACAACTCTCCTAACAAGCGCGGGTTATCTCGTCGACTATTATGGTCCCAACAATTCCACGGTTCAGCTGTTCCAGGATCTGCCCCTGAAAGGCTACGGGCTAGTCATCATAAGAGCTCATACTAGTCCGGCAATTTTCACGGGAGAACCGTACAGTAGCACAAAGTACGTCTTGGAGCAGCTCACTGATCAACTTGAAGATGGTACTGCATCCATGACTGGATTCCGCTTTGCAATCACGGACCAGTTTGTCCGCCTCAGCATGCACGGTACATTCAAAAACTCGATTATCGTCAATATGGGATGCTCTGGACTAGCCCCGGATAGACAAATGGCCGCAGCATTCCTAGACAAGGGCGCCGGGGCTTATGTGGGATGGGATGGAGCCGTGAGCGTCACACATACTGACGCTGGCATAGTCTCCTTTGTTCAAGGACTTACGAATGGACAGTCAACGAGAGACGCGGTCAGTAGTACCGTGAGAACCCTCGGCCCCGATCCATCCTATCACGCTTCGCTGAGCTATCTCGACAAAGGAGGTCTCGCCCAGCAACGATTCTCGCAAAGACTGATGCTAATTGGAGGGCTGACCCTACTAGCCATAATGTTTCTGCCGGTGATAGGGATTGTTTACGGTCTAAGAAGACTCGGCGAGGGTTGACTGTATCAAGTCAGGGGCCATTAGAAGCGATGCTTGTCATGTCAGCTTGTCTCTTCCTATAGCTGTTCACATACTCTGAAGCGCGTTTGCGATCCTCGGCCTTTTTCACGTGCTTCCTCCCTTCGAACCGCTGACCGCCATCATGGCTCGATTTTCATTCCCTTCTCCGTCGGAACGAACTCGCTAGCGTCTCAAATGGAGCAAAGACATTCGCGTGGCTTAGGAAGTGCGAATATCAAGCTGTTGATGACGAAGACGTTCCCTATACGAACTTGCAAAGTCCATTTTCTCATTCTCCTTTGGCTTCGCGCCGAAAAAGCAATGGTTTGCAGATGAAGCCAAGAGTATTTCGAGAGCCGGTAATGTCCTCTCCAGTCCCGATCTCCAGGTTGGGAGAGACGGTTGCAAGAGCCTTCGAGCTGGATCGTTCCTACTCCTGATACGATCCCTGTCCTGAAAACTGTCCAGTAGTGCTCACTCAGGAACGGATAGCTTGGCTAGGTCCCGTTCGAACCGTGTTCACTTAAGAACTGGCCTGACGCGTCCGAAATGGACAGCCACGGCTATCGCGACCGCGGCACTGACGAGTAGTAAGATTGGGCTGATGTAAGGAATGATCAGTCCTAGCGTATCTACCGGGGTTGAGGTGCCACCAAGAGCCGGCGCTGGTGTAACGAGCAGAGTGAACTGAGTCGTGTGGCTCAGCACCCCGCTAACGCCCGAGACTGTGATCGTATACCTCCCAGTCGGGACAGACGACCCGGCGGCGATCGTTAGATGGCTGGAGTAACTTGGCATTGACACGCCAGGGTTGAAGAAACAGAAAGCCCCCGAGGGTAGCCCATCAGTACAAGACAATACCACTCGTTGTGAGCTACCACTGACGAGGGTCACCGTGAGGGTGTTGCCCCCATTTCCTCCGGGATAGAGATGTATCAAGCCAGGGTTTGACAACGAAAAATCAAAAGATGCCCCGGTCGCCGCAAACGTCGAAGATGCGAGTACGAGCGTCATGGAAGTCACAAGGAGCCCTAAAGTCGCAATAAGTCTAGCGATTTTCATAAAGGGCGACGAGCCTTGATTGCCAATTTAACGTTATCGGGGGAGGATTGGAACTGTGGTATTATCTTGGATTTGCAGGTGCGAGGCAGGCTACCGTCCAGCGGGCAAGCTCCAAGTGATGCTGGTCGAATAAGTCGGCTTCATCTTGATGGAGGCCAGCGACTTTGCGAGGGATTTCATATGTCCGAATCCGACGACTGCGATTACTTGCCCGGTCGTGGAATACATGATATCCCGAATCTTCGCAACCATATGCTCCTCTCGAACATCCAGTAAAAGCCTGCTCAGCGTTGGATAGCGGAGCCTGAACAGCCCCAACTGCTCCTCTAGGTTTTCCGTAAGCTTCGACAGGTTGAAGCCGCCAAACGGCAGCAAAGCCATGCTGACTAACGAATCGACGCCTAGCCTCACTTTCTCTTTTAGGGGAAGATTCCGCAAAGACCCGAGGGTCATTCCTATGGGAAGATCGATGAACTGGACTCTGGCCCCGACAGCCCTTGCAGCTTCAACTGCTCGAAGCATCTCTGAGCCGGGTGGCGAACCGGTCATCTCGCCCGCGAAGCGTTCCAGAAGCATCATTGCCAGGAACGAGCCTCCTCCACCGCGACCCGTTGCTCTTCCAGGATTTTCTAGTGCGGCCAGCCGTCCCTCGTCAAGCTCCAACGCGACGACCTCGGGTCGTAGGCGGAGGATGGTCTCTCTGACAAAGCTGGCGCTTTTTGGGTCCACGTGGATGGTCCCTATGAGACTGAGACGATCGCCGATCTTCTCTATTGCTGACGAAACTGGAACCTTCGTTTTCTCTTTCAATGCCTATATGGCGGTCAATCTACCTTTCTTCTCGTTCCAAGTCACTTGGTTGTAACGGGGTCCAGTCTGTGAGCAAGATCGACGAGCTCGACGATCAACGCCAGAAGCTTCGAATGGATCTGCGGAAGAGTCTAGATAAGCTCAATGAGACCAGGGCCAAACTCTCAAAAGTCCGCGAAGAGCTACAACAGCTACGCAAGACCCGCGACGGATTGAATGATACCGTTCGAGCGCTCAAGCAGACGCGAGACCGTCTGCGAGACTCGTCAAAGGAAAAACTGGTAGCCCTTCGAGAACTTCTCAAAAAGATGAGCGATCGACCACACGCCTCAATTGCGGAGAAAGAACTAGCATCACTGGAGTGGCACGTCCAGACCTCGCCCCTCGGAAAGGACGAGGAGAAGCGGTTGATGACGAAGATCCGGGGTTTGGAGATTCGAGTCTCAGGCTACCACAATGTCCTCAAGCTGAGAGAAGAGATCACGAAACAGCGCGAGGAGGCTGACCAGGTCCATGCCAGGATTCAGGAGCTGGCTGCTGAGAGTCAGAAACACCACGAGGATGTTGTGCAGTTGTCCGGGGCCTTCCAGACTTTGCGGGCGAAACGGGATGAGCAACAGAAGAGCCTCGATGATCTGCGCGCGAAAGTGGGTGAGATCAATCAGAATTTTGTTGAGTTGAGGAATGAGCTGACTGATAATGAGAAGAGGATACGGCGGGAGAAGGAGGAAGCTCTAAAGGAGGCTTTGAAGGGGGAGGCGCAGAGGAAGCTGAGCAAGGGCGAGAAGCTGACGCTGTACGAACTCGGAGCACTCTACGAGGGGGAAGAGGAGTGAAGCGTCCCATCGCGATCATCGGCGGGTCCGGAGTCAAATCGATCCTCAAAGGCGAACAGAAGATTCTCGGAACACCCTATGGTCCAACGCCCAGTCTTACAATCGGTGAGATTGATGGCAGACCCGCGGTCTTCTTGCCACGACACGGCGAAGCGCACTCAAGCCCTCCCCACCGGGTAAACTATCGAGCAAACATATGGGGACTCAAGACTCTCGGAGTCGAACGGATCATTGCAACAAACGCGGTCGGCGCGATAGACCAAAAACTAACCCCCGGGGAAATAGTGATCCCATCCGACCTCGTCGACATGACAAAGTCTAGACCCGGCACTTTCTACGACTGGTCCCCGGTGACTCATGTGGACGTCTCCCAGCCATACTGCCCCAGAGAACGAGAAGTTCTCACGAGTTCAACTTCCTCGGCTGGCAGAGGACCGCCGAAAGAGGTAGTGATGGCCTGCACGGAGGGTCCGCGTTATGAGACGCCTGCTGAGATCAAGATGCTCCGGACCCTAGGCTGCCAGGTAGTCGGGATGACCGGAGCCCCAGAGGCGTTCCTCGCCCGAGAGCTGGAGATCTGTTATGCCTCGATAAGCTTCGTGTCCAACATGGCCGCGGGACTGCAGAGAACATTATCAGCGAGAGAAGTAGAAGACAAGGGACGAGAGACCAGCCAGGTGCTCAACAAGATACTCGCCGGCGCCATTGGAAGAATGCCAGAATCTAGAAAAGACTGTCCATGCGGAACCGCGCTGGCCCAGGCTCAGCTGAAGAAGGAAGTCGTAGAGGTCGCGCAATGATAGACAGTCTACTCCGAGTCGCCGGGGTCTACAAGGCCTACGAGAAGTATCTGAATCAACAGGTCAAATGGGGCCAGATGCCGGAACATATCGGAATAATCCTCGACGGCAACAGGCGCTGGGCCACGGAGAAATCCCTCAACGCGACCGACGGACACTGGGCCGGCGCGAAGGTTGGAGAACAGGTGCTCGACTGGTGCCTCGAATACGGAATAAAGACCCTCACCCTCTATACGTTTTCGACCGAGAATTTTTCGAGACCCAGTGCAGAGGTTAGCGCGATCCTCAAGATCGTCGAGGAAGAGACCAAGAAGCTGGGGAAGGACAGTAGACTACACTCCCAGAAGGTACGAGTCAAGGCAATAGGTCGGACCGATCTGCTCCCGGAGAGCCTCCAAGGCGTCTTCAAGAGACTGGAGGATGAGACGGGCAAGTACGACGGCCACTTTCTGAACCTGGCAATAGCCTACACGGGGAGGGCGGAGATTGTTGATGCGACAAAGAAGATCGTGGAAGACGTTCACCAGGGTAATCTTTCTCCTCAGCAGATCGACGAGGATACTTTTGACAAGTATCTCTACACGGCCCACCTTCCTAATCCTAACCCTGATCTTGTTATACGAACCTCGGGCGAGGAACGTTTGAGCGGTTTCCTGTTGTGGCAGTCAGCCTACAGCGAGCTAGTATTCGTCGATGTCTACTGGCCAGAGTTCCGGAGGATAGATTTTCTCCGAGCCATACGCCTCTATCAGATGCGCCATCGAAGATTCGGCCGCTGAGTCGGATATGTTCTGAGGCTTCGATGATGACGGACGGACTTATCTAACTAGACAGGGAACGATTCCAGGGCCCGGGCCTTGGTCTATATCAAGAGAATCGACATCCGAGGCTTCAAGACCTTCAACAAGAAGGTCTCTATCCCTCTAGACCCAGGGTTCACTGTAATAACTGGACCGAACGGCGCGGGAAAGTCTAACATTCTCGACGCGCTGAAATTCTCGCTCGGGGAACTGAGCGCTAGAGAGCTCAGGGGCGGGAGCCTCTCTGCCCTAATCCACAAGTCGGGAGCAGAGACGGCGAGATCGGCCCATGTAGCGGTCCAGTTCGACAACACCGACCGCAAGATTCCCGTAGACTCCGACCTCGTAACCGTATCGAGAGAATTCTCGACGGGAGGCGAGGGAATCTACAGGATGAACGGCCGACGCCTCTCGAGGAAGCAGGCGCAGGATATTCTCAGCTCCGCCGACATCCAGGTGACCGGGTTCAACCTGATCGCCCAGCACTCGATCACTCGTCTGGCTGAGATCAGTACTGAGGAGAGGAGGCGGATTCTTGAGGACCTTATCGGGCTGGGCGTCTTCGAGACGAAGAAGGCTGAGGCAAAGGTCCAGCTTCAGGAGGCGGATGTGAACCTAAAGGTGGCTACCGCCAAGGTCGACGATGTTAGGACGAATATCGAAAGGCTGGAACGTGAGAGGAACGACTTACTACGCTCAAGGCTAATCCAGAAGGAGATCTCAAACCAGCAGGCACTGATACTATCCTCTCAGATACTCTCCCTCCAAGCAAAGAGAGTCGGCGCCCTCCAAGAGTTGGAGAATGAGCAGAAGAATCTCGAAGCCCTCCGTCAACAACGGGACGAGCTGACCGGACAGAGAGCCAAGGTCGCCGCTGAGAGACGCCAGTACGAGGAGAACACGGTCACACAGGGAAACCAGGTCCTGTTTGATGTTGAGAGAAAGATAGCTGAAGCCAGCAATGGGGTAGTTAGAGCCAAGGCGGAAGCGGAGGCCGCCCGCAACATTCTCAACACACGGATCAAACAACTAGAGTCTCTCCAGAAACAAGGAGAGAACATTCAGAACAGCACGAAAGAACTCATGGCGACAATCCGCACCCTCACCGGCGGAAAGGCGGATCTAGAGAATCGTTTCGAGGAGGCGAATGCGCGGGCCGAGAAGCTCAACACTACGCTCGTAAACACGAGGGACTCGTTGTCGAAGGACGCAGAGATTCAGGAAGCCCTCGACGCAGAGATCCGCGCAATAGAGAGCGAACTATCCGGGCTAATCGCGTCGAGCAAGGGCAGCTCTACCAAACTAGATCTGACCGCAAGTCATCTCCAGTCCCTAGAGGCTCGTCACAAGGAGTACACGAATCTCGCCGAGGAGCTGAAGAAGAGAATCCGTGAGATGGAGAAGCTCGGCAAAGAGGAGGAGAAGAGGCTCGAGGATATCGAGGAGAAGGCGAAGGAGTACACGGCGCTCAAGAACCAACGCCACAAGGAGATCGAAGAAGCCCTAGACGTTGCCAAAAGAGCACGGGTTACAGTTACCGAGTTTAACACTCAGAAGATTCTAGCGGATACTCTCCAGGCAGAGGAAAGAGCGCTCCGGAAGATCGAAGAGATGGCGGATGAGGGCGCGATCAGCGGAGTTCTCGGACGACTGCAAGACCTTGTCAAGTTCAGCGACGAGCACAGCAAGGCGATAGAGGCTGCCAGCGCAGGCTGGATGAGAGCCTTAGTAGTGAGAGACCTTGAAGTGGCCATCAAGTGCGTCGAGAGTCTGAAACGCACAAAGCTGGGCCGTGCAAAGATTATCCCGCTCGAAGATCTGGAGCTTCAGCCCGAGAATGAGGGGTTTGACGAGGCTCCCGGGATCGTTGGTCCGGTCTCACGGGTCATCAAGGTAGAGAAGCGGATAGCGCCTGCTGTCGAGTTTGTGTTCGGTGATACGATGCTTGCCACGAACCAGCGAGCGGCCTTTCTCACCGCCGCGAAGGGACAGAGATGTGTCGTCACGAGCGGAGACCTATATGAGCCCGGCGGTGGGCTAGAGAGCGGGTATTATCGCGCGCCGTTTGACGCGTCTACCCTGATTCCTAGGTCTAATGTTCTGGAAGGTCTCGAACGGACAGTCAAGTCGCTAGAGTCGATTGTTCAGAGGTCCCGGTCAGAGCTTGATCGACTGGAATCTGAGATTGTGAAGCTGAAGGAGGACCGGGTCTCCACCAGCAAGACGCGCGAGGCGCTGACCCGTGATGTTGAGCTGGCTCAGAGGAGCCTGGAGCGCACCCGATTATCGCTTCAGCAGACGAAACGGCGGATTGACAGCTTGGAGAATTCGATGCAGCGAGAAAGAGAGCTGCTGCAGGAGATGGCGTCTAAGCAGGGAGAAATGAAACGGCGACTCAAAGTTCAAGAGGAAGACCTTGCGAAGCTGAAGGTCGAGCAGCGAAGAACGGCGATCCTTCAGGCGGAACGCGAGAGAGACGGGGCGGTGGCTCAGGCTGAGGCACTGCTGCGGGAGAAACTAGAGCTTGAGAACAAACTAGCGTCGAGCCAGGCGACACTGGACACTCTAAGACCTGGATACGACCAGTTACGTATACAGTCCCGTGCGCTAGAATCCGAGATCCGACGTGAAGAAGTGAGAGGCGAAGAGGCCGGCAAGAGATCAGAAGAACTCCAGCAGGAGATGAAGAAGCTCAACGAGGAGAAGGCTCGTCTGGTCGAGAGCCTCAAATCGGTGGGCGAGGAACGGAGAAAGTACGAGGAACGGTTCTCTGAGATCGAAAAGTCGCTGACCCAGCTTATCGAGAGGATGGACCCGCTCAACGCGAACGTATCAGAATTGAAGGCGACGCTTCGAGAGCTGGACACGCAGGTAGTCATGCTGAATTCACAACTGCACAGTCTCGGTTTTGGAACCACGCTGGAGACAACTCCTGAGGGGATTGAGGATGCTACAAAGCTCAAGCTTGGTCTTGGGAAGGAGCTGGAAGAGATTGGCGCCGTAAACCAATTGGCCGTTGAGCAGTATGAGGGTTTGAAGGACGGCTACAAGCACCTGTCGGAGCGGATTGGCGAGCTTGAGAGAGACAAACTAGGAATTCTCAACTTCATGGGCGAGCTGGAGAAGAAGAAACTGGACACGTTCATGAGCGCGTTCACGAAGGTCAACGAGACCTTCCAGCAGATCTTCCACGACATAACAGAGGGTGGCAACGGAAGAATGGCCCTCGACAATCCAGACAATCCGTTCGAGGGTGGGCTGGACGTGTTTCTCCAGTTCCCCGGGAAGACTGAGCTTACGATGGCGGCGGCCAGCGGTGGAGAGAAGTCAGTTTCGACAGTCTGCTACCTACTCGCTTTGCAACAGATCCATCCCATGCCGTTCTATATCATGGATGAGATTGATGCTCACCTTGATGTATTGAATACGAGACGGTTGGCGACCCTGGTGGCGTCGAAGAGCGGCGAGTCCCAGTTCATAGTAATCTCGCTCAAAGACACGACCATCTCGCGGGCTGACAGGGTCTTCGGGGTCTTCATCGACAACGGGCAGAGCAAGATGATCTCGCTGCCGAACAAGGGAGTGGTCAGGGACTGACAACGCCCCAAGACTCGTACTGGCTAAAGCAGCCCTACTCGGTGCTGTTTGATCTGCTCCACCTCCACCGCGTGAAGCCATGGGATGTGCATCTCGCCGAACTCTTGACTGGATTGATGGGCGAGATGAGAGGCCGGGGCTACATCGACTTCTCAGTCTCCGGAACAGCACTCCTCACCTCAGCCGTCCTACTGCGAATGAAATCAGAACTGGTTCTGAAGATGGAAGAGCCGCCTAAGCCTCCCCCAGAGAGGCCGACCGATTATGTTCCTCCCCCGCTCGCGTTTCCGATCAGGTACCAGTCGACGACTACATCGCTAGAAGAGGTTCTGAAGGGGATCTTGGAGGTCTTGAAGGCTGAGAGGCTCTTGCCGGTGGGGACGTCGCAGCTGGTTAGCAGGACCCCGGCTGTGTTTGAGCAGGGTGACGATTGGCTCGTGAAGATAGAGGAAGAGATGAAGGCCTTCTACAACAGACTCATGAAAGAGACCGTTCGAGATAGATCACTGTCCTTTCTCAAGCTTTTAGGAGATGGGGACGCGGTTCAGGCTGTAAGAATGTTCATCATGCTGCTCTTCCTCGCGTTCGAAGGAAAGGTTGGTCTGAATCAGCTGGATGAGTTTGGAGACATCGAGATAGAGATGAGGAAGGATGGAAGCGCAGTCTCAGACTGAACCAGCCCCCAAAACGCCTGGCGCGCAGCAACAGCTCTGCGAGGCAGCGCTATACGTCTCAGGCAGACCTCTGGACATCAAGACGATAGGATCCATCATCGGCGCAAGGTCAGAGGAGAAGATCAAGTCGATAGTCCATACCATAGCAGAGAGATACGCCAAGTCAGACAGCCCGATCCAGGTCTTGGAACTGCCTGATGGAAGATTTGTAATGCAACTGAAACCAGAGTTTGCAAAGCACGTCCGGAAGCTCTCGAACAGGCCACTGCTGACCCCGGGTCCACTCCGGACCCTGTCGTTCATCGCTCTCAGACAGCCGATCGCTCAGTCACGAGTCATAGCGGTCCGGGGGAAACTTGCCTACCAGCACGTCAAGCAGCTGAAAGAGATGGACCTGATCAGCTACGAAAAGCTGGGACGATCAAAGACTCTACGGACGACCACAACGTTCGCTGACTACTTCAACCTCAACCACGACCCAGCGCTGATGAAAAAGGAACTGAAGAACATCCTTGACCTCAGGGAGGACCCACTTGGCCCGGCATTATCAACGTCCGACGATACCGGAAAATCCTAGCTGCAAACGAACGTGTTCTATTAGCTCATCATGCAGTGTCGTCGACAGTATGCGAACCCATCAAGTCTGGTTAGATTTGGAAGATCTTTCCTCCATATGTTCGGAAAAGTGACATCTTGCCAAGGAGGGAATTCGACGATGAAGAGGTCTGGGAGAAGCTCTACGCTGCAGACGAGAATCAGTTGGCTACGGGAAGAATAGAGCGTTCCTCGACAGAGGGAGAGGATGGAGAGCGAGAATTCGAGCGAAGAGTCCTCGCCAGCGTGAAGGGCCGTGACGTTATCGACATCGGCTGTGGAACAGGTGAGTTCACTCTCGAGATCGCTGCCGCAGCAAGAACAGTTGCAGGTATCGACTTCTCGCAGAGAGCAGTGAAAAAGGCTCTCGAAAACTTGCGCTCAACAAATATCTCCAATCTGGAATTCAGGCTCTCCCGTGCAGACAAGCTTGCGTATCCGGAAGAGAGATTCGACCTAGCTATAAGCCGGAGAGGACCAGCAGCGGACACAGCCGACTCGATTAGAGAGGCTTGCAGAGTGCTGAAGAAGAATGGGCAACTCATGTTAGAGGAGATTGGCGAGAGAGACAAACAGAACTGGGCTCAGGTCTTCGGTCGAGGCCAGATGTACTCAAGGACGAACAAGGTTTCAACAGAACTCAAAGAAAAGCTTGCCAGAGAAGGTTTCAGGAATATCAGCGTGGACGAGTTTGAAGCCATCGAATACTTTGCAACGATTCAGGATGTGCTGATGAGGCTAGAGAACTCGCCGATAATACCCAATTTCGACAAGGAATTCGACGCGCGACATGTCCAGGAAATTGTGAAACGCTTCACAGCATCGAAAGGCATCAAGACCAATACGCACAGAGTACTCATAACAGCCGTGAAATGAAAGGAGCTAGCCATACGCGTCGATGGCTAGGAGAACTTTTGTTCTTGCAACCGAACCACCACTCTTTGGGCTGCAATCTCGTCGGGGAACTGTCTCAGAAGAAATTCTCTCAGCGGCCAGGGTAGTCGTGGAGTAGTCTTCTCGAAGACTAGGAATAATGCCCAGGCGAAGCTAAATGTAAAACTCATGAGTCCAACCGAGTTCTCATCGCTTGTCATCCGGCGGGTCTATTCTGCCGCTTGTTCTTGGACGCCTTCAACTTCGTGCGAGTCGTGTGGCATGGAGAGAGCCTCAAGCGGGACCCATCTCGACCTCTGAGCCCCCTTGATCCAGAGACCGTTGCCATCAACCCATTCGACGACACCCTCAATCGTCTCCCGGTTCAATAGGGTAACCTTGACAGTATCCCCCGGCTTGGGCAGAGACATACGTCTAGAATACCACTAGGTCGAATAATAACCTGACAGCCAGGTTGTTCGAAGCTCATCTCAGCCTTCGTGTTTCATGCTTTTCTGAGCAATCTTTGCACAATGCCAGTCGAAATGTTGTGCCGTTGATTCCTTTGACCTCTGCTCCCTTTCTCTTGCATCCGCAATGGCACCTGCATCTGTCGGACGCGTTGGCTTTCATCTGTGGATCGGGCTGTTTCGATACTGGATAATAGTCGAGTTCAACCGAAGTAACGGGAAGATGGTGACAATTTCTGTTGTCGAACGAGCTATCGATATTAGTGCGGGGTTAGGAACTCTCTTGGAGAATTGCTTGGCACCTACCGAGTCCATTACTAGTTTGCCTGGCAGATACGAGACTGCCATTCTTCTTCAGCTTTTAGCACCCTTATCGTGGAGTTTCGGATTATGGGTAGTTTATCCGGCTCTAAGTGTTACTGGAAACGCCTGTCTCTCTTGTTTCCTCCAGATCGGTGCTAGCATAACTGCTTCAGCGACTGCTATCGCCCTTGCTGCAACTGGAACATTCTTCTTTCTCACGGGAATGTTGCTCTTCGTCTCCAGTCTGGGTCTGTTGGCTTCAAACAAGAATGCTCAGGCTGAAAGATGGTTGCGCTGGCTGGGACCATGGAAGCCAAAATGGCGAGACAAACTTGCAGAGCCGAACATTCCCAATGAGTTTCGCTCGATTCTACTCTGGACTCTCTTTGTTAGCTTACTCTTGGCTGTCCTACTTATTCCGGGAATCGGTGAGGAACGAGAGTTTTCCTTGAACCAATTCTTCGATCTCTGGGGAACCGTCTGGTACTTCTACACCTTCGGAGTAGGTGTAACGGCGTTCTTACTAATCTACAAGAGAAGGCCGGGAGGCTATGTTCTCAGTCTGATCCTAAGCGTCGTTCCGATCGGAATGAACGTGCCCGACCTATTGGGCCTCTTGCCTCCCTCTCCTCCAACGCTAAGAACCTCGATTCTTCTTGTTGCCGGATTGCCCTTCTCTGTAATTGGAGTCTATGTCTCTCTGAGAGCGCTCCGTTATCCTCGCGCGGAGGATGAGCCGGGAGTTTAAGCGACAATTCCTCCCATAACTTTAATCGCACGGCAACCAGACCAGTCTGAGTATGGCGGACAGGGCCGCAATTGCCGCGTTCACAATGTCATTGCTGGGCGCAGCCTACCAGATGGTAGCGTACGGACTCGCCTACTTGGTCGACAACCGGTACAATTACAACTACTATTTTGGCATCAGTGGTGTCTGGATCATAATAGCGACCGTGGTCGTGTTCTGGGCGATCAGCCATCTCATGGATAGCCGTGACCCCCAACGCGCCGCCTGGCCGGCGATAATAATGGCGATGGGAGTTGCAAACCTGGGAAATATGATCATCCAGTGGATCACCCCGGTCTATTTTGGATTTCTCGGAAGTCAGACTGTCCCCGCCGATGTGATAGTCACACTGACTCCTGCGCCAGTACTACTCATAGCAGGAGGCATATTCGGATTCGTCGCCGTTCAACACCAAAGGAAAATATCTAGCCTAGGCATCCATCCATCAAACTAATGATCGAGCCACGGCCACCGCAGATCTGCAGTCAGGCCGTGCCGGTTCGTGATTCTAGACATTAAAATGCCGGGTTGCGTAGAATCGCACGGTTCTAGCATTTTGTCCTACATGGCTTCAGGCGGAGACTGGAGCTCCGGGTAGTCTGGCGGCCATTTGCCATGGTTGTTCGCGTCAGTCAGCTTTAGTGCAGATTCGATCTCTGTCCTTCTGGGCTCCAGCCACTTGGGAAGAACGAGAAAGGTCCCAAGCTTCTCTGGGGGCTCATCTGCCGAGTATCCAGGATTCTTCGTAGCTACCTCCAGGAGGTTCCCGTCGGGGTCGCGGAAGTACAATGAGTGGAACCAGAACCGGTCAATGATCCCCGAGTTCTCTATCCCAACCTCATTCAGACGTTTCAGGATCTTCTGCTGCGCCTCATCATCCTCAACCGCCATCGCGATATGGTGGATGCTCCCCTCGCCAACGTATCCTTCTGGTGGCTTCGGTATTGCTAGGTATCGTAGGAAGCCGGGACGCTCCTCGCTTCCAATCCCGAGGATATTCGTGTCGCTCTGGTCAGGGTTGGGAATTGTGAACTTGTCGGTCAGACCCAGGAACTTGTCGAAGAACTCCGCTGTGGTCTCTGGATCATATGTCAAAGGACTAGCATGGTGGAAGGTGGTGAGCTTCATCTCACTGGTTATGCCACTAACCGGTGGTGGGTTTCTGAACGCTTCCTGGGCATAGTCATGGGTGACTTCATCCTTGTTGGGACATGTGATTTCGACAATTACGCCGTCAGGGTCCCGCACATATATCGAGGTTCGATCATCCCGTACGAGAGGGCCCTCGACTGACACTCCTTTCTGCCGTAGCCAAAAATTCCACTTTGGTAGGGAGTCGAATTTCGGGGTGGTGTAGGAGAGGTGATGCGGAGAGCCAAGCCCTACTCTTCCTGGCCGCATGTGCGGCCATTCGAAGAATGTAATAGCGCTCCCTGTGGTCGCTTTCTCGTCAGCGTAGAATAGATGCCTGTGATGCACATCGTCCTGGTTGACGGTGAGCTTCACGCGTCGGAGACCCAGCACTTCCGTGTAGAATCTCCGGTTGACCTCCTCGTTCGATGTGACTAGGGTGATGTGGTGTAATCCTCGGATGAGGCCGACATGTTCAGCCGTAGACGTCATGAATCGTACGACAAGTCAATCCATGCTACTAAGTATATATGTAATACCGTCACGGAGTCGGGTATTTTATCTCAGCGTTCTCCAATTCCTTCGCTGTCTTTCTATCCACTCGATGGTCCGGACGGATCTCGCTAAATCCTCAAGAAGCGGTGACCAGTCGTCTTTCAGCTCTAGCCATCCTGCTCTTGCGCTGCTTGCCGTTGTAGTTTGCCATCCAGTCAGGTAGAATGACAGCTCTCAAGAGCTCTTGCACGGTTACTCCTCTTTCTTTCGCGATATCCCTAAGTTTTCTGTAGACGTCTCTCTCAACTGTCTGCATGAACTTGATGTTCAATCTTCACCACAGATATCCCTATTCCCGGCTTGGAGATAATAGGACAACGTCCACAATTACCGCCGTATGTGGGATACTGTGTGCTATCTGGTGATAACTGTAGAAATTCGCGTCACGTGAGATTGTCTAGGTCCGAAATCTTCCCGCAAGGGCTGCCGAGAAACAACCCAGAGGGAGACTGCGACTCGATTGTACACCCATCGGAAGGGTGCCGGGTTGAGGGAGACCTCATCGTTCGACCTGACCGGGTGATAGGGCGTAGCCGCCTGATGAAGCCGGATTATTCCTGAGATATCGACGCCATGATTCCAGCTGGGTCTCAGGGCACCTCTCCCGATAGAATCCTTGTTAACGTGACTGTGTCGATATTTCCCCCAGAGACTACACAGACGATCTTCCCTGCGCCCGCCTTGCCTGAAAGAGCCGCCGCCACAGAGGCCGCGCCAGCGCCTTCAGCCACGACCCGGTTCCGCTCGACGAGCTGGCGAACAGCATCCGCAATCTCCCTCAGCGAAGAAGTGATACTGCCATCGACCAACGGTCTCAAGATCTTGAATATTTCCGGAAGAACGCTCTTCCCGCCGATCCCATCCACAAAGCTGGGAACACGGTTTACATCCATCGCTCTGCCTTCTCGGAGGGACGCTGCGAGAGGGGCGGCCGTCTCCGGCTCAACCGCGTAGACCCTCGTATTTGGCTTGCTCGCACGGATAGCGCTAGCAATTCCGGCAGTAAGCCCGCCCCCTCCGAAAGGGATGATCACCGAATCCACTCCTGGAACGTCTTCGAGTATCTCCAAGCCGATGGTCCCGTTCCCTGCGATCATCCTCTCGTCGCTGAACGGATGGATGAACAAGGCATCAGCGAGAGGAGCATACCGGTGACTGGTCACCACCTTCCAGACCTCATCGTAAGAGACCTGGATCGTCTTCGCTCCGAACCGTTCAATAGCCTGCAGCTTCGTCTTGGGAGCGTTATCGGGAACTATTGCAGTACACGGAATGCCTTTCTGCCGAGCCTGCCAGGCCAGGGCCTGTGCCATGTTTCCCGCGCTACACGTGTATACTCCACGAGATTTCGCCCCCTGCCCTGCGAGCGCGATCGCGTTGGAGGCACCTCGAACCTTGAAAGAACCCGTCGGCTGCAAATTCTCCAGCTTCAGATAGACTTCCCTTTCAGGATCGTCAACGTTCAGCCTCACAATAGGAGTGCGTAGGACTAGGCCGTGGATCCGTTTACGCGCGCTTTCTATCTGAACAAGGGAAACGGGCTCTAGAGGATGCTCGGTGATCAACAAACCCCTACCCAGCTCCGAGATTCGAGGCTGCTACGTGTATAATATCCTGTTGAATTCCCGCCGAAGCTTCGTCGCCTTCGCTCTAACCTTGCTCGGCTCCTCCCCTTTGTAGACCCGAACGATAAGCTCTGCCACCCGTTCCATATCCTGTGCCTTCATCCCCCGTCGCGTTGCTTCACAGGTCCCGATACGAATCCCATGGTCAACAATGATATTCGCATCCTCTAACCGTTGCGTAAACCCCTCAATCTCCTTCTGATCTTTCACGTCCAGAATCGTCTGGTGCGACTCAGTGAACCCGTATTCCGAGCACTTCACCGGGACCCCTCCTTCATGCAACGCCCTAGCTAACGCCTTCGAGTTCGTTATGACCTGCACGGCGTATTTTCCACCAACCCGACGGGCCTCGTCCAACGCCCACACCAGCGCGGCGACCCGATTCCAGTGCGCGTTATCTACCAAGCCCGGAAACTGGCGCCCCTTCACCTCAGATTCACAACCCCTCTTCCCGACGATGATCCCACCCTGGGGACCGAACAGGCTCTTATGAGTAGACCCTAGTATCAGTTCTGCACCTTCCTCCAATGGTTTCTGAAATTTGCCCCCGGCAATCAACCCCAGCACGTGCGATCCATCGAACGCGATCCTCGACCCTGCCGAGGTACAAGCATCGACTAGCGCTCTCACCGGGTGAGGAAAGAGGAAGAATGATTGGCCGAACACTACAAGCGAGGGCTTCTCGTCCTCGATCATGCCCCGCGCCTTTTCCACATCGATATTCATCCGCTCGGAATCAAACGGAAAATACAGGTTCCGGACATTGACAAAGGTTGGATATCCTGCCTGGTCACTCAACCCCGGGTATCCCCCGTCCCCAGGATTGACGGTGAGGATTGAACCGCCAGGCTTCGTAAGGGTCGACACAGCTATCATATCGGCCATATGGCCTGACAAGGGCCGGAGGCTCGCCCAGTCGGCTCCGAAGACCTCACAGGCTAGCTTCTCGCCGAGAGACTCTAGCTCGTCCATGAACCTGGCTCCCTTGTAGAACCGGTCATCGGCCCGATATCGATGGCCCATATCCCCGGAGAGTAGCTGTCTTACAGTGTGGCTGGTCAGATTCTCGGACGGGATCAGGTTGAGGCATTCCTCCGCCCGCCACTTCTGATGCTTGCCCACTATCCTCCGGATCTGACCGGCATAGGACGTGGGAGAAAACTCCCGATCAGGCTAGACGCGGCGACCGCGACGGCCGCCCGGCCTACGAGTGCCATCATGGGGAACCGGAGTCACGTCCTCGATTCTTCCGATCCGGAAACCCTGACGCGCCAACATTCGAATCGCCGCCTGCGCACCCGGACCAGGAGTCCTGGCCTTGTGGCCGCCCGGAGCCCGAACACGAATATGGAGAGAAGTAATCCCCTTATCCTTAGCCACCTTCGCAGCGGCCGCGGCTGCCTGCATAGCCGCATAGGGAGTACCCTGAAGACGGTCAGCCTTGACATGCTGACCACCAGCGCTTCGGGAAACAGTCTCAGCACCAGTCAGATCGGTAATGTGCACCATCGTATTATTGAAACTGGAGTAGATGTGCGCGATTCCCCAATGGTCGACCTGCTTGGCCTTGTCTACCTTCTCCGCCATGATACCAACTATCCCGAGGAGCCCGGTTCCTATCAGGCGAATTTAAACCATTTACTCGCAAGCCGTTGAATGGTGAGATAACAATGACCCGGGTGCCGGCCTGGAGGCATTCGTTCCAGACTCTTGGATTCGCCTTCATAGTAATCGGAACAATCTTGACCATGATTGGGACGCTGACTGTCATCACGCTAACCAATCCGATTAACTGTCCGGCCGGTGGCTGCATCTATTATCCAGCTCTGGCCATAACTGCCAGCTTACTCCCATCAGGACTTACACTAGTCATTGCAGGAATCGTGGTTATCTCGATGGTCAAAGTCGAGAGCGAGCGAGAAGATCGAGAGTCCTAATGAAACGGACGTTTTGGCTTCTCGACCTCAACCATGAGACCTACCAGGGAAAATCGTCGATCTGGCTCTGGGGAATCACCCATGATGGAAAGCGCGTTCTAGTCACTGATAGCAACTATCGAGCCTACTTCTACCTCCTGCCGAGGGAAGGTCAGGACTCGGAGCATCTCAGGAAGAGCTTGGAAGAGGAAAAGCCCCATCCCACCATCGAAAATGCGACAATCGAGAAAAAGAAACTGCTAGCCGAGGAACGTTTCGTCCTCAAAATATTCTGTAAAAACCCGGAGTTTTTGGAGAGAGCTGCGCGCGACACGCTGAAAAAAACTGGTGCTGCTGCTACCTACGAGGAGAAGCTCCGATCTGCCATCAAGTACCAGTACGACTTTGGAATCAAGCCTTGTCAATGGTACGAGGTGGACACCTCCTCCTCAACGATAGATCCAAAAGATTACAGTGTCCAAGAAACCCTTACAGCTACAGATCATCCGAAACCGATCTCGAAGGAAGAACCACCTAGACTAGATCTCTTCTCCTTCTCACTTTTATCCGTCAGCAAGACGGGCGCGCCCAGCCCGATACGGGACCCGATCCAGATCATCGGCTGGAGAACAAGCAAGGCCGAGAACGAAGTTCTCCAGACCAAGGCCGACTCCGACGATGAAACCATTCGAGAGTTCGGGGGCCATGTCTCCAAGACCAATCCTGATTTTGTTTTGACCTTCGACGGAAACAGTGTCCACTGGCCGTATCTTGTCAAGAGGGCTGACAAGACCAAGACTCCCCTCAGGGTTGGCCGGGACGGGGGTCCACCACACCAGAGCCTCTACGGCCATTATTCGCTGATCGGACGAGCGAATGTTGACCTTCTCAACTTCGCCGACGACCTCTACGCGGTCAAGAACAAGACGATCGAGGATGTGGCGAAATATCTGGGAATTGAATTATCAAGTCAGAATCCTATTGATGAGACAGCCTACTTCGAACACTGGTCAAATCTGAACCAGAGAAAGAATCTCGTCAAGCACGTGGAAGAGCAGACCGAGGCCATCCTCAAGATAGGTCAGGAAGCGATCGACTATGTCATCCAGATGTCAGCGCTTTCAGGGTTGCCGCCTGACCAAGTGATAGCCGCGGCTGTTGGATTCCGCGTGGACAATTATCTGATGATGGAGACCCACAACCTCGGCCAGCTCATACCCTCCAGGATGGAGCAGCCCATTATCCCATACAAGGGAGCGATTGTCCTCGAACCAAAGATAGGGCTCCATGACAATATAGCTAGTCTCGACTTCTCCTCCATGTACCCCAGTTTGATGATCAAGTACAACATCTCACCCGACACGCTCGTCACTGGGAAGGAGACAGACGACATCTTCGAAGTCCCTGAGGTCGCGCATCGTTTCAGAAAAAATCCCTCAGGGTTCTACAGAATAGTTCTAACGAAGCTCATCGAAGCCCGGAAGACGACCAAGGCAGAGCTGAAACGAACGTCCGAGAGCGATCCCCGATATACTCTGCTTAAGGCCCGTGAGAAGGCCGTGAAGGTGATGACGAACGCGGTCTACGGCTACGCTGGCTGGGCCGGTGCACGTTGGTATTCGAAGGAGGTTGCAGAATCAGCGGCTGCCCTCGGAAGAGAGACGATCAATCGCGCGATATCAATAGCAAAGAGCCTCGGACTCACAGTCTTCTATGGAGATACTGACAGTCTCTTTGTGAATTATGATGAGAAACTTGTCCAGAAGTTCCAAGACGAGATCGATCGGCAGCTCGGACTTGAGATCAACCTATCTGAGGTTTACAAGAGAATACTCTTCACCGAGGCCAAGAAGAAGTATGCTGGGCTGAGAATCGATGGTCAGATCGACGTCGTAGGCCTTGAGGCGGTCCGAGGAGACTGGTCCAACCTGGCCCGGGATGTACAGAATAACGTTCTAAGAATGGTGTTGGAAGATGCGAAGCCGGCTAGGGCGGCAGCGTACGTCAAGAACTTGACATCGGATGTCAGGTCCAAGAACCTACCCTTGTCTGCGTATGTGATCTGGAAGACACTCACAAAGCCAGTGGCCGATTACGAGGTCAATGCTCCCCACGTAGAGGCGGCGAAGAAGATGGCGAAGGAAGGCTGGTCAGTCACGGCGGGCGACAAGGTCGGCTTCGTCATTACGAAAAAGCCTGGAAAACTGTACCAGAAAGCGGAACCCCACTACAGAGTCTCTACGGACGATATAGATTACGACTATTATGTCCACAACCAGATCGTTCCAGCTGCGGCACGGATTCTAGAAGTCCTTGGCGTGAAAGAGGATCAGCTTATGGCCGAACCAGCTTCGCAGATTCGTCTCTCAGGCAGGAGCGAACGAGGATAGGTCGTTGAGAGTCATGACGCTGACATTCGCGGGCCGCTTGGCCCCGTCAGAGACTCTGTCGCCTATCACATATTTGATGCCCTTGCTCGCCGCGGTGTCGAGAAGCCTCTGAGTTACGACCCCGTCGAAGAGAACTACCTGGGCGTGGTCCAGGGTCGGTATCTTCTCCGCAAGCTCGCTAACAGGCATCTTTGACAGTTCCTTGCCACCCTCGTCGAAGACTACCGCCTCCAATGTCCCACGTAGGTCCTTTGCAGCATCAAAGACTGGTGGTGGGAGATTCGGCTTTTCCATCGGTGCTGCCGCACGGACTGGCACTTCAGCAGGCACATACGGCCGCTCCTGGGGTCCGTAAGCTCTCTCCGTGTAGGACCGCTCCCCATAAGCACGCTCGGGTCTCTCGGGCCGCGTGAACTGTTGTCTCTCGATTGGTTTTGCTAGATTGACTGGGACGCGCTCTCTCAGAGCTCTCATTACCTCCTTTGGAGTAAGCTCCTCTACCTCTTTCCCGAAGGGGGCGCGGGCGACATAGTCGATGTCTGCCACCTGCGTCAGCTCTTTGAGAATCAGGTCGCCTGCCCTGTCTCCGTCGAGGAACGCCGTGACCTCTCTGTCCTTCGTCAGCTTGATGATCGTCTCGGGGACCTTGGTCCCGTTCAATGCGATTACGTTCTTGATGCCGACCTTCATGAGAAGTATGACATCCGCGCGCCCCTCGACAACGATGATATCGCCCCTCTCGGCCTCGGGTCCCGCGGGTAATTTCTCGGGCCCATACTCGATCACGTCGACTCCTCGCAGAGATCCCGCGACTTCTTTCACGACCTCTTCTGTGCTTGGTGAGGATTCGACGACCCATTTTCTGAGAATGTCTTTGGCCTTCGTCATTATGGCCTTCCTTTTCTCCTCCCTCACGTCCTCGACTTTCTCTAGGCTGATCTTTGCCTCGCAGGGTCCGATCCGGTCGACGCTCTCGATCGCGGCGGCTATGATGGCCGTTGATACCTTGTCTAGGCTGGATGGGATTACGATTGAGCCGGTAGTCTTGTCTTTCTTTGAATCTAGATTGATTTCTATCCGGCCTATTCGTCCGGATTTCTGTAATTCTCTAAGATCAAGGTCTGGGCCGAAGAGGCCTTCTGTCTGGCCGAAGACGGCACCGACCACGTCAGGCTTTTCGACTACGCCCTCTACATCAAACTTGGCTTTTACTATGTACTTTGTTGTCGAAGCATACTGCGACGGTTCAACCATGAAAGTTTAACCTCCATAATTCACTAACCTTCCTACATTTCCTCTAAGCCGTTAATCGGTAAAGCTTACCACCTCAAGGTCGGGGGGCTACTATTATAATCTATGGTTACAGTAGGGAATCATTGGGCAAGCCTAAGACGAACCAGCATCACACTCTAGATCTTCAACTCGAGAAATCAAACTTCTCCCGACGTCACTTCGTGCCTCGCACACGCAGGCTTAAACATACAACGTAGCAATCGTCCCTCCATACAGGGAGAAGTCGAGAAATGATCAAAGGAATGCATGGATTATTCTACACACCCAAAGCCGAAGAAGTGCGTGCGTTTATCCGAGATAAGCTGGGCTTTGCCCATACTGATACGGGCGAGGGGTACCTAGTCTTCGACATACCCGAGGCAGACTTGGGTGTTCATCCATCAGACAAGGTGTTCCATTCGATCTCTTTCTACTGCGACGACATTCACAAGACAGTCGAGGACTTGAGATCACGTGGCGTCGAATTTTCCTCGGGGATCACTGAAGAGGAATGGGGATCACTAACTCACTTTCGAATGCCTGGAAACATGGAAGTCGAACTATACCAGCCAAAGTATACGAAGCTCCCCCATCGTAAAGCCTCGAAGCCACGAGCCACACGGCGAACGGGGCGAAAGAGCCGAAGGATGAAGCGGTGATTACCCTGAGACTGAGTTACCTCTAAGACAGTAAGAAGGGTTTCGAGGCAAAAGCATTAGATCTCGACGCGGCCAAACATAGACGGTCAATCATGTCCAGCTTTCTGCTTGATGGCCCTAGATATGTAGAAATGTCAGGATGAGAATTCTCGCGAACACTCCGAGGAAGGGCGGCAGAACCAGCAACGTTCCCAGTCTTGTGATGACGCCAAGATCAAAAGGCCACGCTTGAATCCGGAGAACATCAGACTGGAGCTGGCGAACCATCGTCAGATCGTCAGCCAATGCCCGCCGTTCATCCCTATGCTCATCCCCGCGTCCGGTGGCCATGAGCTCCTTTAGCCTGCGAACAATAGCCGTGTACTGCGAATTGACCCAGCCCAGCTCAGTACGCTTTGCTTCCCGGAGTCGGCGGTGGATGCTTAGGAGTGGTAGGAAGAATAGACCTATTCCGACGAGCACCAGTCCCGTTACGAAGATAATGTCGCTCGCTCTTAGAGGTGCAAGCTGAACCGTCATTCCGCTAGGTGCATCCAGGATAATGTTGACTTGTCCTAGAACCGTCACGACGATGGGAAAGACCGCGTATACGCTGACCAGTTTGAGGGACGTGGTTCCGAACGGTTTCAGTCCCAGCGTCCTATCCTCGGTGAAGGGCGTGAGCTGAAGGGGGAGTTTGCCCGCTCTGTATATTTCGAGCATCGAGTAACAATACAACCAGAGAAATGATGCGAAGATGAAGAAGAAGTACGCGAAGAGAGGAATGTCCTCGGCGAATATTCCGTTGAAACTATCCGGCAACCCGAAAAGAAGTGCGTTAATTCCTAAGAGTATCAACCATATCACCAACACCCACCGGAATCGGTAACGTATGCTCAGGTCCGTGGTCGTCTGTTCCGGACTCATCTTCCGGGCGTAGTCACTCAATCGATTGATCCTTTTCGTGATGAAACGCATTGAGTAGAGGAAGTAGATTATCAGAAGCGAAAAGATCAGAGAAGCGCCCAGAATGCTAGCGGACAAAACAGCGTGCGCTACGAAATAGTCGATAATCTCCAGGGCACGAACTGGCACGAACCCAATAATTAGGACTAGAGCCCAGAAAGGCAATGCAGACTTCACGGTCTTCGAAAAGCGGGACAATGAAGGGGATAGACTGTTTCTGCTATCTCTCAAGCGAGACCCCAGACCAGTACAAGCTCCCAGCGAACGCTCCCTTAGAAAGTCATGTTTCCTCAGGATTCGAAAAAGACTGGGAGACGATCTCGTGCTCTGATAGGCTCTTGGCCCGTTATGCCTAAATGAGAGGGATCGGGAAACATCCTTGCCAGGAGAATCATCCAGTGCCCAAGTCCGTAGCCAGGGTCGGAGTCAACGGTTTCGGCGTAATCGGCAAGCGTGTTGCTGAGGCGATTACTAAGCAGAAGGACATGAAGCTTGTCGGAGTGTCCGATGTTGTCGGAGACTATCGTGTCAAACTGGGCCAGAATAAGGGTTTCGAGATCTACGCGTCGATCCCTGATAAGCTTCCTGATATGAAAAAGTCGGGTGTAGAAGTGGCAGGGACTCTCGAAGATCTTCTGAGGAAGATCGACGTCATCATTGACTGCACCCCGGCCGGGTTGGGGGCAAAGAACAAGGTGCTTTATGACAAGGTGGGAGTCAAGTCGATTTTTCAGGGCGGAGAAAAACACGACCTGACAGGATCATCATTTGTGGCTCAATGCAACTTTGAAGAGAACCTCAACCGACCAGCAACCCGCGTTGTAAGCTGCAACACAACCGGGATCTGCAGAACCGTCGGAACACTCTTCAGTACGATCGGCGTCAAGAAAGCCCGAGTAGTACTCTTCCGTAGGGGAACAGACCCTTGGGAGAGTCACAAGGCGGGCCTCATCAACACGGTCGTCCCTGAGGCCCACATTCCCTCGCACCAAGGTCCTGATGCTCAGACTATTCTTCCGAAGCTCAACATCACCACGATGGCCGCGAAGGGTCCGTTCAACCTAGGCCACTTGCACTTCGCGATGGTCCAACTGAAGGGCGAGGTGGAGAAGAAGGACGTTCTCAAGGCTCTGAGGAGCGCTCCGAGGCTTGCACCCGTTCGAAACTCCGACGGCGTGGACAGTATGAACGCTGTTGCTGAGATGATGCGCGATCTTGGAAGGCCAAGGGCTGACATGTGGGAGGTCGCCTACTGGGAGGATATTCTCGACGTTACCGATAGCGAGGCCAGCCTCGTCTACCAGGTGCACAACGAGAGCGTGGTCGTCCCTGAGAACGTAGATGCGGTGAGAGCACTCACCGGGCTCGAGACAGAGGGACGAAGATCCATCTCGAAGACCAACGAGGCCCTAGGCATAAGCAGCAAGTTCCTCTGATCCCGCATCGGATTGGCCATCTCCCCGAGATCGGCAGACTTGTCCAAGAAAACATCCCATCCAACTCCCACGGCCGGTCGACCATGCATGCCTGGATATCAGATGATGTTCCGGAAGGGAGTGGATTCCTTGTCCTGGGCGTGGGCGGTCAAGCGATTGTCGGGAGCTCGTAATTACTGGTTGGCGACAGTCAGAGGCGACGGGAGACCCCACGTGATGCCCGTTTGGGGTATATGGTTCGAGAACGCTTTCTATTTCAGCACAGGACCGCGGTCAAGGAAGGCCCGGAATATCGAGAAGAACATGAACTGTGTCGTCTGTCCAGAGAACGCCGCGGACGCAGTGATCCTCGAAGGAACCGTTCGAAAAGCTAGTCTGGACAGTAATTCACTTCGTGAGATTGTCCGGAACTATGAGGAGAAGTACAGCTGGAAAATGGACGGCTCGGAGGGTTCGTTCTACCGGGTCCAACCGAAGAAGGTCTTCGGATTTGTCGAGAGCGGCGCCTCGAACCCCTCACGATGGTCGTTCTCCACTGAGTAGTCCCTAGGAACGAACTACGAAACTACGGGCCCTAGTTTCGGTAGGAAAGAACTGTTGTGCTAGACGAAGACTAGGCCTTTGCTCGAGTCGATCTCGAACGTCTCAGCATCTATCTTGGCGGATTTCTGGTTCAGCCTCTGAACCTTCAATTGTCGTCCATTGGGATCCGAGTCATCCTTCGACAACTCTACGACACAGTCGGCCAAGTCATTCAACGACCCAATCAGATCCTTGGGCAACTTCGACAGGTCTATAGTGACGATGAACGTGGCGCCCGAATCCTTGAGTTTTCCGACTAGATCCGTGAAACCCTTCGCGAAGTCCTTGGCCGGAACCTTTGAGGCCAGACCATCAAGCGAATCGAAGATTATTTTGATCTTCTCGCCCATGAACATCTGGCTATTCCTCGTGAGCGTCTCCTGTATGTTTGCGAAGCTGAACGGTTGTTCAAGATAGTAGGGCTCCATGCTGAACGATTCCGATTGTGACGCGAAGCCGTCAACGAGGATGAGCCGGAAACCCGACTCGTATTGTGCCGCGTCGGTTCCCAGCTTCTTCATCTGATCACGGAGATCGGAAGGAGCCTGGTCATACGTCAAGTACATGCAGGCACTGCCCATCTTCATGTAGTTACTAGTGAGACCCGAACAGAGAGTGGTTCGGCCTGAGCCCGCCTCACCGTTGATTATCACGAGGCCCGTACTCTCCAGGTTACCCTGCGTCAGCTGGAATATGTGATCGAAGCTCTGCGGAGCATGTGCCTCCTTTTTCGCAACCATTTCCTTTGATGGCTTATCCGGTTGCCTCTCCCCCTTGGAAGGCTTCTCAGGCGTCTTCTCAGGAGGCTGATCTCGTTTCGTCGAAACTGCAGGGGTGGGAATCGAGACTTTGCCGGCCGGGGGCTGAACCTCTGGCGGTTTTGTCTGCTTACCAGCTGGAGTAGCAGCAGGCTGTTTAGCAGATTCTTCCCCCTGCTCTTCCCACTCACGGCTGCCCTTTCCAGGACCAATCACCATGGCCCTGCTCGGCGGGGTCGATCTGACCGGTACATAGTCAGGGGTTGTTTGGGAAGCGCTGGCGAAGCCTAGATCGACGCCAGGAGGTAGTGGGATGTCTTGGAGGAGCGACTGCAAGAGCCTCGTGAGAGACGTCTCCTCAGCAGGTAGAGGTGCAGTCGGTGATAGCCTGAAGGCTTGTTGTGGAGGGGCTGCTCTCGCAACCGGCTGGTATTGGGGCTGATCCTCGACCGGGTTCTGTGTCCCGGCTATGGGTGTGTAGCTTGGACTCTGGCTTGGAGTCGACAGTGGCTGCGGGGCTTCGGTTTGCGAGGCAGAGAGGGACTCTGCAGGAGTCTGATCCTCCTTTTTCTTCTTGCCAAAAATTGTTAGCATTTGATCAACCCGTGACCTATTCGCAACCTGTCCACCAACAGCCCTGCTTATCGAGTAATCTCGAGATGAGATGCACGAGTGTAATCTTGGATAGGGATGATGTTACTCTCCAGACCCTACGCTAGAAACAAACGCACGTTCGAATGATACCATCGGGCCCAACGGAGACCAGACTGGATACAGCGGCGCTATCGTTTCACTTTAAGAATGTCCGATTTTGTGAGAATCCCGATCGTGTTCTCTCCCCTAGTCACCAGTACACCGTAATTCCCTTGGAGTAGCCCGAGCATCATCTCAAGCGGCGTATCCTCGCTGACCGTCGGGAGCGGAGAATCCATGATGTCCCGCACGCGGTTATTGAGAAGCGATTCGAGGGGTTCTCCCCGGGCCGCACGGTCCAGGATGGTCTTCTCCGAGATGCTCCCAACGCATCTTGTTCCCTCAAACACCGGTAGCTGTGAGTAGCCTCGTCTTCTCATCAGGTCCACCGCTTCACGCACGAGCTGAGTCCTTGAGACCGAGATGACAGGCCTGCTCATGATCTCGCTGACTCTCGGCCTCGCAGTATCGACGCTCTGCTTCTCAAGGGTCTCAACAAGCCTCTTAACGATAGAGTATGATGGATCGACAGACCCGGATTCTATCTTGGCGATGATGGACTGACTAACACCCGCCAGCTCGGCTAGTCTGGACTGTGTCAGTCCAAGAGCTTTTCGCCTCTTGGGAATCTCGTCGAGAGTGGGAAGCATGACTCGAACATAGAGGGCCTACCCTCCCTGATATTCCCTTCGGAATACAATCCTGAAAGGGCTATCATTCTGATTGGAATATTGGTACAATAGAACTTATATAATTAGAATAATGAAAACAGCATGAAAATGCCCGCTAGCGCAGAGCTGGGCGGAATCTATCCCCGCTCAGAACAGCTCATCGAACTGACGCGATCCTACGATAGAGGAAAGACCGAACGCGCTAGCGTGGAAAAACAGATCGAACAAGACACAATCGAACTGGTCGAGCTTCAGGACGAGTCGGGTTTCGAGAACTTCACGGACGGGGCCTTCTCTTGGCAAGACCAGCTAAGACCTATTGTCGAATCCTTAGATGGCGTAACAACCGGGACACGCTACTCTAGATGGTTTGACACCAACACCTTCTACAAGAAACCGACAGTCAGCGGCAAAATTGGTCTCGCCCCATTCAACCTGAAGAAATTCATACATGCAGACCTTCTACCTAAATCGAAACCGTGGAAGGCATCCCTAGTCGGCCCCTACACCTTCTCTGAACTCGCTGAGAATCTGCATTACAAGACCCAGTCAGAGCTTGTCTCTGACCTTGCACATGCAGAGCACGAGATTATTCGAAGATTGAAGGCCGACGGAGTGTCGCAGTTCCAGATCTCGGAACCATGCCTAGTTTATCGGCCCTACAGAGAACAAACGTTGAGCAACGCCGAGCTAGAAATCGCTCTGGCTGCAATCCGGAGGACAGTCGATGGCATCGACGCCAGGTTCACTATCCAGACATTCTTTGGAGATGCAACCACGATACTCCCTCATCTCCTCAAACTTCCAGTCGATGGAATCGGTTTCGACCTCTTCGAGACCGACCATACACGGTCTAAGATCGAGACCAAGAAGACGCTCGCTCTCGGCATCGTGGATTCACGCGAATCGAACGTTGAGGACCCGAAGTGGATAGCCGAAACCGCGACCCGAGTCTCCAAACACATATTTTCGGACAATATCGTCCTGGTTCCGAATTCCGACCTCAAGTTCGTACCACGGAAGGTCGCCGATGCAAAGTCGCGGGCCCTAGCCGAAGCAACTAGACTGGTCGAGGAGAGGAAGTAGACGGGGAAGCTATATCCTACCCAGGAGATCGGAAGCCTCGCAAAGCCCAGGTGGCGGACAAAGGGTCTCACTCAGCCGCTGACGGTCAAGGACTTGGCCGAGGCCGAAGAATGGGCAGGACGACTCGGCATAGGAAACTACCACGACCGGGCAAAACAGCTTCTATCCACAGAGAACCAGAAGGATCGCATCCGCGAACTACTGGAACTCTCAACAATCTACGGGCTACGCCTCTTCGAACGGACGGGACTCGACAACGAGGGAGTCGGTGGAGAGCAGCAAAGGGTGGAGATGTATGAGCATGTGATCCGAGGCGTCGAAGGAATGCGGGTTCTGGGCCACGTCCAGTCCTTCGACTACAAATACTTCAACAAGGCAGTTGCCGAATCCAAGATTCACCGGAAGCATCCGATATACCTCCAGGAGTTTCTTGACGTTAAGGAGAATGCGAAGGGTCCGATCAAGGTCCCGATAACTGGACCCTACACTCTCGTCGACTGGTCGTTCGGTGGCTACTACACCGGACAGCGGACGGGGTCGAGCCTCAAGATGCAGAAACAGGAAGCGAAGAGAGAATTCCTACTAGACTTCGTCGAACAAGTAATACGCCCAGAGATCCGAGACCTGGTCGATGCTGGCGCGAGCTGGATCCAGATTGACGAGCCGGCCATCACCACGCATCCAGAGCCTGCGGACATGGAGTTGTTTGTTGAGGGCTGGAACGAGACGGTTAGGGGGTTCACCTGCAAGTTCAGCGACCACACATGCTACCCCTCAGAGATAGGATACAAGGTACTCGCAGAGTATGCACCGAAGCTTGACAAGTGCAGCCAGCTGGCACTGGAATTTGCTAACCGAGACGGCACGAGTCTCGGAGTTGATGCGAAGCACCGAGAGGGATATCGTGACCTCGAGTATTTCATCGAGAACGGATTCGAGGGCGAGTTCGGAGTAGGGGTCGTCCATGTCCACGACTTTTCGGGACAAGTTCCATCAGACGCGGGTAGAGCAACCGAGCGGAACATCATAGAGTCGCCCGAGCTGGTCCGAGACCGTCTCCTCCACGCAACCAAGATAGTCGGTGATCCTGGAAAGATCTGGGCAAACCCAGACTGCGGACTGCGGACCCGAACCTGGGATGTGACCTACGCCAAGCTCGAGAGCATCGTGAAGGGAGCGGAACTTGCGAGGGAGGCTTCACAATGAAGCTCTCGGAGAGAGCGAAATACCACACAATCGTGACTGCTGAGGTGATTCCAGACCGGGTCGTCCCGGCGCACCTGCCTCTCTTGGACGGGCGGGTGGACGCGATAACGATCCCAGCCCTGAGAAACGGCGAGAATGATCCTAGCTATCCGTCAGAATTCCGGGTCACTCCACAGACGAGGAGCGTGGCTTCAGCGGTCATTGTCAAGAAGACAGGGTTTGAGGCTGTTCCTTCGCTGACCTGTAGAGATTTTCGCCGATCTGATCTCCCTCTCCTTCCGGTTCTCTTCAAGAAGGGTCTGGAGAACTTTCTGGTCGTGTTCGGAGACCCCTATCCGAATTACGAGATCAAAACCTACGATTTTAAGAGAGCAGAGGATCTGATCAGAGGAATCCGGTCAGTCTTCGACGGACAAAGACCCTGTATCGGAGCCGTCACGAACCAGTACGCGCTGGACCGGGAAAAGGAGATTTCTCGGACACTATCCAAGGTGGACGCGGGCGCAGACTATCTCGTCACCAACTCGGCTTTTGATGACTATTACGTTCTCGACTACATCGACGCCCTCCGATCCAGCGGGCTCAAGGTACCGATCTTCGTCCAGCTGTCCATCCCGCACGGACTCAACAACTTACTATTTGTGAGTCGACGATTTGGCATCCCAGTCCCCGAGAGCGTAAAGGAGACCGTTTCACGAGACCCGCTAGGGGGAGGGGTCCAGGTGATAGCACGTGCGTTTGCTGGACTTCGGAATGAGGTTAGCGGTATTCACTTTTCATATCTCTTCAGGAGTCACAATCCGATTCCGACCTATACTCACCTGTTGGACGCTATCGAGACTGACTGGCAGCTCGTAGGTTCGCTGCAAGCAACTCTCAGAACCTAGGCTACCGGAATAATCTAAAGGTCGAACATTCAGAGTCTCAGTACAGAGACTTTGAGTTCAGAAAAGATAGGGTTCGCGCTTCGGCCGGGGGGTATTCTCGCCTAGAGAAATCAGAGAGACATCGTGCATTCTCGACAAGAACAGCAAGGTCACCAGTATCTTCATTCCTGATGTTAGGGGCGGATACGAGTCGCTCGAGGTCGTATCTTCGATCCTAGCCGTGACTACCCGGGTCCACGCGGGAAGCGGAGTCATCAGACTACTCGAGCACGATCCCACCCTGCTGACGCGACGGGTCCAGACACTGCAGGCGTTCTCCTCCAACCGGTTCTTTCTTGGAGTGGGCACCGGTCCTCCCGGTCCAAAACCTGGCAAGTCAGTAATCGCAATGCTGGAGAGGCTGGACGAGCTCAAGGAAGGCTTCCGCGCATTTCCCGGAGGAGTAGGGCCCCCAGAGACCTATGTTGCTACGCTCAAGCGGGGGATCGCAAGACGCGCCGTAGGCAGGACGGACGGTCTCCTCTTGAACTTCTGTTCTCCACGGCATGCTAACGGCCTGATCGCAGCGGTCAAACGCCAGATGGTCTCTCCCATCGAATTCGCGTGCTATCTGAAAATCTTCTTATCTTCACAGAGCGACGAGAACGCGCTGAGGCTTCTATTGCAGGAGTTTCTCAACTACGACTCCATCCCTCAGTACCACGAGATGTTCTTGCAAGATGGGACCGCCAAGGCGATCTCGGAAATCAAGCAGAGCGACCATTGGAACAGTGGATCTGTCGAGGTGCCGAAAGAACTGGTGAGAGTCAGCCTGGCCAATCCCCGCAGCGAGGAACTGCATCGATACGTGCAATCTTTTCGAAAAGCGGGAGTCTCCCTCCCAGTGATTTATCCATACTTCCCAGCCGACGAGAAGTCCGAGTTCAGATTCGAGACAGTGAAACGAATTCTAAACGTAGTGTGACAGAGCAATTCTTAAGTCGAAGAGTAGCGCGTCGGAAACGCATGCAATCTGTCACCGGCAAGGTTAGACCTGTTCCTCAAGAGTATGCGTCTGTTACACCATACTTGATCGTGGACGGAGTACCAAGACTCATCGATTTCCTTAAGCACACTTTCAACGCGGAAGAGAGAGCGTTGATCAATGACAGAGAGGGTCACGTGGGTCATGCCGAGATCAAGATTGGCGGTTCCATCGTTATGATGGCCGATTCGACCCGTCAGTACAGTCCCATACCCAGCCAATTGTACGTCTACGTTGAGGACGTCGATCATACGTACAAGCGAGGCTTGGAAGCGGGGGGAGCCTCTGAACAGGTGCCGACTACCCAGTTTTACGGCGATCGGACCGCGGCCGTCAAGGACCCTACGGGGAACATCTGGTGGATCGCCACCCGCGTCGAAGATGTGCCTCCTCAAGAGATGGAGAGGCGAATGAGGGAACGTTCGTCTACGGGTACCGACTCGAACCCAAGCCCATAGCACGAACATCATGACGCTCACGGACCAGAACGCTCGATTTTCTCGTATCCGTTTCGGAGACGCTCCAAATCAAATATAGTTCGGGACCGGACTCCAGCGAAAACTGCCGTCTGGAGACCCGACGCATTTGGTAGATGTTAGCCAGAGTCAAGCCCGAGTTCTGCAGGCTCTCATCGAGTCCGAGGGAGCAAAGACTCCTGACGAACTAGCGAAACGATCGGGTCTCGCCGACTCCGCTATTGCTCGAGCGGTACTGAGCCTCTCCCAGAATGGACTGGTCAGGGAGCGGGTCGAGAAGAAGACAGAGCTCACCCTGACGATGGAGGGAAAGTCGTTCCTCGAGGAAGGCCTCCCGGAGCGGAGGATTGTCTCGACTGTCGCCAAGAGCGGCGGACGGCTTGGGCTTAGAGAGGCTCTTAGTCGAGCCGGGCTGGACGAGAAATACGCGTCAATAGTGACAGGCTGGATTAGCCGAAAGCGCTGGGGAAGGATCGAGAAGGCCGATTCGGATCCGCAAGTCGTAGTGGATAGGGAGCCCACCGGTGACGAGGATGAGCAGGTTCTGGCTCGCCTGAAGAATGGAGGCATCATTCTCGAGGAGCTACCGGCGAGCTTGAGAGAATCTGCCCAGCGGCTTATCAAGAGAAGTCTTCTAGAGGCTAGAATCAGGAACCTGCGAGAGATCGAGATTACACCTGACGGGAGAAGTGCTGTAGCCGGGACCAGTGCGCGGCAGGAGGTGAGCCTGCTTACCGGCGAGATGATCAGCTCTGGCGAGTGGGAGCGAGTTAGACTCCGAAGCTACAACGTGTCCTCTCCCGTTCCTCAAGTCTTTCCTGGTAAGTATCATCCCTACCTTCGATTCTTGCGGATGGTGAAGAGGAAGCTTGTCGCCCTGGGGTTTAGGGAAGCCGTTGGACCACTTGTCGAGACGGCTTTCATCAACTGCGACTGTCTCTACATGCCGCAGAATCATCCTGCAAGGGAGATTCATGATCTCTACTATCTGAAGGACCCGTCGAGAGCGAGCCTCGAACAGTACGGCGATCTAGTGAGGAGGGTTGCGGAGACCCATGAGAACGGCTGGAAGACGGGCTCGACGGGATGGCGGTACAAATTCTCTCTTGATGAATCGTCAAAGTTGATTCTTCGAAGCCACGGGACGGCGCTCAGCGTTCGGAGTATGATCTCGAAGGACCTCCAGATTCCGGGAAAATACTTCGCCATCGCACGATGCTTTCGTCCGGACATGCTTGACAAGACTCATCTGACAGAGTTCAACCAGGTGGAGGGCATTGTTCTTGATCCGAGTCTGAATTTGCGGAACTTGCTTGGAATATTGGAGATGTTTGCCAGGGAGGTTGCGGGGGCGGATCGAGTTCGGTTCAAGCCTGACTATTTCCCGTTCACGGAGCCGAGTGTTGAGTTGCAGGCTTACAGGGAGGGTGTTGGCTGGATGGAGTTTGGTGGTAGTGGAATCTTCCGTCCGGAGGTGACGGAGCCGTTGGGCGTCAAAGTTCCTGTCCTGGCGTGGGGTCTCGGGATTGACCGGCTCTACATGATGCATCGTAAGATCCAGGATATTCGCCAGCTGTTCACTTCTGACCTGGAATGGATTCGGGACCAGACGGTGAGCTAGAATGCCAAGCGTACAATTCTCGCTCGACGACCTTGAGGGAATGCTGGGCAAGACAGTTCCCCGAGACAAGGAGGGTCTCAACGAGATCCTGGCGTTCGTCAAGGGGGACGTGGAATCGCTTGAGAGAGACGCTGTCTCGATCGAGGTCAAGGACAGCAACCGTCCCGACATCTGGTCGGTCGAGGGAATTGCCCGCGCGCTGCGATATCAGCTGGGAACTGGTCGAAGTAGACAGATCCTTGTTGCTGGCAAGTCGGGCCTCAAAGTTGTCATCGACAAGCGTGTGAAGCCTATTCGTCCTTTCATTTCGACCGCGATAGTCAGGGGTCTTCAGCCCTCGGAGGAGGCGTTGAAGGGCTGGATTTCTCTGCAGGAAAAGCTGGACTTGACGTATGGGAGGAAGCGGAAGAGGGCGTCGATCGGCCTGTACCAGGCCGACATGATCGCGTCGCCTCTCTCATACTCGGTCGCCAAGCCTGATGAGGCCAGTTTTGCTCCATTGGGCTCTGAGACGAAGTTGAGTCTTCGGGAGATTGTGACAAATCATCCGAAAGGAACAGAGTATGGAGACATAATTTCCCGTTTTGAAGAGTGGCCGATACTGGTGGATGGAGAAGACAAGATTCTCTCCCTTCCACCTGTCGTCAACTCGAACGATCTTGGAAGAATCACCCCAGGTACGAGAAACATCCTTGTCGAGGTTACTGGTACAGATTCTGAAACTGTACATAACACACTGAAGATCATGGTCGCCTGTCTCGCCGAGCGGGGAGGAAGAGTCTACAGTTGCGCGGAAACGTATGCTTACGGTTCGCCCCGTAAGGTCGTGAGCCCGAATCTCAGCCCTACGCTGACGAAGCTGAGCCTGTCACGGATCAACAGGCTACTCGGCACGTCTCTAGTCTTGAAGGATGCTGCGCGGTTTGCTGAGAAGGCCGGGTACAGGGTCCAGCGAGCGTCCGGCGACACTCTTCACCTAGAGATTCCATGCTATCGAATCGACATCATGCACCCCGTCGACGTCATTGAGGATATCGCGATCGCATTGGACCTTAACAAGCTGAAGCCTGAGTGGCCTGGGATCTGGACGGTCGGCGACCTTTCACGAGAGACCATTGAGATGGAGGCGCTGGGAGAGATTATGGTCGGGCTAGGATTTCAAGAGGTCCTGACCTGTGTTTTGACCTCGCCTGAGGCGGTTGCGGCAAAGATGCAGATAGGAAGCGAGAATCTTGTTACTCTCCTGAACCCGAAAATGACCACTCACACTGCGATGAGAAGCTGGGTCCTGCCGAGCCTTCTGGAGTTTCTGTCCCGGAACACGCATGTCGGCTATCCTCAGAAGATCTTCGAAGTGGGAGCAAGCATCAGTCGAGGAGAGAACTCGTCGCAACCAGTCAGGGAGGAGAGGAAGGTCGCAGCCGTGACTATTCACGCTCAGGCTGGTTTTACCGAGATACGATCATCGCTAGATGCGCTGATGGAGAACGTAGGCCAGACGTTCGAAGTCAAGGAGACTAAACATCCAAGCTTCCTCTCAGGACGGTGTGGCAAGGTCGTCTCCGCTGGTCGCGAGATAGGAATAGTCGGAGAAGTAAGCCCCAAGGTCCTCCAGGGTTGGGGGCTCAACCTTCCGGCCGCGGCCTTTGAAGTCGACCTTTCCCAGAAAATGTCGTCCGGGGTCTAAGAGAAGTGCCGAGCAAACCGGTCCGTTGCGCTGACTGCGGCTGTTCGCCCAAGGAATGCCGAGTAGCGGAATCGCCTAACGATTGTCCGAATTGTACGCTTGAGCCCTGCTGTTGCTGGACGGCAGCTGGAGATACTGGCGGATCAGGTATGGATGAAGATGGTTGAGAAGAAGTTCGTAGTTACTCCTTGGGAAGTGTCGGGAGTTGTCGATTATGAGCGTCTCATTCGCGAGTTTGGGACCCAGCCGATTAGTGGTGGTCTCGCGAAGCGTCTCGAATCGAGCCTGGACGACGCGGCATATTTGGTCCGGCGCGAGATATTCTTCTCCCACCGGGACCTGAACCTGGTGCTGGACGATTATGAGAAGGGGAAGGGGTTCTTCCTCTACACCGGCCGAGGGCCGAGCGGGCCGATGCATATTGGCCATATTCTCAGCTTCTACTTCACCAAGTGGCTCCAGGACAAGTTCCAGACGAGGGTCTACATTCAGATTACTGATGATGAAAAGTTTCTAGAGGAGAAGCGAGGCCTCTCCTATGAGGATACTCAGAAGTGGGCTGAGGAGAATATTCTCGAGATTGCGGCTGTAGGCTTCGAGCCTGACAAGACGTTCATCCTCCAGGACACCGAGTTTGTGGGACACGCCTATCCGTTGATCTTGAAGATTGCCCGCCGGGTCAACTATAGCACGGCCAAGTCTGTCTTCGGCTTCACGGGCGAGACGAATATCGGTTTCAGCTTCTATCCGGCCGTCCAGATTCTTCCGAGCCTCTTCGAGAAGAAGCGCTGTCTGATACCGTCCGCGATTGACCAGGATCCGTACTGGAGGATCCAGCGGGACATCGCCGAATCGCTTGGGTATCATAAGGCGGCGGCGATTCACAGTAAGTTCATGCCCCCATTGACGGGTATGCAGGACAAGATGAGCTCGTCGAAGCCTGAGACGGCCATCTATCTCAACGATGATGACAAGACTGTCAGGAACAAGATCTACCGCCACGCCTTCTCGGGAGGACAATCGTCGATAGAAGAACACCGGAAGCTAGGTGGTAATCCTGATGTTGACGTTCCGTTCCAGTGGCTGTACATGTTCTTTGAGCCGGATGATAAGAGGATAGAGGAGATACGAGCCGAGTACAGGAGTGGTCAGATGCTAACCGGTCAGATGAAGGATATTCTGGTGGAGAAGGTTACAGGATTCTTGCGAGAGCATAGAGAACGGCGAGAGAAGGCACGGACACAAGTACACCTGTACAAGAAGGACGGTGCTCTAGCACGAGAAATGTGGAAGCACGACTTTAGCAAATCCTAGTATTCTGAAAATAGTTGTCAACTCGCAAAGGCGTAACCAAGAACGGTGGTTGCACTCATTTTCGTGTGGTGTTGGGCTGCCCGCTCTCGAGTCTTCGCCTGGTGTTCACGATGTACATGCCGACGAATCCGGGAATGGTCAGTACGAAGATTATTCCCTGGTCCGCGAACGCTTGAGGACCAATTGTCAGGAGTCCCTATGGGAAGGTTGCTATGCCATTCAATGCTAGAAGAAGAGTCATCTGCAGGTAAATCAAGAGGACAAAATAACTCCGAACTCCAAACAATAAAGTCCGAGTTTGCATATTTGATCTAGACGTTCGGCATAATCAGTCGTTTCTCTCCGGCGAGTGTCCCAATCCATTCTACTTGGAGAGACCTATTAACGAAAAAAGGATTGCTAGGGGAAGCTTCGTCTCCCTCAGTGGTTGACCTCCAAGCGCTGGATGATCTGCCTCGCACGACGTTGTGAGAGGAGGAAGACCAGTAGGAACGCGGAGACAGCCAGTATGACGAAGAAGGGAAGAGTCAGCTTGAACGCGTCCAAGTACGAAGTCGGAGATAGTTGTCCGTTGAGGAAGCTGTAGTAGAGGAGTCCGAAGAGTGAGATGCCGACTGTGTTCCCGATCTGCATGGATGTGGAGACTACGCCTGAGGCTGCGCCCGCGTCCTGGCTGGGGACGCCTGAGAGTATAACTCCCAGTAGTGGTGAGAGGGCGAACCCTGCGCCGGCTCCGAATACTAGGAGAGGGAGAGCTAGTTCGTACAGGTTGAGGCTTGTTCCATAAGAGTTGAGGGTGAGTATTGTCGCGGCCAGACCTATTGTCTGCAGGATGTATGCGAGGCTGAGGACACGGGTTCCGAATCTCGGGAGGAGTCGTGGGCCGAGGAGTGAGGCGCTGATGAAGCCTACGTTGATCACGGCGAATGAGAGCCCCGAGATTATGGGCGAGAAGCCTAGGCCTGATTGTAGGAAGAGGACGAGCGTGAAGAAGATCCCGCTGGCGGTGACGTAGTAGATGAGCGTTAGGGGTATGCCGACCGCGAACGACCGGTGCTTGAACAGGTCCATATCGACCAGCGGGTCTTCTCCATTGTCTGTTCTCCTTCTCTCGTAGAGGACGAATAGAGCTAGGATTGGGAAGGCAAGTACGAGGAGCATGACCATCCAGTCCGGCCATCCGAGCTGCTGACCCTCGGCGAGGGGAAGGATGAGCGAGACGAGGAAGAGCGAGATGAGTCCAACGCCGGGCAAGTCTAGCCTGGGCGGTCTGTCGGCTCTGCTTGGCCGGAGGACGAGGAATCCGGCGAGGACGCCGATTATGCCGACGGGCACGTTGACGAGGAAGATGGGTCTCCAGGCGAGGCCGGCGAGGTTGAGCTGGATGAGGAGGCCTCCGAGGACGTTGCCGGTGATCGCGCCTATTCCGCTGATAGCCGCGAACAGTGCCAGCGCCAAGGATCGCTCGGCGCCTTTGAAAGTGACTTGGATGATCGAGAGAACCTGTGGATACATCAGCGCCGCGCCTAGTCCCTGAAGTGCGCGTGAACCGATGAGGAAAGAGGGGGAGGGCGCGTATCCCGCGAGGGTGGAGGCGACGGTAAAGACAGTCATGCCGAACAGGAAGATTAGTTTCCGGTCTAGAATATCACCGAGACGGCCGCCCGTTATGAGGAAGACGGCGTAGACGAGCGAGTAAGCTGATACCACCAGCTCGAGATCAGAGACCCCTGCTCCGAGAGTCGTCCTGATTGAGGGCAGGCCCTGGGTTACGATGAATACGTCGAGAATGGCCATGAAAGAGCCGACGAGTACGACGCCGAGGATTAGCCAGCGTCTGCGAAGCGCCAGAGCCGTGGCTGTTTCAGTTATCGCTGGTGGTTGTGGCAGTTCAAGTCTGGTCGAAAGAGTTGAGCCTTGGGGCTCGAGTCTGGACACGCTCTCGGCCATTGTCCCTCCCGAGACTAACCCGGCGACTCTGGAAACGTTGCACCTCGTACAAGGACATGATGCAACGTGGTGGCTGTGACCTTTCTTGTCTAACCATTCCATCTCATTGCCAGGGGGCACTTTTCAGTAATCACTCCCTGGCTGGAACCGTCTCGGCTAGTAACTGCGCTCCTAGGCATTACTGTGAGTAGTGAATTCTTCGCACTTAACGATTTGTTCTATCGAACTTGCGATAACGGTGAGCTTAGCGGAGCGAATCCCTGGTCTGCGAGTCTGCGAAGAGCTCAACTCTTCCACAGTTCTGACAGACGAACGCGTCCAGATGGAGGACTCCCTCTCCGAGTTCCGCCCAGTTTCCAAAGAGAAGGTGAGCCGCCCCGCTAGTCCCTCCGGTCCGGAATGGGATGTCGCCCATGTCAGCCATAGCAACGTTACAGCTTGGAGACTTCACAGCAAGACTGGTCTGAGAAGACGACTCTGACAATTCTCTCTGTTAGAGTTGCAGCCTACTGACGCTTAAGCTTTCATCGCTCACAGCTTACCGGCGTCGTAGAGAGTGAGAGTCACTTCAGTGATGTCTAGACCCGACTAGGTCATGAAGCCGCTGTCGGACATCGTCAACAAGCTGATTGAGGGGAAAACTTACGCTAATGTGGCTGCGATTATGCCGGATGGTTCTCCGCAGGTCACTCAGACCTGGGTTGACCATGAGGGCGATCTTGTCCTGGTTAACACGTTTGAGGGGAGCCAGAAGAGTAGGAATCTGCGTAGGAATCCGAAGGTTGCTCTGACCGTTACTGATCCTTCTGATCCTTCATGTCAAGGCGGTTACCTTCAACGGCGCGGAGGCGCATATTGACCGGATGGCGAAGAAGTACTTTGGTGCGGACAAGTATCCGCGTCGGAGTACGGGTGAGAAACGGGTCCTGATTAAGATCGAAGCGACGCACGTGATACCCCCGCACACACCAACACAACGTTAGAAATCCAAGAAAGGAAGAATCATGCCACAGACCGGGACAAGCTGATAGCGACTGGGTTATGCCGACATTAGACCTGAGGGCCCTCGATAAGAAAGGTGGACAAGCAATCCGCTCCATGGGATCTAAATTGGTCGACACATTCAACGCGAGAGGGAACAAGGTCCACCTTGCTTCTCCGGCATGCGGCTTTGTCGGCTAGTTTTGCAAGAAGCTTAATCCTAACACTCTATCGAAGATCCTTAGACTATTCATTCTGTTTTCTGTTCCAGACTGTTCTGGATGATAGAAGGAATGCCATGCTTGGAATCGCTAATGCCAGTCCCGAGACGAGTTGAACGTTCTTGGTAGCGGCTTCCGAGCTCGGAAAGTAGAAGGATTTGACCTGAAAGGCGCGGAAGCCTGCCAGGGTGACGTTTCGGTTGCCTATTTCCGACGCGACTTTCATGAGCAGCAAAGCCCCTGTAGGCCGGAACTCCCCTATGATTTTTCCAGGGGACGGGTGAACCTGGTCCCAGGAAGTCTGAGAAATAATGCTCGCCGTGCTCCCGGACGCGGAAAGAGTGAGTGAGAGCCTCTCGTGAGTGTCCCCCAGTCCAGAATAGGATAGTGGGGTCCATTCGTACCATGACTCGTCCCAAATATCTTGGTTAGTCTGGTTTCCTCCGGTGGGTGTTGAGAGCCTCACGACTAGCGGAAATGAGGCGAAGGCGTCACGGAAATTAAGGTCGACCTCCACTCCATAGATACCTTCTCCGCGGTAGGAAAAGCTCTGAGCGCCGGATATCTTGTAAGGCTGAACGGTCCAGGAGTCGGTGTCTACACTCTGCTGAACATACATTTGCCTGTAATTCGTGCTCGGAGCCGCGAGAACCCCGGTGACAAGAAACCCAGCTCCCAGGATTAGGAGAATCAGAAACGAGAATTGTAATACTCTGAGACGCTCAGGGGAACCAATGATTGCGGGAGTCACTAACTTAGGGGGCTCCTCGACACGTGCCATGAGGGACGAGGCGGCCCTTCCCAGATTTGAGAGGCGGTATTTTCCGTCTGCCTCCTTGCTGATGAGTCCGCCGAGACTTTCTAGGTGATAGCTGAAGTGGGCACTGTCGACATCTAGTTGCTGGAGGACCTCGGTGAAGGTCTTCGGCCCGGCGGCTAGAATTCGAAGGATTTTTCTCCTCAACGGATGCTTGAGGGATGAGAACATCACGGAATACGTTTCTTCATCTGCAGCCATAGCAGTTCGCATTCTCTACTTAGCCGCTTGTCGCAAATCAATCTTTTTCTGTGGAAATTTTTAGTAAACAATCCTTTAGCTAAGAAACGCTCGAATGCATGACCCCGGCAAACTATCCTCTGCTACTATCTCCGATTGATCCTGTCCCGTTGTTCACCATAAGTGGTGACAGCAGTTATAGGACTCCAGGCAGTAGTCTATCCGGTTCGTGGGGGCTAGGCCTTCCAATAGGGTTCGCATGGGTCCGGGCTAGGAACAAATCATAGTTTAACTCCAACCGATGAAACTCACAAAGGCGACTGTCCTAGGCGGCTAACCCGGATTGTTCGACACTCAGGCTTTGGGCTCTTTCAGGAAATCAGGCGAGATCGTAGCCAGGCTGAGAAAGGAAGTCCAGATGATGGTCAAACCAGGGGTCCAGGCTCTCAGAATTTGTGACGAACTCGAACAGAAGATGCGGGACCATGGTGGCAAGCCTGCGTTCCCCGTCAATGTTGGGATCAATGAGGTTGCGGCTCACTATACTTCGCCTCCGGGGGATACGTTGACTATACCTGCTGGTTGTCTGGCCAAGATCGATTTCGGGGTCCAGGTTGACGGCTATGTTACGGATACTTCTGTTACGGTCTGTTTCGAGCCTAGGCTTGAGCCGTTGGCCCAAGCGGCCGATGAGGCGTTGGGGAATGCGATTCGGGCGTTCAGACCCGGGGTCAAGTTGTCGGAGATTGGACGGGTCGTCCAGTCGACCATCCAGAAGTATGGTCTCCGGCCGATAAGCAACCTTACAGGTCACAAGATCGAACGGTATACGATACACGCGGGAAAATCCGTCCCGAACGTCGGTGGGATGAACGGGACGAGGATCGAGGAGGGCGAGGTCTACGCCATAGAGCCGTTTACGACGCTGGCGAAGGCGGCGGGTGCTGTGGTGAACGGGTCCAGCGCCTACATCTACAGATACGTCAAACCGAAAGGAGCGACCACGGAAGACTCGAAGAAATTGCTCGCATACATCCAGTCAAACTTCTCGACCCTGCCCTTCGCGTCCAGATGGCTCGACAAGACATTCGAGAGAGAAACCGCGAAGAAAGCACTATACGACCTGATAAAACACAAGTGCGTCAGCGCCTACCCAGTCCTCGTAGAACAGACAGGGAATCCCGTAGCTCAGTCAGAACACACTGTGCTGGTAAACCGGGAAGGCTGCACGATTCTGACGGGACCTTAGCGGCCTCGGCTATGATCGTCGGACGAGCTGACGTTTCGCGGTAGATTCCAGCTGACCGCTCTTCGTTTGACGAGGCTCCGTTTTGCTCTTTGTCTCGGACCGCTTCTTGAAGAGGACCCAGTAGCCAGTCCACACCATGATAATTGTTATCCAGATGGGCCAGAAGAAGACTACCGCGATCAGAAGCAGCCGAAGGAGCACGCTGATCATGAAGAGTACTAAGACTCCTGCCAGATACAAGTCCCCTGTATAAGCCGCAACAATCGCTACCATCAAGACCAGGATTCCGAAGTACAAGCCAACGAACCGGGCCCACACTGACCCGAAAAGTCTCGAAAGACGCCGACGGAGGTCCATACCTCTAGGTCGTATCGGTGACCGAGAGTAAGGCAGGTCGTAACGGCCCCGCTAGATCGCAGAAAGACTGGTAGGTCCCCCTGGCCTCCTTCCTTCGGAGCCGGTCTGCGGTCACCCAAGTCGCTCTGGGCTTGGCGCGACAGACGTCCGAGATACACCGCCAAGAAAGCACCATACGACCTGACAAAACAAGTGCGTAAGCGCCTAACCCGTCATAATGGAGTGCAACTCTATCATCGGTATGATCCTCCTGACAGCATTTCTTATTCAGCCATTCCTCCCGGAACCAGCCGGAGATGTCCAGTTGAGGGTCCGACTTGGGCACTGAAGGACCTTAGATTATAGCATTAGCCAGACGAACTATTGTGCTTTCTTCACTTCTCCCGCAGGCTCATTCCCTTAGGGGGAGTGAAGAATTGTTGACTCCTGTTACCGAAGTCTCGAATTCAGCAACTCTTTCAAAGCGGATTTTACATAATTCTCCGAGAGGACCTTAGCCAGTTCCTTGATGTAACTTTGTTTGGAGGGAGCTTGGTAATAATCGTCTTCGAAGATGGTCCCTTCGACATATCGTCCTTTGAGTTTTATCGCGTGTTTCGTGGCTATGTATTTCAGTTCACGAACGCTCAACTTGTTCAATATATCTCTCAGTTTGTCTGCAGCAATCGTTTTTCCCTGCTTCCTCTGAAAAACTTCCCAGCTGTCCGTGCCTTGTTTCTTATTGCAGCCATAGCAAAGTGCGACGGAGTTTCTCAGTGTTGCACCTCCTCTGGAATAAGCTGTCTTGTGTCCTACCTGCATGTCAGAGAACTCGATATCCCTACTGCAATTCTCACATTTGTGATGCGCTCTATCGTAGAAGGATCTGTCTCTCCCTGATACCTAGGGTTCTCTTTGTGGGCTCATCATCCCATAAACCCATACCCTGTCTCGCCCTTACTTTTTGTCGAGACCACGCAACGATAAAGCATTTTGCAACCGATGTCTCGGGTTCAATTTACAAATCGCCACAACTCTTCTTAGTTCGCAAAGCCGCCCTGGCTTCTAGCTTTTGCGATTGCCCAAGACGACTACGGTTGCCAGCGTCAAACCTATCGCTGTCATGGCCATTCCAGCGATTATTCCAGGAAATGCGAGAGGGGAGTAGCTGGGGTTACCGAAGCAGTTTGGAACGCCGTTTGTTGTACATTCGAACTGGTTTGAGTGCTGGAAGCCGACGACGATGAACAGAGCCATAATGCATAGGATCACTCCGAGCACCAGCCACTCAATTCTCTGCATGAATCCGTTCTTTTCTTGAACATCTAAAAGAGAAGCATGTAACCCAAGACTCACAAATAATACGGAGCCGAGGAATAGAAGGTCTAGGAATGCAGGCCTGGATTCGTCACGGCATCTTAGCTCTTCCCGCTTCGGGCCTGCTTGCGATAGTAACGAGCTTGATTCCCGGAGCGTGGATCGACCCGTCAGTAGATCCCGGAGGCTTTGCGCGGGCGTCTACGAATGTCGCTCTGGCCAACATGATTGGGATACCAGCCGCGATTCTGCTCCCAATTGGAACCCTAGCACTCTACCTATCCTTGGCAGGAACACCGGCTGAGAAATGGGCCCTCGGCGCATTACTCCTACTCTTCGCTGGATTGGGACTCTTCATGCCGTTCATAGGAATACTCGCCTTCGCAGCCCCCGTCTTAGGCAGAGACTACCTCAACGGCGACACAAACGCCATCAACGTAATAACCGAATCAACCAGAACCTCCAACCCTTCTGCTCTCATCTTCGGAGCAACCGCTATCCTCTTGCTTTTCATCAGCTCACTCCTCCTGGCCGTCGCAATATGGCGATCTCACAGAATCCCAAAGTGGGCGGGAATCATCTACGCTGTCGCGACACCTTTCTGGATCGACCCCCTCTACATCTATCAACCCACAGTCGCTGTGCTAGGCGGCCTCCTGCTACTGGCTAGCGGCGGGTGGATAGCTACCGGCGTAATAACAAAGCGTCTTGAGTGATGAGCCCTACTTATTCGGACAGACTCGTACGGCCTCTTGCTCTTTGTGGAGTGACGGGTCCTGTCCTCATGTTGGTTCTATGGACCCTCGCCAGCCTAATGAGACCAGGATACAATCAGCTCAACCAGTACGGCAGCGAACTGGGCACCGGTCCGAACGCTATCATCATGAATGCAAATTTTGTCGTCACCGGTCTACTAATCACCGCGTTCGCAGTAGGACTCTTCAGAAACATTAAAGGTGGACGGTGGCCCGGGATTGGCTCGACCCTACTTGGAACCTTTGGTGTTGCGGAAGCGACTGGGGGCTTCTTTCCCTGCGACCCCAGCTGTCCCATAGCCGCGCAGTCTCTCTCTCAGCTAGCCCACAATGTGGACGCAGTTGTCGCGTTCGTAGCACTTGCATTTGCACCTCTCTTAGTCTCAAGGGGTCTGAATCACGATAGTTACTGGCAAGGATACCGGCCCTACTCCCTTATCACGGGAGTCGCAGCAATCGGACTCTTCTCGATCTTCTCTGCTGCGAGCCTCGGATATCTCGGATTTGTCGGACTCCTACAGAGATTGTTCCTTGCTGTGCCTTTCGTCTGGATAGAAGTTATGGCAACAAAACTATTGCGAGCTTCCAAGTACGATGCTCCTCACCCTCGAGCATTGTAACTTCTCGGAATTGGGCGGAGTTACGTTTCTCACATTGGACGGGCACACATATTGACTAAGGACTAGTCTTGGCTGGTCTAAGGAAACCTCCTCTCTGGGCTCTAATGTTGATCCTCATTGCGGGGTCAGCGTCTGTCGCGTATGGTGCCTACGCCGTTGTCAGCAACAGCCAGAACACGAGGGAGTCGCTCATCTTCGAATCCTTCTACATGGTCTCGGGTACGAACGTTACCCTGTCGATTCGGAACACCGGCACTGCCTCGGTCGTGTTCACATCCTATGCTGTCAAGGATGCTGCCGGCGATCAATATCTTCTGAACGGCTGGGAGGGACTAATCATAGGCCCGAACACACAGTTATCGGTCAACATTCTTATCGGCTCATCCTGCCCCAACTGCGTCCTGACGGGAAGCCCGTTCACCTTCACACCAGGCGACGCCATCACGTTGACAACATCGCGGGGCAACCCCTTCACCTTCTACCTATCCTAAGCTAGAGGACGAGCAACTGGGCCAGATATTGGTTCGAAATGGGATGGTTATCGTCTTCCTACTGCCAGTACGTTTTCGCAGTCTAACCTTCCACTAAGCGTATTACAAAGCATGTGAGTTATGGTACTGGCATTTGGAGAGGCTACGCCGTCTCAGCTGGTACGAGCGGATGAAATCAGGTCCAAGTCCTCGCAACGGAACAGAATAGTCTGTTAGCACTTGAGACGCCCAAGCCGAATTGCAATCGTATTGCTAACGACCGGTATTCCACCAGTGGAGTTTACAGCTGCCTCTTCGTTCTGGGAAGGATACCCGACAATATCGCCCCTCCGCTTACCATCGCGTTCGTACTCATACCGATGGCAGCGTTTCTTCCACTCTTTGTCTTCGTTGGCTTCAGAGACGTCGCACGGAGAACAAGACGGGATATCGACGGAACGAAGACACTAGTGTCTCACTGTCCAATATGTGACGCAGGGATTCCACATACTGGTCTCCGAGAACTCAGACGGGCGAGACGTGAGCACATCGAGACTCTTCATCCGGAGTTCTTTCATTATGCGAGCAGGATCAACAAACTTGCTGTTCTTTATTGGGCAGGTTTGATCTTCCTCGCAATAACGGCCACGTTCTGGTTCTTTGTGAAAAGCTACATATTATCACTCGCAGGCTTTCTTGCAGTTCTACCGCTCCTATACATTCTGAACCAGTTTTTCCAGAAACAAGTCAGGGAATTCAGGAGACGATGGACCGAGCACGGGTCCGCACGGCCCCAACAAAATACTCCACAAATTTGATTATCATCAAGGACCTGCGTCGGCGATAGGGTAGCTAGGGATGCCTGTATATTGCTGAAGAACGCTTCTCCCATGGTTCAAGGCGGGTCAGCCTTCCACACTCCCTAAATACGAGACTTTTCTCAGCATTCTACGGTCTCGAGTAAATGAGCCAATCAAAAGTAATACAATTCCTGACTCTTCTGCTGATTGTTATCGGAATCTCATCCTCAACTTTCACAGTACACGCTGCGACCTATGCTCCAGGGGTCAGCGTGGGTCAATGGGCGAAGTACGAAACGCTGTACGATAGATGCCAATCTAGCGACCCTACGATGTGCCAGAGCCAGGGCAATGGGGATTTGAACGACACAGCCTACGGCCTGATCCGGATCGTAGACGTTTCTGGGACAACCGTCACTTTCCAACTCTTCACACAGTACAAGAACGGGACAACTTCCTCGCAGGGAGCACAAGTCGATGTCGCCTCTGGCTATTCCAACGTTACAAGTCTTGCGGGTGGAGCACCATCTGACTACTTTGTGCTAGCGAGCGGCTTGCAGGTGGGCGACCATATCTGGGACCCCAACCTTGCGCCTACTGCTCCCACGCTTAATCAGACAACAACGGAGCAAGTGCTGGGCCTGTCAAGAACAGTGAACACTCTCAACTATACGACCTCCTACAGCGGCTATGGTTCGTCGTTGTTCTTGCTCTCTACGGTATTCACGTTTGATCAGCAATCAGGCGTCTTTATTGGAATCTCCTTCAACTCTACCATCACCTCCCTCTACGGAAACAGTCAGACGGCTTTCGCCCTGGGAATGGTCGACAACAACATCTGGCTCTCCTCCACAATTCCGGACTTTATGATCGACCCGATCTTGCCCATAACCTTCCAAGCAGGTGGCTCAGGTACCACCACAATTACACTCACTGGCCAGAACGGGTTTAGCTCGACGATCAGCTTGAGCGTCGTTACTGTTAGTGATCTTACTTGCACGCTCGACCGTTACACGATCCAAGGTTCGGGAACCGCGACGATGACATGTGAAAGTCAGCCAGTACCCGACAATCCTACAAGAGGCTCCACTGTTATGATACACGCCGTTAGTGGCTACTCCACGCAGTCAGCCCAGACAACCGTAACAGTCTGGGACTTTTCGATTTACCCGATTTCCTCGATAACATTCCAGACAGGATCTTCAGGCACTGCGACGATTGGGTTCATAGGCCAGGCCGGATTCAGCCGCAGTATTAGCCTGAGCGTAGATGCACCTGCTGGTCTTACCTGTACACTCGACCACGACACTGTCGAGATAGGGGGGTCCGCCACACTGACATGTAACGGTCAGCCTGGGGCCTATACTGTAACTATCAACGCCAACGGTGGCGGGTCCACGCGCTCCGCCCAGACCACCGTCACGGTCAACAGCGCACCAGCGCCAAACCAGCCGAACAGCGGATTTCCACTAAGATACGTTTACATGGCAGTCGCTGTAGCGGCGGGCGCCGCTATCGCAGGGGTAGTCTTCTTTCTCAGAAGAAAGCCCTCGACACCAACTCCAGGGCCCAGCGCGTCAACGCCTCAGACCCCACAAACCCCCGCCCTACGTCTCACTTAGAATACTCGCAGACTTCGGAATCATGCACCGAACAGGTCGGAATCGACCCGCCGCAGTTGCTAGTTACGCTCTGGCGCCTTTGGCCCTTTCCTGCGGAACCAGCTTTCCGAGAACATAGTCTGTTATCATTGCGTCGAGAACCGCAAGGCCGCCAGACTTGAACAAAGTTACGTCACTGGCGCGGTGTACTACCTTCATCTTTCCGTTCAGGATTTCTCCAAGCTCGAGAATCTCCGACTCTCGAATCGCTCCTTCTCTGATCGGCCCGATAATGTCGCCGTAGGTCGCGAGGGCTTGCGCTATTGAGTCCACGACCACTCTGGACCTTTTGGCAAACTTCGTGTCTACCTCCCTGGCTTCTGGGGTTGCGCTTCCAATCGCGTTCACATGGGACCCCGCCTTGACCAGGCTTCCGTCGAAGACTGGAGTGTTGGATGTCGTCGCGGTAACTATCACATCCGACTCTCTCGCCACGCGTTCAGGCGAGTCAGATGTCACAACCGTGATCCCAAGGTCCCGAGACATCTTCTCTGCAAACAACTCCCGTTTGCCCTTGTTCCTGGAGTAGACAAGGATCCTGTCAAAGTCCCTGACCAGCATAAGCATAGGAACGTGCGTCGTTGCTTCCATTCCTGTTCCAAACACTCCCAAGACCCTGACACTCTTACTTGCCAGGATATCCGTGGCCACCGCGGTGCTTGCTGCCGTCCTGGCAGCCGTTAGCCATTCCCCCTCGACCTCTGCTACTTGCACTCCAGTGGTTGCATCGTACGCGTAGATAGTCAACAGGACAGTTGGCAGAGAGACCCTCGGATTCCCTGCATTGACACGTGCCACCTTGACCGCGACGCTTCCCTGACCATACACATGCCCGGGCATGAAGAACATCGACGCACCACCCGGAACCGACAACAGGACCCGCGGAGGATTAGCAGCCTCTCCCTGGGCGAGTCTCACATACGCCTCCCGCACCAAATCGATAGCCTTCGGGAAGGGGAGGAGACGCTTCACATCAGCCTCATTCACATGCAGCATAGAACCGAGATTCTGCACAAGGGCATTATGATTTCCCAAGCGCCAGGATTGCGAAAAAATCGTTCAGAATAAGCCCGGATCCCGAATCCGGAAAGGCTGCACTCTTGATGATAGGCGATACGGGCAACTAGTGAGCGCTTACAATCGCGGGGGTGCCTGATCATCCCTAGGGAAACGCCTTGGAATAGCCCTATAACGGGAAACCCATCCATCATAGTGTTAATCCTCTCAATGACCAACAAAAGGGCAACCCATCCACCATAACAGCTCCTTGCTAAGGATGCAAGGGCCCGAAAGTCTAGAAGATTTTTAAATCGATCGATCCTCGCGCGACAGATCCGGCGAATCCCGGAAGCTACGGACGTCTCACTATTTTTCGTTATCTTTTCTTTTTCTGTTATCTATTTCTCGACCCCCCGGGGGCATGCTAGAACTCCAGAGATGCTTCACACTTTCAACAAAGAGCGGATAGCCCTAGTCCAAGAATTGGGATCTGAAGCGCGATCGAAGTAGAACCCCTACTTGCGATGGGGCGGCTCGCCATAAATCCCGTCGATGAACAGGTTCGCCGTATTACACTGAGTACAGAGGCCCAGCGTCTTCGTGACATAGTCGCCGAGTGCAAAGTTCTTGATCTGCTTGAAGCTACACTGCTTACACTTGACGATCTCGAAGACCCGGTTCGGAGCCGGATTCGCCAAGGCGAAACTCCGCCGGACACGCATAAGCGAAAACGCGACAAACCCGAGCGCCAGCGTAGCCACCACAAAATACAAAGCCTCGCTAATCGGACTCCCGCCCACCTGGACGAGATTGACCAACGCGTAGAAGCCGACGAGCACGAGCACAATATAGAGTATCATCAGTGCTATTGATGGGCCGCTCCGCGGCCTCGCCGATGCCACTTTAATGAGACCCTACTGGCCTATGCCGATAGTGTTGCCGATCCCGGCCACTATAATAGTATCGCCGGGCTTGCTCCGCTCCACGATCAGACTCTTAATCCTCTCAAGAACCTTCTCCCCCGCCTCCAAGATCTCCTTCCGCATAGGAGTAATAGCCTCCAAGATACTCTCCTTCACAATAACCGCGTAGACCGGAATTTTGTTCTTGGTCGCCTCCTCCTCGATCTTGAACCGCTCCGTCCCAATACCCCCGATCGCGGCTCCAATACCCTCGCTTACCTCGCCACTGTTCTCCCCCTCAAACTTGAGCGCCGCGTCAATCATGACAACCATCGAGACCTTCCCTCCATTCTCCTCTATCAACGACCGTATAGCGTCCCCCGGCTTCCCGACATTGCCTCCCGGACCCTCAGCCTTCAGAGCAATAATCCTGCGATCCTCCAAGGTCGTCTCCGCCACGATAACGTCCTTCTCGACCTTCCGCTGTGACTTGTCCTTCATCAGCCTCGACGCGACCAAAGGACCAATGCCATCCCCTATCGGCTGACCCTCAGCAAAGGCCCGCGCTGCGCCCAGATAGGCTTCCGCCTCTTGCATAATCAAAGGAAGCAACGCTTGGAGCTGGATTATGATGAAGATACTGTTCGTCTTCTTCCCCAACAGGTAGAAGTGGCGTATGATGCGGTAGATCGTGTTCAACGCCCAGGACGCCTCCACAAGATTCGAGAGGTTGTTCAGCTGGGCCGGATCAGCGCTCGGTGCAATCCTGTGAACATCCTCCTTGAACTTCATTTCGTGAACATCCAGGAGATGGTCGAACTTGCTCACGATCCCAGACGGGTCCATGTCGACGGGCGTGATTAAGAACTGTTCCATGAGCACGTTCAGCTGGGGCATAGGATCAGACGTCGGCTTGCCGATTTCCTTCACGGTCTTCAACGTCAAATCCTTGGCCTGGCCCCGGATGACATCAAGGCGTCGTAGACCCCTGTCAATGTCCCACATGTACTGGCGCATCTGCAGCTTCTGACCAAAACCGAAGAAGAGCAGGATGAAGAGAAGCGTGAACGCGATCTGCGAAATATTGCCTACGTTGCCGAAGAGGTCGCCGAGCAGATCAAGCGGGACAACGGTCAGCAAGAACGGAATCTAAAGGATACTTCTCGGCTGAATGTTATAAAGATTGATAGTGTGCAAAACCAGCTTCACAACTCACAGATAACAATCCAGTCGAGATCAGGAGACGGTCTCCGACTCCAAGTTCGAAAATGGAGTTGGCAGCGGTCAGGGCTTCGCGTGGGCTCTCGCACCACACTACCACCGAGATCGCCTGGGAGATTCACTTCCGTGCTTCCGGTACGAGTCAAGCATCGCCTTCAGCGTAGTTGACTTTCCGAGATCGCTGAATCCGATCTTATCCCGGAATCGAAGCAGATTGTCCCGGCCGAGGATGGTTAGTTTCCAGCTTGTGACTGTGCTCTTGCGGACTCCGGCTCTTGCGTCCAAGTACAATTTGGACTCTATGCCTAACCTGTCGAGCATTGCTCGAACGCTTTCTAGGAGCGCCTTGTTTGTGTTAGAGACGAATACGGCTCGGCTGCTGATGTAACCGGGTCTGTGGTGTCCGTGTCCATTGCAGCATTTCGTTCCTGCCTGTATTCATGGTGCTTTCCTCGTTCTTTCGGAATGGGTACGGGTCCTAGCTCCCAGCTATGGCCGCCAACCCCAGAACCCGGCTGTGAAAACGCCTAGTTAAGCCTTCCCGGAAAATCAGTATGAGAACGAAGGCTGAGGAGCAATATGATGATAATCAGACTTTTTCTTCCGAACAAGAACCGCGAGGATCAACAGGAAGAGGATACCGCCTCCCGCCACCAACAGAAAGATGGGTATTCCGGACACTTTGAGGGTGGTCAGGTTCGGAACCCCGTTAACCACAACCGTAGTCTGGCCCTGTCCGGGCGTAAACTCGCTCTTGTAAGCACGAACCGTCACAACAGGACTCGAGCTCTGAAGCGGCGTACTGAATATCGCCGTATAGTTTCCATTACCCGAATCGGTCATCGAGTAGAAGCTGCCCCCCGGTACTGAGGACGAGAAATTGAGCGAGGCTCCCGGAACCGTATCAGTCCCATTAGTGACCTTGATCATCAACGTAATCTCTCCACCAGGCGTAATCGAGGACGGTTTCGGCGAGACTGCGACGGTCAACAATGGAAACGGGTTCACGGTAATACTCGTCTGGTTCGTCGCACTAAGATATCCTGTCAAACTCGCAGTGACTTGGACAGTTATGATTACAGTGGAAGTTATCTGACTGGGCGGTGGCGCTGTAAAGTTCACCTGATAGATCCCGATGCCAGTTGGCACGGGCTGGGAGAGCATCCAGCTTATTGGCGGTGGTGTTGTGAAAGTCAGGTTGGTTCCCGCCTGTGGGGCTGTGCTGTTCCTCACGGTTATCGTCAATGTCGCATTCTGTCCCGGCTCGAGGACCGTGGAGCTAGAAGTTATCGTGTCGAATAGTCTCGGCACGGTCGCACCCAGCGCATAGACCCTGCGGTCCTTTGAGCCGAAGAAGACCCGGCCGTCGGCTACGGCGGGCGAAGAGGAGACTTGTCCACCCGCAAGGTATCTCCACCGCAACGCTCCAGTCGTCATGCTCAGCGCGTACAGGTAGCGATCATTAGATCCAACATAGAGAGTGTTGGATCCCAGTGAGAGGGCTGGAGAAGACGTTACCGGCCCAATCGTGCCTGCTGCTGGATATCGCCAGATAGTGGTACCGGTTGTTGAGTTGAGCGCATAGACGATTCCCGCGCTAGTCCCGAAATAGACAATCCCATTATAGATAGCCGGGGTCGTGGCATTTGTCCCGCCCCCCGTGTTGAAGGACCAGACAAGACTGCCGGTGGCCTGGTTGAGAGCCAGGAACCTGTTGCCGTCGAGACCAACGTACACGTTACCATAGGCCTCGGCAGGAGCGCTGGTAACTGTTGTTCTTATCCCAGTACCATAGCTCCACAGCTGGGCTCCCGTCGTCTCGTTGAGAGCAATTATCAAAGCCGGGTTGAAAGCGCCCACTCCAAAGAAGACCCGCCCATTACTGACGGAAAGGGAGCCTTCGACGTAGTCCGGAATGCCCGTATTCTTCCAGATCACCGCGCCCGTCTGCGGATCCACGGCAAGCACTTCGGCGAAGCCTGAGGAGGGCGACAGAAACGTACCGTAGAAGAGGATGCCATCAGCCAGGACGGGAGAAGACGTGACCGGAGTGAGATTATCGTTCGCAATCCTCCAGTTTACCGCACCGTTCTGCTCGTTGAGAGCGTACACGTAACCGTTCTTGGACGAGACGTAGACCATCCCGTTGCCGACCGCGGGGGTTCCTATGATGTTCCCGCCGGTCGGAAATGACCAGATTAGGGAGCCCGTGTACTCGTCGAGCGCGTAGACAGATCCATCATAGGACGGGATGAAAACGTAACCATCCGCAACCGCCGCTGATGGATAGACAAGATTTCCAGTCGTGTAAGTCCACATGAGGCTCGCTGAGGCGGGACCAGAGGCGGGAGTGACCCCAGCACGCTGAGCATCATAGTGAAACATAGTCCAAGGAAAGTCGGTCGTTCCAATTGGACCCGCGTTGAGAACAGGACCGGGCTTACTTCCTGGGTTATCTGTGGCTACTGGGAGAATGAACACGGAGGATAGAGCGAGCACTAAGAGTAAGATCGGCTTCCTCAACAGTATCGCCTAGTGCTCCCGCCTCATCATCACTGAATGCTAGTGACCGTCCCCGGAACTAAAGACGGGTGTTACCGGCCGACCGGACGAGAAGGGATACCGCCTAGCGCGAATCTCCGAAAGCCAGATTAATCCACTCCAAGACGGGTCGGAGCTAGGCGATGTGTCCTTGATATTCGCGTTCCTGATCTTCTTCCGGGTAAGACCACTCACCGAGGCGGATAAGAAGAAAGCAGCGACCGGATGGGAAGAATTCAAGAAGAAAATGCCGAAGGATGTTGCGATCGTCTCCGAATACGCCCATATCTGGGGCACCACGTATAACGGGATGATACTCGTCGAGTCACGGGACCTTTCGGCGTTTCATGATTTCTGGCATCGTTTCCGCGAGACGACGCGCTGGTATGTGCCGGAGACGAAGACGTACATCGCCCAGAAAGAAGAATAGCAATCGAGATCGGCTGGTTCCTCCACCGAGGTCAGCGATCCTCGATGTAACTGTAGCACGCGTGACCTGAAAGGCAGTTTTGCCCAACTCTCCATCTTAAGCAATAGCAATCCTGTCCGAGCTGACTCCTTTGTTGACTGCAAAGGAATCTGAGATGCTCGGGATACTCTTTGGAGACGGCTCGATGTCTAGGAGTCACGGCTCTTTTCAGATCTGCATAACCGGTCACAAATTCGATGACTCAGAGTATCTGAACGGCAGAGTACGCCCGATGTTCGAAGAACTCTTTCAAACCTCCTTCAAGGTACTGCTAGTAAAAGATGAAAATACGATGATCCTCTACGCGTATTCTAAACGAGTTGTCCTAATCCTCCACGAATGGGGCATGCCTTTTGGCCGAAAGAAATTGTCCCGTCTGACACCAGCTCTCGCTCTAGATGAAGTATCTTTCATCAGAGACCTATTCGACACGGACGGTTGCGTATATCGAAAATATGGCCCCTACATTCAAATTCAGTTCAAGTTCGCTTCCCTACCCCTACTCGCGTATGCTAGACAGACTCTGGCAAAACTCGGGCTTCATCCTACATCGATTACGAGCGATGATACGAAGTTCAGATTCTTTCTCAGCAGACAAGCTGAGGTAGACCATTTCTTTAGAGTCGTAAGGCCGAAAAACGGAAAGCATCTCAAACGGTTTCAATACGCTTCTCGAAAACAGTCCTACCGTCCATACGCATATCGTGTTGGAATACCCAGAAGATCGGAATCGACCAAACCTTATAGCAACAATTTTGTAGAAACGCGCTCGGTGGGGCAGCTTAGGCAGCCTTTCGCTAGAAGCTATGGGGCCGTAGTCTAGCCAGACCCGTTTCGGGTCCTAGTAAGGGACGACGACGGGCTCCAGAATGGAAAACATGGACGGCTGTGCCGATGCCCATTGTTGGGCGGGATGAGGTGATTCGGGAGCGCGTGAGGATACCCGTAGACGATAGACTCGGCGGATGTCGTGGGTTCAAATCCCACCGGCCCCACCATTGAAAACGTCTCGGGCTGTTCTTATTGCCCGGCGTCTAATTTTTGCTCGTGGCTGGATTCTGCCGTTCTCTCGAGTGGCGTCATTCTGTTAGTTGAGAGACTCATCCGTTGATTGATGGAGAACACCGCACGCATAATAGCAACCTGTCTCCTTGCTCAAGCAATTCTTGCCAGTCTACAGCCTGCTCGGAGGGATTCATTCCGAGTACGCCATCGCAGGAGGCAAGCCGATAGTCAGGCTGAGATCCGCGGGAGAGATAAGGCATAGAGGAGCCTACACCGGCACAGCGGTGCTCCTCTTCCATTGGGTCCAGGAGGGAAAGACCCAGGCGTGGCGATTCGATCCTTCAATTCCAGATCCTCAGCCAATCCGGCCAGAGGAAACGACCGACAGCTATGGGAGCCAATCTTTGACATTCACACTCGGAGAACTCCTCCCGGCGGCTGGATTACTGCGGGGGCGATGGGAAGGAGCATTCTTCGCTCCCGCGATCCATGTAGATGTTCCCCTTGGCGCAGACATTTGGGTCTTCTTGCTGCGATCGCCATGGTTTCGCTTCCGACTCTCTCTGACGAAGCAGACCCTAGCAGTGGCTGCCGATCAGTCAGTCGCGAACGCTTGGGTCAAACCTGAACCTGCGGGAACTCTATCGACAACGATTTCCAGCCCCGGAATCCCGTTCAAGAAAGTGTCATTGGTGGTGCGAAGAAAAATGGGCCAGTTCGTCTCAGAAGAGTTGATCAGTGAGGTTGAGGCAGGTACAGCAAGCCATTTGTGGAGTCCTATAATGCGAAACTTCGAGCTATGCTTGGTAACGTCAGGCTCCATGCGGATGGAACAGCTCTCGGAAATAGCCCGAGGACTTGGCGCAGACTTCTCCTCAGGCTTCTTCGGCCCAGGATCCCTGAGAGGGGATTTTCTTCTCTGCGACGGCCCCCTGACAGAGTACTCGTTGACGCTGAGGGGTGATCTTGGTCTCTTTAGGCATATAGAAGACTCCGCTGCGGCCGTGCTATCATGGTGAGAGAAGAATCTCCCGATATTGTTTTAGAACAGGGACTCCAACAGCTCAACCATTGAGCCGCCAAAAACGACAGGCGATACGGGTAGCCGCCATCCTACTGTTTGTGTTCATTTTTTTCTTCGCAGCGCTAGGATCTGTCGCGGTGGGGGGATCCTCGGGTTTCATCTTTCCCGGCATATTCTTCCTGTTCTTCATCGTCATAGTAATCATCATCATCGCAAACGCGGCGACCCAATCTCGCTCCAATATTCAGCGACCCTACACCCAGCAAACCGCCTTCCCGCCTCCTCCTCCCCCTGATACCATTCTCGTCAGATGCCCCTATTGCATGACAAACCAACCCTTCAAGGAAAAATGCGAAACCTGCGGGGCCCCCTTGCCGAAGCCAGGAATCTACTAGGGCGGCTTTAGATGGGTCGAATTAACCATCTCCACGGCTCCCCCCCATCATGGATTACCAAGGGATGTTCGCGTCTCGCGAGATTCCAGTAGGCCACTGAGAAACTGATCCGACCCAGTAGCATCCGACCGTCTGTACCTACGCTGACATTCGAGACCGTGCAGATAACCCCGTCCCATCCCAGAACTGAACATCGTCAATCAGCAAATCCAAGTCTTATGCCCCTCTTGGCTGTCTTGACCCAAGTCTGGATAAAGTATGAGGGGAGAAACCCTGACTCCTGTGAACCTTTCAAGAGATACAAGTTACGATCGTTAGACTCAACGACCTATAGCCTTGAGAGACCTTTCGACATCGGCCAGCCTCCTTTGATGGTCCACCATCACCTGGAGAATCATCGCACTCTCTTTCAGAGAGAAGCCGAACTCGTTGGTCTCCTTTACGGGTAACGATTCGAACTGTTTCAAGAGATCCTCGCCCGCAGGCTTGTCGCTTGCCTTCATGAAGCTCACGAACCTTTCGAACCTCTGGATCAAATTCATAGGGAATTGCATGGTGGAAGCTAGAGCAGGATATGAGTATAAGTGGAGCCCGAAAACCAGATCGGCTGGACTTGAGAGGGTGAAACTTTCGGAGACTATAGCTAAGCCTGTCCGCAAGTTCGTCTTCGATTATTTCCTAGAGAACAGCCGGGCTCCAGTTTTGGAAGAAATCATGCAAAGCTTCCATCTGGCACGGAGCGAGGCCAGTGACATACTCGAGGAACTTGAGACGGCGCATCATGTCATCCGGCTGCCGGGAACTCAGAGAATTCTGATGGCTAATCCATTCTCCGCACTGGACACACCGTTCGCGGTCAAGATAGGCAACAAAGGATACTTTGGCGCCTGTGCATGGGACGCTGTTGCCTTCCATATTATGCTCGGGAGGGAGAGCCTGGTCAATTCGTTCTGCCATCACTGCGCAGAGCCCATCCGAATAGAGTTCAGGAATGGAAGAGCGGTTTCTACACAGCCTTCAGATCCCCTCGTGTTCTTGAGCCTGCCAGCGGCGAAGTGGTGGGAGAACATAGTTCTCACCTGCGCCAACAACATGGTCTTCCTCAGTTCTCGAAGACACTTGGATGATTGGCTGAAGGAGAACCCAGTTGTGAGAGGTGAAGCCCTCTCACTGGAACAGACGCTCAAGATCAGCGTGCCGATATACAAGGAGAAGATGAAGATAGATTACGCTAGGCCCAGCAAGGAACAGCTGACGGCCTACTGGGATTCGATCGGGCTACACGGAGACTTCTGGAAACTGTAAGGCCATGAAACCAACCAGACCAAACTGTTCAGTAGAAGGCCTAAAGAAAGCGAGAACAAGTTGAGAGATCTGGAGACCAGGAACCTTCGGCGAATTGCAAGCCGCGAACAGCACGCTCTTGGGGAAAGCTAAAGTTCGGGACTCAAGTTGGTCCCAGCATGAGACTTTCAAAGCCGGTCAGTAGCTCAAAATCGATCATATCAACGCAGATGCTTCCGAGCGATGCAAACCCCATGGGCAACGTTCACGGAGGCACAATCCTCAAGCAAGTCGATGTTGCTGCAGGGGTTACTGCTCTCCGCCACACCAGGATGAACATTGTCACAGCCAGCATAGACCGCATGGACTTTTACAACCCGGTCT